>CAZTLE010000005.1:0-49997 GCA_964614415.1 uncultured Aureitalea sp. | reverse complement strand
AGACGAGGCCGAAAACAAACATTCGCACATTATCGAGCGCATGAAACACAGCCTTGGCTTTCCCACATGCTTCTTCCTTTCGGAAGACAAACGCATCATCGACGTACGGCGTGGTGCCTTCCATCCCTACCACGAATCCTATGATGTTTCGTTCCAAATGAACTATGCCACTTTCCTCGATGGCATTTCGGTGCTTACCAATGTCATGGCATTACCCAATGAGGGTATTGGTATCGACTAGTAGTTAGTGGAATTTTTTTTACAACCTATTTTCCGAAGAACAGTTTAATCGCCGCGACGACAAGGATAACGGCAAACACCTTTTTGAGAATATTCTGGTCTATGGAAACTGCGAACTTAGAACCTAAATAGCCTCCTACCACGAAGGCCAATGCTATTATGATAGCAAATTTCCAATTTACATGTCCGGCCGAGTAGTAATTGTAGGCAGCCAAAAAGGTAACCGGGATGGCTAATACCGCCAGGCTGGTTCCCTGCGCCTGATGCTGAGTAAAACCGAGCAGTACAACCATTAAAGGGATCATGATCACGCCACCACCTACGCCCATGAATCCGCTTAAGATTCCTGCCAATAGTCCGATAATGACAAGAGAAATGATCAGTGTAAGATTCATGCGCTTATTGTTAGTTGCCAGGATTATAATACCCTTTCTCCGGAATCTTGATATAATACTCTTTTCCGGAAGCATTCTTCAAATAGGTATCACGCAGCCAGGGATTGTGAAGCTTTAATATCTTATAATTGATCTCAAACTTTTTTGCGAAATATGCCATGTCAGTGATCGGCGTATCCACCTTGACCTTGAAGGTAGGTATGTGCTTGTAGAGATCTTTTTCTCTGAAATTAAAACCGTATTTCTTTGGATTCGACAGGATCTCCTTAAAGGCTAATATTCTAAAAATATACCGGCTTGTTTCGTCATTGAGCAGCAGATCGTAATATTCGGTCTCCTGTTGACGGTCAATCTGCTTCTGCATACCTCCATTGCCCGCATTATAGGCAGCAGCTGCCATGGTCCAACTTCCGAAGCGTTTCTTTGACTGCTTCAAATAACGGGCGGCGACTTCGGTTGCCAGCTCCAGGTTATAACGTTCGTCCACATAGGAGTTGATTTCCAATCCGTACTCTCTCCCCGTTCCTTTCAGGAAGTGCCAAAAACCTGCGGCACCTGCGGGAGATCTGTTGTTTTGTAAAGCACTTTCAGCAACGGCCAGGTATTTGAAATCATCCGGAATGCCGTGTTTCTCAAGTAAAGGTTCTATAACCGGGAAATACTTATTTGCGCGTTTGAAGATCAACAAACCATTGGACTGCCAATAGGTATTCACCAAAAGCTCACGATCAAATCGCTCCCGGATATCCGGGTTTTCCAGAGGAACGCGTTCGCCGGCAAACTCCATCGTATCTGGCAGTGGTAATGCGTACACGTTATAATCATTGATCAACTTCTTCTCTAAAGACTCATCTGTGGGGGCTTCCTGAACGGCCTGGATGAACATCCAACCAATCGCCAACACCAGCAGTACTACCCCAATTTTCGACATGCTTTTCATACCCTCAAAATTTTTACTAAATATAAAAAATTATGCATGCCTTGTATCAAGGCCGCACCAATTTATTTTTCAATCACCTCCAGCAGCATTTGGGAGATTCTTTTTCCTTTATTGATGATCATTACGTGGGTCCCACCCTCAACGGGAAGGTAGTCGTCAATATTCTTAACAGGGAAGATAGGATCCTTGTCTCCGTGAATATGTACCACTTTTTCATCGACCTCTTCCCTATCCCAGCAGACCATATTCCTAATGGCCCAGTCCAAATACACCTTGCTCCGCACAGACAGATACTCCTGGTACAACCCCAGGCGTTTTCTGGTTCTGGGGCCTATCGCAAATTTGGTGAGGTCAGGAGTGCTTAACACCAGTCCGGTGGGAACCAAACGATATGCCGATGTTTTACGGGCAAACTTCAGGCGAGGCGGTAACTCGTGTTTGGACTTAACGCTTGAAACAATGATCAACTTCCTGAGATTCAGAAAGGCTTTCATTTCCTGGACCAGAACCCCACCGAACGAAACGCCTACCAGAACCGCATCGTCTTGCGTAATGAACTCGGCCATTCGTTTCGCATAGGCTTCCAAAGTTTCTTTTTTCCCCGGGATCTGCCACTCAAGGATGGTTATGTCATATCGATCTTCCGGCAGTGCAATATTCTTGAAGATTTCTTTACCCGCGGCTAATCCGGGCATAAAATACACATGGGTTTTGGGAGCGGTCATTACAGGTTTAACACCTAAAAGTGGAAATAGACAAAGATTATTCGTAAATTTACGAAACAAAGATACTACTATATTAGTGTATTGGGGCGCAGATCATGATGAAGTTTTCACATCAGGAATACCGTATCGATCGATATCACATCCTTCTATCTAAGCTCAGCTTACTGAAGCCCCTTCCCTTTGATTTTACTTCTTTCCTAATACCCGACCAACTATTTCGATGGATTAGCAAACAAGGCATTGTTTTTGCTGATAATCAGATATTTGGAACACGCCCTTTAGTTATTGCACCTATACGAAGCCGAACAGCACCTCGTGTGCCAGTGTACCGAAAGTTTTAATACGAACGAAAATCAACTCCCATGATCGAAGATGTAGAAATTACCGATAATGAATTCTTGAGGCAATTCGAACTCGAAGTCGGGGACAACATGGCGCGGATCGAATACGCGCTCCAGGACAGGAAGATATTTCTCACCAAGTATGAAATGCCCGATGATATGGAGGAGCAAGGATTCCGGGATATTTTTATCAAAGCTGTCTTTGAAGAAGTAAAAAGCCGAAGTATCAATCTCGTGCCAACGAGTCCGGAAATTGCGTCCTTCATGCGCAGACACCGTAGACAATACAAAGAACTGCTGCCGGTAGGTATCAACATTTAATCTCCGGAGGAGAAACTACTCGTTTACAAGTGCCGGTTGCTGCACCCATTCAAAACGAACGATTCCGTCTTCGTCGATATCGGTGAGTGTGATTTCGTGCAGTGTGTTCACTAACTCCGGATTCCACGGAGTTTTTACTTTCACATAATTCTCGGTAAAGCCATGGATATACCCTTGCTTGTTCTCGCCTTCAAATAGTACAGTGCGTTGAGACCCCAATTGACTCTCATAAAAGGCACGACGTTTCTTGGCAGAAAGCCCCCTCAACATCTTACTTCGCTTATGGCGAACATTCTTTGGAACAACACCTTCCATAGTTGCCGCCGGGGTATTATCCCGTTCCGAGTAAGTGAAGACATGGAGGTATGAAATATCCAACTCATTTAGGAAATGATAGGTCTCCAGGAAATGCTCGTCTGTCTCTCCCGGAAAACCTACGATTACGTCCACACCGATACAGGCATGTGGCATTTCTCTTCGGATTCTTGTAACCCGGTCAGCATATAACTCACGCATATAACGGCGACGCATGAGCTTTAAGAGATCATTGCTTCCACTTTGAAGGGGAATATGAAAATGGGGAACGAACGTTCTGGAGTTCGACACAAAATCGATCGTTTCGTTCTTCAGTAAATTGGGTTCGATGGAAGAAATCCTCAGACGCTCTATACCAGGGACAGCATCCAGTGCCTGCACAAGCTCAAGGAATGTGTGTTCGTGTTTCTTATTTCCGAATTCACCTTTACCGTAGTCGCCTATATTGACCCCGGTAAGCACAATCTCCCGAATGCCCTTTGCGGAGATCTCCGCGGCGTTATTAAGTACATTTTCCAGGGTATCGCTACGCGAGATGCCACGGGCTAAAGGAATGGTACAGTACGTGCACTTGTAGTCACAGCCATCCTGAACCTTCAGAAAAGCACGGGTGCGATCTCCAATGGAATAAGAGCCTACGTAGAAATCGGCCTGCTCGATCTCACAAGAATGTACTTCTCCGAAATCGTTCTTGGAAAGATCGTTTAAGTAATCGGTAATCTTGAACTTCTCCGTAGCCCCAAGGACGAGGTCGACACCATCTACATCAGCCAGTTCCTGGGGTTTCAGCTGAGCATAACAGCCAACGGCTGCAACAAACGCTTCGGGGTTTGTCTTTTGCGCCTGACGTACAACGGTCTTGAATCGTTTATCTGCATTTTCGGTAACACTACAGGTATTTATCACATAAATATCCGCCTTTTCCGAAAAGTCAACACGAGCAAAGCCCTCATCGGTGAAACTTCTCGCAATGGTCGAAGTCTCACTGAAGTTCAGCTTACATCCCAGTGTGTAAAAAGCGACTTTTTTTGTAGCGTCCATCTTCAAAATTAAAAAGCAGATTGCAAAAATACGAACTATTCAGAATCCAAAGAATTGTCAAATTCAAAAATCTGTAAAACAAGTCATTAACCGTAAAAATTCTGCGGTTTGGCCTCGCATAACTACATCTCGTTTTTAATAATTTTAAGTACCAACCAAAAGTTCAAAACAGTATGGGGAGATTTGTTTTGAGCCTCGTAGTACTTACATGCCTCAGTTGTACTAAGAATATTGGCTCTATTGCCTTCGATGAAACTGAAGAAAGAACATTCTCGATTTTTCAACCAGACATAGGCACATTCGATTTCAAACAGACCTACATTCTTGAAGCATTTCCCAATGGAATTAGCACATCGTTCAGGTTGTCTTCAGAGACAGAAGATTCCATCGGATACGATATCTACGGGTTTAAAGACGATAGGTTTACATTTTCCAACATGGTCATCGCTTCTCGCGGAATTCATGTTGCCAATGAAGAAGACCATCAGGAAATAGATGACAATAGTGGAGTTCTTCTGGATTCTCAGAAAATTAAACTTAATGTTCTTAATCCAGATAGTTCCGGAAATAATAGAAGCGGTCATTATGAAGGCCAGGTTAATTTGATCATGACAGGTGGAGTTGATCCACCGAATGCAATCGAGATTTTCAATCTTTTCGGGGCTATTGACTATCAAAATCGCGTTCTCCTTTTTCCCACAACTCAACGAGATAGTATTGACTATATAGAAGGTCAGTATAACATCGAAAACCGGTTTTCCGGAAAAGTCTTTTACGATAAGGAACAAGTGGGAACGCTAACAAATACGGTTTCGAATTACAGTTTCCAGGATGGTATTCTTAAAGATGTTTGGTCCTTAGTAATTAACAATCAATCATTTCAATTCGATTTCACTATTCAAAAAACTCAGTTATGAGAATTTATATCGTGATAGCCTTTCTACTCGCTTACATCACAAGCGGATATAGTCAAAAAAAGATCAACGCGGCCCCTATTGAAGAAAGCAAGCTAAAAATTGAGGCAGAAGCCACGTCTGCTTCAAGAGTACAAGTTATCATTACTCCGACTATTGACTATGACAAAAACAAAGCCGGCATTTCGCTCCCGATCAAACTGGATATCTCACCATTTAATGAACTCGATTTTTCCGATCGCTTTAAGGATCAATTAAAAAAAATCTATCGGTACCAGGAAACAACGATAAAAGTAAAAGCTTTTGATAAAATTAAGGCGGCAGACATAGATACTAATGTAATGAAAGAGTATGCTGTTTTTATTGATTCATTTATTGACAGTCATTTTAACGATGAGGAGAAAAAGAAATACTTCAAGAGCGATGACCCAACAAGAGAGACAATTATCGATACCCTTATAAGCAAAGACCCTAAGAACGTTGTTGAAAGCATTAAACAACGAATTGGTGAGGCCCTAAAATATCGGTTAGAAATTCTGAATGAGGGTTTCTATAAACATTTGGGCAACGTTGTTCACTATAATACAGTAGCGGATGATAAAAAAGGTGAAGGAAAAGAGCAGGTCGACGTTGAAGATTATTTTATATCCCGTCAAGTGCTTGATGAAAGAACCCGAGGCCTATACCGTTATTTTGAGTCGCAACTCACCCTCTTATTCAGATATGACACTGAACCCGTAGCTGGTAGGCTATTTTACAATACGGAAATAACCAATGTTCAATATTATGAAGATGCAATAAGCGAAAGATATTTTGACAAGAAAGTATCCAATTATCATAGACTAATTAAGCAACTTAGCCTTCTTAAACTAGGAATAAAAGACACATTACATCTAGAGTATAAAGCAGAATCCACTGAAAAGCATCGTATCGATAAAAACCAAGAAAGTGAATTTATTGAAAGAGACTCTTTCCAAAATGACTGTTATGTTTTCGACAACTACTTCATTGAAAACCATATTCTAAACAGAAATGAAGTATCAAAAATGTCCAGAAAAAAAGTTGAAGACAACCTGCACTATATCATGCTTGTTTTAAAGAACACAAGAAGCAAAAGTTTTGACGAATTGCAGGAAGAAATAGGATCAAAACATGAAAATGCCTATTATACTTTAACCCAAGCATTTTTAGATAGTGTAGTCAAACGCAGACTTTTAAGCAATGGACGAGAACAAAACTGGTTAGAATATGGAACTAAAATAGAGAAGTTATCTGACGAAAAAGATAAACTAACTAAGAAACTTAATAAGGAATGGGTTGAGAAAGATGAGCTAATTAAGAAACTTAATAAAGAATGGATCGAGAAAGACGTCAAGTTGAAAAATGATCTTAATGAAAAGATCAAGCTAATAAAGAATAGTTTCACATTTTCTAAAAGAGATTCAGTGATCAAGGTTGAAGGACTGGTTGAAAATCAACTTTGTCATCTTATCCAGACAAAGACAGACTCCGTAATCAAGTTCTATAAGCAAGATAGAACACTTGAAAGAGCAATGTTAATGGAAATCGTCTGTCATTTCAGTGGTCGAGATGGCAAACAATTTGAGGACAAATATCTACAAAACCCTAAGTCTTTCTTGGAGGATTTTTCCCAAATCATTAATAGTTTCAGAAGCTATCGCTATGGAAAAAGAAAGAACATAATAAAGAAAAAGGTACTCCGCCTCAAGAATATTGAAGTGTTTGACACTCTAAGATTATCCGTGTCCAAGTACTATCAAAACAAGAAATTGATTGATCAAAATGAATTTCAAGGTGATTTTTACGGCTTTCATAATGAACTAATGAAAGCCGAGGTAGTATTATTCGAAAGATTGTCCAATTTCATTGATATTAGGGAGGAACTTCTAACGAATAATCACTATTCCCTCATCAATCCTCAACAGCGTCCTAAAAAGATTCAAGAATCTGAAAACGAAACGGATAAAATTGATAGCTTGGATCAAAATGAACCAACGGATGTACGACCAAAGCTGCGAGGGCCAACAGCTCGTAGGAGAACACAGTATCTTTATCAAGAATATGCAGTTGCCAAGGAACGTTTTGACAGTGCCCTTATGGCCTTCAAGGATCAAATGGATTCCTTAAAATATTTCCTAAAGAGAAGATCAAGATCGGAGCTCGAAAATATTCCCGACAGTTTTTATAAATGTTTCTTGGAGAGTTTTTCTATGGATACTCATTATAAAAATTACTTTGGGAATAACAATAGCGCAAAATCAGACGAGCCTGGTGACATTAGTTATTTTCATGATTTGGAGAACATGTTAAATGCCCTAAAACACTGTTATATAAGCACCAAAGAAGCAAATAAAGAACTTAAGAAATCCTTGGCTATTGATATTTTGAGCAAGGAGATGGACTTTGCTAAAAAAAATATATACACTACTCTTAAAAAGAACCCTCTTTGGGATTTTAAGGCTGACGACATTCAATTGGACATTAATGATGGATTTATCGAGCATATTGTGGTAACTGGTAAAATAACAGGAATCTCGCGAAACCAGGAATGGGATAATGATTTTAATGAAAAACTTAGAAAAATAGTTCAAGACAGTTTGGGGCTAGGTAATAATATCGGTAAACAACTAAAATTTACCAACACATATCCGTATGGATTCAGTTCTTCAAAGGACTATGATGTACTAAAAGCAAAACCGCTCTATGTCTACCGAGGAAGTCTAAAACAGTATGAAATGGAAGTGGAAAGTGTTTTTCCCAATTATGTACAGACCCTTCAAAATGATAGACTGGATTTCAGCCCAAAAGACCAGGAGGTGAAACTACCCGAGCCTGGGAAGGACAAGGGCTCTGTTGATCTACGTAAAGAGCAAAGTTCCAAACTATTCAATCTCGCTGTTTATTCCGATTTCAATGGCTTAAAAGCTGCTGATCCTAACGGCATTCTTCAGTTTGAGTTAAAACGGAATATTCCCCTATATACTAAAAGGAACACGATCAAGCGAACACGTCTCAATTGGGGATACGCCAATTTTGTAGAACCCCAATTTCGATGGGCTCGATTGGATGCCGCCAACAATGAAAAGAACCTCACATTGAGTTATGCCACATCTTTCATCGGGACCCAGCAAGACAGTATTCCCTATGCCACACAATTGGATCTCCTGAGGTATGAAAATATTAGTGTAGGAGCACACCTAAACGTCATCTCGCTTGACATTCCGCTTGCCAAAATTCGATTAGAATTAAATGCGGGCGGTAAGTATGCAAGAGTTAAGGTACTGGATACAAACGGACAACAAGTCGAAAATAACGATGGGAAATCTAACATTGATGACACTTTCGATGTCAATACATGGCGTTTCTATCCGGACTTCACTGTTCGCCTTCGACCGGAAGAGCGCTATGGCGCGGATGTAAGTTTCAGACCGATTCGGTTTAACTCCGTGACAAATGATTTTTCGAATATAAGTTCAGAGGAAACATTCACTCAGACACTAAGTGACGATCCCCAATGGTTGCATCAAATAGAGATCAATGCCCATTTTTCACCATCGGCAAGGAAGGACGATACCTTCTTTTTCAGATATCGTTACACAAATAATGCCAAGTGGGAGTTCAATGGGTTTAGTGAAATACAAGTTGGATACTCAATGTCATTGAAAATTTAATTCTCGTACTTTTGTTTCCTGTTGTTAAAGAATTGCAGGAAACAAAATGTTTGAGGCGAAAAAGTACATATCATTCACCTTCTTAGGACGTTGTGCATTACTAAGTATCGCACTGATTTCCGTACTTTCATGCAAATCCGATTTGGATTCCGAGCGAGACCACCTCGTCTTCCGCTACAACGAACACAGCAATATTAGCTCCCTGGATCCTGCGTTTGCCAGAAATCCACAGAACATCTGGCCTTCAAATCAGTTATTTAACGGTTTGGTTCAGTTGGATGATTCCCTGAATATCATGCCGGATATTGCAAAATCATGGGTGATTGATGATACCACGGCCACTTACACCTTCTATCTGCGCCAGGATGTATTCTTCCATAAAAATGCGGTTTTCGGAGCTGATTCCACACGGCAGGTGACCGCTTCGGACTTCGCATATAGTTTCGATCGGCTTACGGACCCCAAAGTCGCTTCCCCGGGAAGTTGGGTGCTTCAGAACGTATCCCACTACGAAGCCGTAAACGATACAACCTTCAGCATTACATTAAAGCAGCCCTTTCCAGCATTCCTTGGATTACTGTCCATGCGTTACTGTTCGGTAGTTCCCGAAGAAGCTGTGGCACATTACGGCAATGAGTTCCGAAGGAATCCGGTAGGCACCGGTCCATTTCAGTTCAAAATGTGGGAGGAAAACGTGAAGCTGGTACTTCGAAAGAATCCCCTGTATTTCGAAAGAGACGACAATGGAAATCAACTTCCCTATTTAGAGGCCGTGGCCGTTACTTTCCTGCCCGATAAGCAAAGTGAGTTCCTTCAATTTGCCCAGGGAAAGATTGACTTTGTCTCCGGATTGGATAATTCATACAAAGACGAGATTCTAACGACCACAGGACAACTTCAGGAAAAATATAAGGATCAGGCAAAGCTCATCACCTGCCCGTATCTGAATACGGAATACCTGGGCTTCTTCATGGGGGCCGACACACCCGAAATCAGGTCTAAAGCGTTACGACAAGCCGTTAATTACGGGTTTGACCGTGAGAAGATGGTTACCTATCTGCGTAACGGAATGGGGGTACCGGCCGTATACGGTTTCATCCCCAAAGGATTACCAGGTTTTGATTATATCGAGGGATACACCTATCAGCCTGAAAAAGCGCGTGCCCTCATTGAACAATACAAAACTGAAACCGGAGATATGGAGCCGGAGATCGTAATAGGCACTAATAGTCAGTATCTCGATCTGTGCGAATACATACAACGGGAACTCGAGAAAATTGGAATGAAGGTCACCGTGGATGTGATGCCACCCTCTACCCTGCGGCAGATGAAGTCATCGGGTGAGTTGGATATCTTTCGTGCGAGCTGGGTGGCCGATTATCCGGATGCCGAGAACTATCTCTCTTTGTTCTACAGTCCCAATTTTACACCCAACGGTCCCAACTATACTCATTATAAGAACGAACTTATCGATAGTCTTTATGCCGAAGCCCTGAGTATTACCGACATAGAGGAGCGGAAATTACTGTATACCAAAATGGATTCTATAGTAACCGATGAAGCTCCTATCGTGCCCCTGTATTACGATATGGCAATTCGTTTTGTCAATAAAAAGGTAAACGGGCTGGGAATTAATCCGCAGAATTTCCTGATTTTGAAGCATGTCACCAAAGACCCGTAATGAACCGTCATAAAGACCGCCTTAAACACTTCAAATCGCGACTCCGGTTGCGCATTGTAATACTCGTTATCGTTCTCGCCTTTATGTATTGGCTAAGCCACTATATGTAACAAACGGTGCTTTTTTACTACCTATTTAGTAACCCTTCATCAATCATCTCCCTTTTTGTTTCACTTTAATACCTGTTACTATGTACGGAGGTGCTGTAGGCAACATGATTGCCAGTTTAAAATTCAATAGACTTCAGAAGAGCAAGCGGAATTCCATGTATGAAAAAGAGTTTCGCACCAGAACGGCTACATACCGCCCGCATGGGAAAACCAAAACAATGACTACCTATGAGTTCGCCGAGCTTCAGAAGAGATTATTCCGTGAGAGAAAGAGAACCGAGCGACGCTTAAGGATCATTTACGGTCTCCTTATCATCATTGTGGTAACGCTCATGAGTTTCTTCCTGTTCATGATGTCGGTATAGAAATGAATAGAAGCATCGTGAAGCGCAAAAAAAATTCAGACTAATCAAATCGCCGCCAGCGTTTGGTCTCTTCAAACACGTGTTCCAAAATGCTGGCGTCGTCTTCAGTGAATTCCACCCCACGGCGGGCCATTGCTATCCTGGCGGTCTCGAAGACTTTGTTGGTCTTGTAGGTCATCCATTTTTCGCGACCTCCCCAACTGAAACTTGGTATGAAGTTACGCGGAAAACCACTTCCGAAGATATTAGCGCTAACACCTATTACGGTTCCCGTATTGAACATCGTATTGATCCCGCACTTGCTGTGATCTCCCATCATGAGTCCGCAAAACTGCAAGCCTGTACGGGCATAGTTCTGCGTTTCATAACTCCACAAGCGCACTTCGGCGTAATTGTTCTTTAAATTCGAATTATTGGTATCTGCTCCCAGGTTGCACCATTCGCCCAATACCGAATTTCCAAGGAAGCCATCATGCCCTTTGTTGGAGTATCCAAAGATGACACAGTTATTCACCTCCCCGCCTACTTTGCTATAGGGTCCTACCGTGGTCCCTGTATATATCTTGGCGCCCATTTTCAGGGTGGACCCTTCACAAAGTGCAAACGGACCACGCACAAGACTGCCCTCCATGATTTCCGCATTTTTACCGATGTAAATAGGGCCTGCGGAGGCATTGAGATGTGAGAAACGTACGGTGGCTCCTTCTTCGATAAAAATGGCCTCCGGGTTTTCTGTGAAGACCCCTTCGGGAATAGGTTGGGATTTCCTGCCTTTGGTCAGCAATTCAAAATCCCTTCGAATGGCCTCATGGTTCTTTGAAAAAATATCCCAGGTATGCTCCACGCGTAACAGATCGCCATCGGTATACTGAATTATCTCGTAGGAACTAAAATCCACTTCTTCCTCCACTCCGGCCTGATAAGCTATGGGTTCATCATCTATGAACAATGCCTGCTTGCTTTCAAGGCCTTTAACGATGTTAACCAAATTCGCAGTTGGAACTACGGAAGCATTGATATAGACATTTTCATCCGTCTTCTTTATGGGAAACCTGACACTCAAATAGTCTTCTGTATGCGTGGATGTCGTTGCCTCCAGAAGCATTTCCCACTTTTCCCGCAGGGTGAGAATTCCGATACGTATTTCGGCTACCGGACGTGTAAAAGTAAATGGTAAAAGTTGATTGCGAACGTTTCCGTCGAAAAGGATGTAGTTCATGGATTAGATGTTTTCAGACAGCTTATTGCAGCTGGTAACAAAGCTAAACAAAAAAGCCTTCAGTTTCCTGAAGGCTCTATATCTGATAGGGGAATTCTTATTCCTCTTTCTTCTCTTTTTTGAACTTGGCGTACTTGTTCTTGAACTTGTCAATACGACCGGCAGTATCTACCAGCTTGTGCTTACCGGTATAATACGGATGCGAAGTTCTTGAGATCTCCAACTTCACCAAAGGATACTCAACTCCTTCTACCTCAATTGTTTCCTTCGTATCGGCAGTAGACTTAGCTAAGAACACATCGTCGTTGGACATGTCTTTGAACGCAACTAATCTGTAATTCTCAGGATGGATACCTTTTTTCATCTTCTTTTAAATTTAGTATGCTTCGCATTTTTGCGGTTGCAAATTTAACCATTTCATACAAAACTACAATACTTTAGGTCACTTTTTAGAAAAATATCTGTGGGCTTGTCATCCCGGGCCATGTGTAACGTTTTACTATCTTTGTTTACTAACAGACCAAACCATTCCGCCGTAGGCGGACCAAAAAAACCAAACTCTATGGAAACTCCTAAAGCATCTGTTAAAAAAATTGCCCTGAACTATGGCCTTTTGATGGGTCTTGCGTCTATTGTTTTTGGCGTCGTTCTTTACGCCCTGAATATGCATATAGATCGCCCCTGGTGGACTATCATCATAAGCCTGGGAATTAGCATTCTGTTCCTGGTATACGGGTTCAAAGCGTTTAAAAAGGACAATGGCGGTTTTATGTCTCTGGGTGAAGCGTTGAAAGTAGGTGTGGCAATTTCGGCCATTGCCGGAATCATTTCAGTGATCTTCAACTACATTTTCGTCACTTTTATTGAAAAGGACTATGTGGAAAAGGTGCTGGAACTCACGCGCGAGAGAATGATCGAGCAAAATCCGGAGCTTACGGAAGAACAAATGGAAATGAGCCTTAGTATTGTTGAAACCATGTCGAGTCCGGGACTGGGCGCGGCTTTTGGTATTGCAATGGCCTTGTTCTTCGGCTTCCTGCTATCACTTATCATAGGTGCTATCATGAAACAGAGCCGTCCGGCAGGATACTAAAATAGCGTATGAATATATCCGTCGTTATTCCGCTTCTTAACGAAGAAGAATCACTCAACGAATTGTACCATTGGATTGCTAAAGTCATGCAGTCCAATGGTTTTTCGTATGAGATCATTTTTGTCGACGACGGAAGTACCGATAATTCCTGGACCATCATTCGCAATTTATGTGAGAAGGACGTCAATGTCCGCGGACTCCAGTTCCTCTCCAATTTCGGAAAATCGCAAGCGCTGCATGCCGGTTTCGGAATCGCTCAGGGCGATGTGGTGATCACCATGGATGCCGATCTTCAGGACAATCCCGAAGAGATTCCCGAACTCTATGCAATGGTTACCCAGGAAGGCTATGATCTTGTTTCCGGTTGGAAGAAAAAGAGGTATGACCCGGTACTCGGTAAAAATCTGCCGTCCAAGCTGTTTAATTTTGCCGCTCGTAAGACCTCCAAAGTAAAGCTCCACGATTTCAACTGCGGCTTAAAAGCGTACAAGAACAAGGTGATTAAGACCATTGAAGTAACCGGAGAGATGCACCGTTACATTCCTGTGCTTGCCAAGAACGCAGGATTTTCAAAGATCGGAGAAAAAGTGGTGCAGCATCAGGCCCGAAAATACGGGAAAACCAAATTCGGAACAGAACGCTTTGTACGGGGTTTTCTCGACTTGATTACCATTTCCTTTATATCGCGCTTCGGAAAGCGGCCTATGCACTTATTTGGTGCCTGGGGGGCGATTATGTTATTCGTTGGATTTTGCTTCGCCGCGTATCTGGGTATTGATAAATTGTACCTGAATCCGGAAGGCCGACTCATTACCGATCGTCCGCAATTCTATTTGGCCCTAACCGCTATGATTTTGGGAACACAATTATTTCTGGCTGGTTTTTTGGGAGAATTGATCCTTAGAAGTCGAAGAAACCCGGACAACTACATCATCAGCGACCGAATCAACGTTTCAAAGTAAAATTACCGCTCACCCGTCTTCCGTCGGAAAGTTCAATACGGTACCAGTAGTCACTGGAAGGCAGCGGATTCCCATTGTAAGTACCATCCCAACCGTCACCTCCTGGATTGAGCTGCTTTAACAACTTACCATATCGGTCGAAAATGTAAATACGGGCATCTCTAAACTCACCCCGACGTACTATATGCCAGGTATCGTGATATCCGTCTCCGTTGGGTGTAAAGTAATCCGGGGGACCACCAATAACCACCTGTTCTTCATATACCAGGCATCCGTCCCTGTATATCTGCACCAGATAGGGCCCCACGGTTAATCCACTGAATACAGGGCTTTCCTGCAAGGCAAAGAAGCCGTAGATCGTAAATTCGTATAGTTCGGGATTGTCAACGATCACCTCGATGGAATTGTTTTCACTGAAATCGGTCACAATAATATCCACGGGAGCGGGAGCGGGCACGGCACTGACCGTAAAAGTGATAGAAGCGTCACAATCCACACCGTTAAAGACTGTAACGGTATATGTCCCTACTCCATCCACACTAATGGTCTGTGTGGTTTCGCCTGTAGACCATTCATACGAACTAAAGCCTCCTCCGGCATCCAATACGACCTCGTCTTCATCCGGACAAATGATCACACTTTGCTCCGGATCTACAACCGGGCTTTGACGCACGTCCAACAGAATATGTCCTATAGTGACGCAAGCATTGCCATTTTCAACGCGATAATACAATTCGGGAGCGCTGAAAGGCCCCTGCTCAAAAACGTCCATCAATTCGTTTTGCTCCAGCAACGCGTCATCTTCGGTTTCAAAGAATGTAATATCGGTTCCCGGATAGGTTTCCAGTAACATAGCTTCCAGATCGGCCAATTCAACAACAATCTCCAACTGGTTGGAACTTACGTTGCACACCGACAAGGTTGTCGTCCCGGCAAAGGCCATGGGTTCCACATCGAGTGTAATGGTCGTCAGCCTAAAGCACAGCGCATTTTCAAAAACCCTCACATAAAGGGTTTGGCCATCGAATAGATTCTGATATCCTATAGGATCCAATGCGTTTTCATTATTCTGGGCATCGGCCGGTGTTTCGAAGAAATTGGCTGTAAAGCCTATAGGATTGTCAAGTAGCAATGGAATTGCCTGCCTTAGGTTAAACAGGGTAATACCGTCATTCACACCATCAATATCACATTGAACCAGGGTTACATCTGGATTCACATCCGGCGTTTCACTTATCTCAACGAACTCAATAAATGTTTTGGGTGCTCTGTTGGCGAATTCCACATCCACCGTCACCGTAAATACCCCGGTGCTACTAAAGACATGGGTGGGGTTAAGCAGTGTGGAGGTATTATTGGGGCCACTGGCAGGGTCTCCGAAATCCCAGGAGATCGAGGTCACCGGATCGGGAGAATCTACGGTAAACTGCGTGGCATCACCAAAACAGAAGTTTTCGACATCTACAATACTTTCAAAAAAGGACTGAATGAACGGCGGCAAGCCAAAACGAGCCTGCCTTCCGGCCAACGGCACGTCAAACCAGCGAAAATCGCTATTCAGACCATAATTGTTAGGTGTATTGATCACCGAAAGTGAAGTGTTGGGAATCGAATAGTATATCTTTCCGTTAATGGCAATTTGAAGTCCACCGGCGAGATCGGCCACAAAGCTGCTGTCCAGGTAACCTACCTGAAAGCGGGAACCGATAATATCCGGCGCGTCCAGATCAAACTGAACAACCTCCACATCTTCCGTGAATCCGCTGGAATTCACAGTCTTTCCGGTAGCATACAGCTTGGACGAATCCGAAGAAAACTCAACACCATAATAGACGAGGTCCTGTCCCAGAACCAACTCGTTGCTTACCGTTCCGGTGGCATCGTTGAAGTCATACATGGCGAAGTACCCGGAAAACGAAGGCTCGAAAATGGTATGTGCAACAGCCAGTTTATCACCTCCGGGAGATGCTTTCAAGGCACCGCGAATGTTGTTAAAATCATCAATGGTAGGACCAATGGCCGATACAACGGGGGTGTTATTTACCCCTGCCGATGACACCGAAAAGGCATAGAACCTGTTCATGTGGTGGGTGATAACCCAAAAACCGGTTCCCGAGGCATTGCGAACCGCGGTTACTTTTTCGGAAGCGTTGGGAAGTAAATTGATGTTTTTAATTGTAATATCACCGAGACCACCGTTCCTGCTCATGTCGAGCACGGAATAGTTTAGACCTACCCCTCCTTCACCACTTTGATAGGACTGAACGTTATCCGACGTAAATATGTAATAAATGTTCGGACTGTCGGGTCTGGGAACGACCATGGCCGATTGTGTTGCTGAAAAACTTCCCAAAAGTCCTTCACCGTTAGGCATGATCTCATGATTTCGGTTCCAGACATTTACGCCTTCGGTATAGAACAGCAGGCCGCCGTCCTCATTTGAAAAGGTCTCGCACCCTTCAAGCGTATCCAGCTCACCATCCAGAATTGGCACCGCATCACCGGAGTTAAACGTTAACCCCGCATTCGCACCGAAATACCAATTGGCAGCTTCCCGCTGGCCAAAAGTCAGCGTACTTAAAAGCACGGTAAATATGTAAATACAACGTCTCACGGGGTAAAGTACTTTAACTAAAACGATACCAGAGGGATTCTATTTTCTTTTTCAGACTTTCGAAGATAATATACCACCTGGGTTTTTAGAAATATCTCGGGTTAAATTTATTGTTTGGTAAAGCGCACACGGGACGGAGCTGTTCCAAATCCGCATCCACCATCCCAGCCGTTATATCCTTCGACCAACCATATCTCGAACACACTGTCATCCGTAGGATTAACCGGGGCGTTCTCATCACCGGGCCCTAACAATATTGCATTAGTAACCGTATCGCAACCACCGATAACGCTGGACAATTGATTCTTCTGAAACACCAATTCATCGCAAACTATGCTAAACTCATAATCCCTGGGCTGCTCGTTGGAGGGATGCGCAAGTATATGCTTTAGCGGAACAATGCGAACTGTATTGGAATGCCCCCTGGTAATCTCGGCGATTTGAGGTCTACCGTGCGTTGTCACAAAGGTAGGTCCCAGAGGGCCATCCACAATACTTTCATACCGATAGAATCCGGTAAACAGGTCGTCATCAATGGGCTCAACCACATTAATGGTATAGCAATATGGGGAACTAAAAAAGGTTCTGAAAGCTAAAATCATGGAGCTCGCATTTTGAGTAGAAAGCACCAGTCCGTTGGTTAAATTCACCGAAAGGCGGACCAGGAACTGGTCTTTACAAGCCACCTGGGAATGTGGAATTCCGGTAGCATCCAGCAATTCGGAATATCCAAGTTCAAGGGTCATTCGCGGAAGATTATCTGCCCCGCCGCGTTGAAAATCACCCGGCATCAGCGTACGTACTTTAACCTCTTCGGTGGACAGGTCCCCGCCGGTTAAGTTATTGTCCTTGAACCGAACGAAAACATCTACCGACTCCAGTAAATCGCCGTTCTCCTTATCCTGCTCTTCGATATTCACACTAAATACGCTAGACAGGTCATCCACAACAAATTCGGAATTATTGAAACTCAGTGTGCGGATAACCGCTCCGTATTCAATTCCTTGATTCACCTGGTCTATGGCTTTATCGTCCGTATTGCACGAAACCACCAGCCAGGGTATAACTAAGAGTAGGGTTATTTTTCTCATGGCAATTCTTTTTCTGGTTATATTATTGTTTGGTAAGTCTTATTTTCGTGAAAATCGGCGGATTTCCACTTAGGTCCCATTCCTGAAACCACAATTCAAATACACTATCGTCGGTTGAGGAAATACTTGCATTTTCATCAAAAGGGCCTATCAAAACCGGCTGTCCCGTCTCCCTGCACTGTCCAAATACCCGTCGTATCTGATTTTTTCGAATAACGGATTCGTCACATGATATAGTAAATCGGTAGTTGCGAACTAAACTGGTATCTCTGGACCCGGTTGGGTCTTCAAATTTCACCTGCCGTACGTTGGTGCCATCTCCTTTGCGGATCACTACAATATGAGGATCACCAAATGTAGGGAAGGATGATCCTCCGCCCTCTATAATGCTCTCAAGATGTTGATACCGATATATTCCCGTAAACATATCCTCGTCAATAGGCTCCACAACGTTTATAGTATAGCAAAAGGGAGAGCTAAAAAAGGTGTCATACGCAATGATACACGTAGAATTGTTGCCCACGGTAAATGATCGGCCATCATTCAAAACGATACGCAATCTAACGAGAAATTGATCACGACAGGAAACACTCGAGTGCGATATACCGGTTGCTTCCATAGCTCCGGCAAAGGGAATTTCGAGCGTTGTTCTTGGCAGGCCGAACGGGCCATCCGTAAAACGATCAACAGTTAGGGTTTCATAGAGTACCTCTTCAGTAGAAAGATCAGCACCTGTAATTGTGTTGTCTTTAAATCTAATGTAAACTTCAATAGACTCCAATAGATCTCCTTCTTGAGCATCCTGTTCTTCGAGAGAAACACTGAAGACGTCATTGAGATCATTTATATTATAGTTTCTATTGTTGAATTCCAGGGTCCTGATAAAAGCCCCATTGGTCACTTCGTTCAGAACAATATCTATGGGTTTCTCATCCTGGGAACACCCCCCTAAAAAAAGTAATACGAGGGTCGATAGTATTACTTGACGCATAGCAGTTTTTTTTTGGTCGATGCATAAATGTACCTCCTTACCGCTCTTTTTTTGTTATCACCGATAAAGTTTTACCGGGTTTACGCCATAGCTTCTCAAATTATTAGTGCGGATCTTCGCAACATTAAAAAAGGAAATTACCATGATATCCTACATGTTCCCTGGACGGGGTTATTGTTTTGTGAAACGCAATCTGGAAGGTTGCGTTCCAAAGCCAAAACCGCCGTCAAAGCCCAGATATCCCTCGACAAACCAAAGTTCGAAAATGCTATCGTCCAAAGGGTCGATCACTGCATTAACGGTATCCGGACCCAACACTATGGGCATTCCCGTATTGAGGCATTCTCCATTCAATGTGTTATAGCGGTTCTGATTCTTTTCAAAAATCGTTTCGTCACATGCTATTGTGAACAGATAACCCCGTGGAGGGCGCGTTGGAAAATTGTCGAAATACACTTCGCGTACGTTGTTGGAATGACCATTTATGACCTCTACCACAAAAGGTTCTCCAAAGGTGGGCCCAAAAGGTCCGTCAACTATACTCTCATACCTATACAATCCGGTAAACATTGACTGGTCGATCGGTTCAACGACATTAATGGTATACAAGAAAGGAGAACCATATTGTGTATCCCTTACCAGAATACACGCTGAGGAATTATCATTAGAGAATACAAGCCCATTTGACAAACTAAGTACAAGGCGAATAATGAACTGGTCTTTACAGACGATCTGCGGAATGGGTACTCCAACGGCCTCAGAAAGTTCATTAAAGGAATACTCCAGCGTTGTAACCGGTAAATTAAAACTTCCCACTGCAAAATCTTCCGGAGTTAATGTTTCAAGGTGAATCTCTTCGGTTGAATAATTGGATCCTTCCACTGTTTGATCCAAAAACTGCACAAAGACATCGACGGACTCCATGAGCGCGCCGTCCAATTTGTCCTGTTCCTCAATATCTATTGAAAAAAGGCTCGTGGGTTCGCCTACATGAAATTCACAGTTTCTGGTAGCGACTGTTCGTAAGAAGGCGCCATTCTCGAAATCATAAAGTACGGTTTCAATGGGTTTATCATCTGTGTTGCAAGAAAATACCACAAAGATTGCCCATAAGGGTAGTAACTTTTTCATAGCAATTTTTTTGATTGATATGCTGAATATATCGGGAATGCCTGCCAGCTATGGTTCCTCCGATAAAGTTTTACTGAGGCAAAATCCCCTCCTATTAAGGTTTTGTAAATCCAGACTATCAAGACTGGCCTTTTATGTACCTTTGCGGATATTTTTTGCCATGAGATATGTAGATCCCGAAATATTAGAGCGAGTGAACCTGTGGTTGACCCCGTTTTTTGATGAAACTACGCAGCATACCATAAAAGAACTTATAGCTTACGATACCGAAACCCTGGAGGACAGCTTCTACAAGAATCTGGAATTCGGAACAGGCGGAATGCGTGGTATAATGGGTGTTGGAGATAA
This sequence comes from uncultured Aureitalea sp., assembly GCA_964614415.1. Classification (GTDB taxonomy): domain Bacteria; phylum Bacteroidota; class Bacteroidia; order Flavobacteriales; family Flavobacteriaceae; genus CAZTLE01. The sequence goes on along the minus strand of CAZTLE010000005.1, from coordinate 29,468 downwards.
CAGGATCAATAAATATACTCTGGGGAAAAATACTCAGGGATTATCCCACTACCTGAAGAAACAATTTCCTCAGGAATCGCTTCGGGTTGCCATTGCCTATGATTGCCGACACAATAGCAAAGAACTTGCTAAAGTGGTTGCCGATGTGTTTTCGGCCAATGGAATCAAAGTGTTTCTGTTTTCAGACCTGCGTCCCACTCCGGAATTGTCATTTGCGGTGAAACACCTCGATTGTCATTGTGGTATCGTGCTTACGGCCTCTCATAATCCACCCGAATACAACGGATATAAGGTATATTGGAGGGATGGCGGACAATTGGTACCGCCTCATGACGCAGCGATCATAAATGAGATCAATCAGCTGAGTTACGAAGATATTGCGTTTACGGCCGATGAAAGCCTTATACATTATATAGATGCAGAAGTTGACGATGTCTTTGCGACGGCTTCAGTTGAAAACGGAAGCGTTGGGGTCGAATCGGGCGCCAGGGAAAATCTAAAAGTAGTATTCACTCCGTTGCACGGAACATCTGTTACCATGATTCCTCGTGTCCTGAAAGAGGCCGGATATTTGAATGTCCTGGTTGTTGAAGAGCAGGCCGAACCCAACGGAGACTTCCCAACCGTTGAATCGCCCAACCCGGAAGAACCGGAAGCACTTTCCATGGCCATGGCCCTCGCACAGAAAGAAAATGCCGATATCGTTATTGGCACTGATCCCGACAGCGACAGATTGGGAATTGCCGTTCGAAAGTCGGACGGAACAATGGTTTTGCTCAACGGCAACGAAGCCATGGTAGTTAAAACCCATTTCCTGTTGCAAAGGCTCCAGGCAGAAGGAAAGATCAAAGAGAATCACTTCATTGCTTCCACCATTGTGTCTACCCCACTCATGCGGGAGCTGGCCAATGGATTTGGTGTGAACTATCTGGAAGGGCTTACAGGCTTCAAGTGGATCGCGAAGATGATCCTGGATCATCCTGAATTGGATTTCATTGGGGGTGGTGAGGAAAGCTTCGGATACATGGTAGGCGATTTTGTACGTGATAAAGATGCCGTTACGGCAACGCTACTGGCTTGTGAGATCGCGGCCACCATGAAACAAAAGGGAAGCAACCTTTACGACTATCTTCAGTCTATTTATAAGGAGTACGGGCGTTTCAAGGAACACCTTACTTCTCTGGTGAGAAAAGGAAAGCAAGGCGCCGAGGAAATTGAAAACCGGATGAAAGAACTTCGGGAAAACCCACTTACCGAAATCGCCGGCAGTCCTGTAACCCGTGTAGAGGACTATAAAACAAGCACAGTACGTAACTTGCAGGACGGCACTTCGGGAGAAATTGATATTCCTAAGTCTAATGTGCTTATCTTTTATACGACCGACGGCAGCAAGATCGCAGCACGTCCAAGCGGAACGGAACCTAAGATCAAGTTTTATATCAGTGTCCGCGGGCAGGAAGAGGAAGCGCTTGATGCAAAGATCGATGCGATCCTTACACAACTAAATATTAAGTAGTTGATGAAGTATTTCAGAAAAATATTGGGTTATGCGCTTCCCTACAAGCGCTATGCTGTGCTGAACATCATCGCCAATATTTTCTATGCGCTGTTCGGAACATTGGCTTTTGTATCACTGATGCCGATGTTGAAAGTGCTGTTTGATAATTCCGAGAAAATTACCGAACCCCCAGTATACGGAGGTATCACCGAGCTTGGAGATTACTTTGAACAGTACATGAACTATTTCATCAACCAAAGGATGGCCGAGGTAGGTGAAATGAAAACGCTCATGTTAATGATCGCGATCGTAATTGCCACATTCCTGTTGAAGAACCTTTTTGGCTACCTGGCCATGTTCTTCATCACTTTCCTGCGGAATGGCGTACTCCGGGATCTTAGGAATGATCTTTACAAAAAGACGGTTGAATTGCCTGTTTCCTATTATTCGGAAACCCGAAAAGGGGATACCATGTCACGGATATCAAGTGATGTCCTGGAGATCCAGCATTCGTTTCTGTCTATCCTCGAGCTTATCATACGTGAGCCTCTTATGATCCTGTTTACGATTATTGCCATGCTGGCCATAAGTACACAGCTGACCATTTTTGTGTTCATCTTTATCCCACTGTCCGGATTTATCATCTCACGGATAGGAAAAAGCCTGAAAAGGCACTCAGACCGGGTTCAAAAGGAACAGGGATACTTCCTTTCCATCCTTGAGGAGACCCTGGGAGGTCTTAAGATCATCAAGGGATTCAATGCCGAAAAGATATTCAATAACCGATTCCAGGAATCCACAAAACGATTCTTCTCATTCTCCAATTCGCTTCTTAACCGTCAAAACCTGGCGTCTCCGGTGAGCGAGTTTTTAGGCATAGTCGTTATCGCCATCTTACTTTGGTACGGTGGTTCTATGGTGCTTGTGGACAAAGTACTGGCTCCGGAAGCCTTTATTGTGTATATGGGATTGGCCTATAATATTCTAACTCCGGCCAAGGCAATAAGCAAGGCAAGCTATAGTGTTCGCAAGGGTGATGCAGCGGCAGAGCGGGTATTGGAAATACTTGAAACGGAACTGGAAATTGAGGACGCTCCGAACGCCGTTGAAAAAAGTGAATTCAGTGAATCCATTCGTATTGACAATGTTTCCTTCAAATATGAGGACGACTGGGTACTGAAAAACTTCAACCTGACCGTTCCAAAAGGTGCGACAGTAGCTTTGGTAGGTCAAAGCGGAAGTGGAAAAAGCACCATAGCCAATCTGGTGACTCGTTTTTATGATGTTAACGAGGGCGCCATTTCCATAGATGGTGTTAATATTAAGGACATGCAACAGTCTTCACTACGGGGACTGTTAGGATTGGTAACCCAGGATTCCATACTGTTCAATGACACAGTGAAAGGCAACTTGTTGGTTGCCAAGGAAGACGCCACCGATGAGGAGATCGAAAACGCACTACAGGTGGCCAATGCCTGGGAATTCGTCAAAGAACTACCTGAAGGTATTGATACGAACATTGGAGATGGTGGTAATAAATTGAGTGGGGGTCAAAAACAACGACTCAGTATCGCCAGGGCCGTCTTGAAGAACCCACCCATCATGATACTCGACGAAGCGACTTCAGCTCTGGACACCGAGAGCGAACGGCTGGTACAGGATGCGCTGGAAAAGATGATGCAAAACAGGACCTCGATCGTCATCGCTCACCGCCTATCCACGATTCGAAACGCCGATAACATTATTGTGATGTCAAAGGGTAAGATCGTGGAGCAAGGAAAACATCAGGATCTGCTCAACAAGAAAAGTGTATACCACAGCCTGGTGGAAATGCAGTCTCTTTCTTCTTAAGTTAATAGGTTAGAAGTTATTAAGTTATTGGGTTAATTGTTATTGGGTTATTGGCCGGTTTAGGCTTGGAAACCCGATACTCGAGGTTAGTTATACAACGGTTCATTTAGGTATTATAAAAACGAAAAGAGCGGTTGGGGCTCCGCTCTTTTCAAGTTCGCTATAAGATTTGGGGCAAATAACGACTTTTGTATCACATAAGTATGCTTCAAAGATAGGAGTTTTTTCAAATCCACCAAACAAAAAGTGCATTTTATCCTTATTATATGCATTTCATCGATGTTTTAAATGTCAAATGTTAAAGAAATTCCTACAAATGTTAAGAGGCGACATAGTACGGAAAATGAGCTGAAAATGGGGTATAAAAAAAACGGGCCAGCCCCCGCTTCGGCCCGTCTTTGTTGAGTTCCTATATTACAGTTGGGGCTATAAATAGAGAACCTATACATAAGAAGTATGGTATAAAGTTAGTAAAAAAATTCCTACAAAAAAATATTTTTTGCATTTTATCGAACAAATCGTGTTTTTCATCGATATTATTGACTTTTTTCACGAATTGTAGGAAGCGAATTAAACCCTGCAACCTAAATTTAGTCCTACCTTTAATTAAATGTAAATCTGTGAGCGAAGAACAGGTACTTGTATCCGCTTTACAATCGGAAAACAACAAAGAAGCAGCGTTTCGCACTCTGGTGACCAACTACAAGGAACGCCTTTACTGGCATATCCGGAAGATGGTTTTGGACCATGACGATACCGATGATGTCTTGCAGAATACATTTATTAAGATATACCGGAATATTCATTCGTTTAAGGGTGACAGCAAGTTGTTCACCTGGATGTATCGAATCGCCACTAATGAAGCCATCACCTTTATCAATAAGCGGGCAAAGCGTAACAACATCTCAGCCGAAGAGGTAAAGGAGAACGCACTGGCAAAACTGGAAAGCGATGTGTATTTTGAAGGAGAGACCATACAGTTGAAACTGCAACAGGCCATCGCTATGCTGCCCGAAAAGCAACAACTTGTATTCAATATGAAATATTTTGACAATATTACGTATGAAGAGCTATCTCAAATACTGGATACTTCGGTGGGCGGACTGAAAAGCAGTTATCATATAGCTGTGAAAAAAATTACCGGATTTTTAGAAAGCAATGAAACTTTCTAACGATTTTTAAGTCAAAAGAACAAATGGACAAGAAAAAGCATACACATGGGTTCAGGATTCCGGAAGGATACATGGATTCTTTTGAAGACCGACTCTTCTCCAAAATAGGTGAAGAAGGTCTCCCGAAGGAAACCGGATTTAACGTACCCGAAGGATACTTTGACTCGCTTGAAGACAAAGTGATGTCGTCCGTTACTTCCGAAAAAGAAGAGACACGAGTGATCTCATTATTCTCGAGACGCAATTTGATCTATGCGACTTCCATTGCTGCCGGTTTGGCTTTATTGATCACGATTGTTACGGGCGGAGGTGATGAATTCGATCTCACCAATGAACTTGACAAGGTTTCCGACGCCACCATCGAAAACTACCTGGATGAAGGGAATGAAGACATAGATGCCTATTATATTGCCTCTTTGTTCGACGAAGAAGCACTTTCAAATGTGTATATTGAGTCAGACCTCTTTAACGACGAGAGTCTTGAAAACTATTTACTTGAAAATCTGGACGAATCAGATATATTAATTGAATAACCAATGAAGCGATTAGTAATAACCTTATTATTTGTTGGACTCTGGGCCGGGGTCTCAGCACAGCGCATGCAGCAGGAGCGCATCAAATCCCTGCGCACCGGTTTCTTTACGGAGAAGCTGAACCTTACACCATCCGAAGCTGAGAAATTCTGGCCCGTGTATAACGCTTTCGATGACAAGTTATCCGCATTGAAACAAGAAGAGCGAACTGAAATATTTCAGGTATTTCGCAGAGGATTTGCCGATATGAACGATAATGAAGCCAATTCGCTCATCGACAAAATGATGGATATCAAGACACGTGAACTCGCCCTGCAACGGGAACTCATCACCGACTTGAGAAAGGTGATTTCACCCAAGAAGATCATCCAGCTAAAAAAGGCGGAAGAAGAATTTAAACGTACGTTGTTGGAGCGATTTCGACAGCAACGAAAAAATAACAAGAACTAGATAGTTTGGTTGGTTAGTTAGATAATTAGTTTTTAAGTGAGAAAAGGCATCCCTGGCGGTGCCTTTCTTTATTCTTCGGAAAATACAAGTCGGGAAATCCGGTTTCTACCGCTGGCAAACGCCAACGTGTCGTTTACAAATTCGATCGCATAGAACCCTTCATCCGACAGCGTCGCCCAACTCTCCCCTCCGTCATTGCTTACAGAGATTCCCGGAGACCCCACGGCAACGATGTTCCTTCCTTCCGAGCCCGGAACATAGCGCACCGAAGATCGATAACCCGGTCCTTCTCCATTACTTACCAACTCCCAGGTCTTACCTCCGTCTTTGGTGATCGCTTTATTACCCTCGTTGAAATCCTTATGCTCCCAATCTCCTCCAAAGATGATCCCATCGGACTCACTGTGAAAGTCCACACTGTAAATACCGGTCATTGCCTTGCCCTGTACGATCGGTGTTTCAAAAACTTCCCAGGTCACTCCTTTATCTGCAGAATGAAATACCCGTGCTCGTTTTCCTCCGGACACGATCCATACGTGATCGTTCACAATCGAAATGTTTGAATTACTCGCAGCAAAGGCCGCTTCTCCCTCTGTGGTTTTCAGCATATCCGAACAGGGAAGTTTATTCCAGGAATTCCCACCATCGCGAGTTATAATGACAGATAAGCACCCCTCCGTGGGATCTCCCATGGCGATGCCTTCCTTTTCGTTCCAAAATGACATGGCATCGTAAAACACCTTCTCTCCTTCTTCCACGTATACTTCTTCAATACTGGTAGCTTCTGTTCCATCAAACCCAATCTTATAAAGCACTCCCGGATTGGCAATGCTTAGTACAAAAACCGCCTGATCCAGTGCCGCTATAGAACGGAAATGTAACAGAGAATCATCGTATTTAATAGTGGCGAGTTTAGGCGTTTTGTTATCAATAAGCCCTACCCTACCCGCATTGGCCGCAAACCAAACGCGATCGGTATCCAAAGGAGCAATAGCACGGATGCTAAGACTGTCGGTAAATACTTCTTCTATGGAAACCCGGGTGAACTCTTTACCCGGGCCGCTGCACGAAACAAAGGCCAGGGCTACGAGGGACAGGAACAAAAAACGCATGCTAAATTTTTTGCCAAATGTAAGTAAAACTCTGAGCCTATTGATACCTTTGCGCCAATTTCAATTATATGCGCTTACACCGAAATCTTGTCTTCGCCACCCTTGATGCCTTGCACCTAATATTTAATAATGGCAAACAGGCGGATAAAGTACTTGCTCAAACGCTCAAAAGGGACAAACGATGGGGAGCACGCGATAGAGGTTTTATTGCCGAAACAACCTACGACATAGTACGATGGAAGCGTCTCTACGCAGCGATCGCCGACCGCAAGGAGCCTTTCGACAGAAACGATCTTTTTCGCTTATTCTCCGTGTGGGCTACACTTAAGGGTATCAAGCTGCCGGATTGGCCTCAATTCGCCAATACCCCGACCCGAAAGATCAAAGGCAAATTCGATGAATTTTCACGGATCCGAAAGTTCCGTGAATCGGTTCCCGATTGGCTTGACGAACTGGGGCAAAATGAACTGGGCGCGCTCTGGGATGATGAGCTATCGGCTCTTAACAAACAGGCTGACGTTATATTACGAGCAAATTCGCTCAAAACCGATAGAAACACACTACAGCAAGTTCTTTCCGAAGAAGGAATTGATACCGAATCAATAGAAAGATTGCCCAATGCCCTCAAGCTGGTCCAAAGGACCAACGTCTTTGCGACAAAAGCGTTTAAGGACGGACTGTTTGAAGTGCAGGACGCCAATTCACAAAAGGTGGCTATGCTTCTCGATCCTCAACCCGGTATGCGGGTTGTAGATGCCTGTGCAGGTGCCGGAGGTAAAAGTCTGCACCTGGCTGCTTTGATGCAGAATAAAGGGCAGATCATCGCTATGGACATCTTTGAAAACAAGTTGCACGAACTAAAGCGACGAGCACGGCGCAACGGTATCCATAATATCGAAACCCGGCATATCGATTCGACCAAAGTTGTAAAAAAACTTCACGGCAAGGCCGACAGAGTACTTATTGACGCCCCCTGTTCGGGACTTGGAGTTTTGCGACGCAATCCGGATACCAAATGGAAGCTCTCCCCTCAGTTCCTCAATGAGATCAGAGAAACCCAACAGTCCATTCTTGAAACCTATGCGAAGATGGTAAAACCGGGTGGAAAAATGGTCTATGCCACCTGCTCCATACTTCCTTCTGAAAATGCAGAACAGGTTGCGAAGTTCAAGGAAAGCGAAGTAGGCAGGGATTTTGAGTTGGTGAAAGAAGAAAAACTGTTCGCTAGCGAAACCGGTTTTGACGGATTCTACATGGCGCTATTGCAAAAAGCAAACTAAAAAAGAAAAGAGCGGTAGTTACCGCTCTTCTCAATTGTAAGTTCTTAGTGAAAACTATTCAACAATAATCTTCGCTGTCTTCGAATTGCTTAATCCGGGACCGCCTAGTTTTATAAAGTACACCCCGCTGGACACAGCAGCCATATCCAAGTCTACAACATAACGGGCTCCATCAGATACCAGATTCTTGAACAACATTTGCTGTCCGAGCACATTATATACTGCCATATGAACAGTTCCGGCGTAAGACGTATTCAGAATGATCTCAAAATTATTGTTGTCCTTACTGCTAACAAACAATTCTGAAGATTCGAAATCAGGATCGGCAACACCGAGAACATCATCAATGATCACAGTGTAGTCCTGGGTTTCCCCATAGGAATAATCCCCACAGGGATCGTTGATATCTCCTTGAGCTGAAGTATCAATAGCCTTGGCACGGAGTCTGTGAGAACCCAGTGCGGCATCTGTTGGAATTGTCAATGTAAAGTCTTCCAAAACTCCTACCTGTTGGAAAAATTCTCCGGCAATCAACTGCTCTGATGGTTCGAAAGTGCCACTGTCATCAAAGTCGATCCAAACGGAAAGCGCTTCAACACCGGGACCACCGGTCCAGTTCTGTTGTGCCTGAAGTGTATAAACGTTCTGCCCGCTGTTTCGGATGAGTGTTGTAGAAAGGTAGGTCCTATCGGCATATCCTGTCGGACTTGTGGCAGGTTCCGTATTACAACCGTTTCCGCCGTCATCGACATCAATTGTATTTAAGACAAAACGCTTAATACCATCCACATTACAACCTTGAGTCGCTGTCGGGATACAGATATTGGACACCTCTTTGGTAAAGCTATCGTTGGCAGGAACAGCATCTCCGGCCAAATTTGTTTGGGCCACAATTACATACGTTCCCGGATTGGAAAGATCAGCTGTAGTTGTAAAGCTGAAACTTACTTCCTCCTCTGCACTTATGGGTCCTGCAAAATTCTCAACTACTGGAGTTCCGCCATCCAGGGTATACTGAACATCAAAATTTGATTGTGTGCTTCCTCCGAAGTTCTTTACAACGATGGTCACAGTTTCGTTCCCCAGGCCATCTCCGGTGATGGGCGTAGTGATCGCAATAACACCAACATCATCGGGAATGAGATTTGTAACGTCCTTGGTAAAGGCATCATTCGCCGTAAATTCATCTCCAGCCAATACTGTCTTAGCCTCAATGCTGTAGGTTTGACCTACATTGGAAAGATCAACGGTCTGAGTGAATTGATACGTAGCAGTATCTCCTCCATTAATGGTCCCCGTGAATGTTTCGTTGGCAACGAGGTTTCCATCTACTCTAAGCTCTAAGGGAATATTAGTTTGAGGGTCCGTACCAAAATTTCGGATACTTATATCGACGGTTTCCGCATTGGTGAGCACACCGCTGTTCGGAGCAGTGATATTGTTCACCCCAACATCATTGGCAAATCCGCCCGACAGTCGGAAGGAAGCAACTCTCGTCGTCCAAAAGTCGGTAGAAGGGAAATACTCCGCAGTATGCCAAAACGTAAAATTATCGGGATCCATCGTAAGGTGAGAGTAATCGCCAAATCGGTTGGTAAATGTTTGCACCCCCACTCCATCGACAATGGTTTCTTCAGCCACGGTCATCTGGCCTAACGGGTCACCGTCGAAGCGGCCGGTATAACGTATTCCCACGGGCAATGATCCACTACCAATATTGAATCCCATTCCGATATTTCCGGCGGCGTCCATAGCGGCACTACCCATAAATCGGCTGTTGCCATCAGCGGGTGCATACGTACCTTCCTGAAATATGGTCCAGGGATTGGAAGTATCATTGCGAAGCTCGATCCACCGTATACCCGAGGTATCATTTCCATCAATATCAACGTTGAACGTGATTACCCAGGAATTGTGAGTTCCAAAGCTCCTGTAATTTGCTGCATAGGAAATAATACCACCAATCATATCAATCTTCTGACCGGTACCCGGTTGGTTCAGATCTCCAGTTCCAAAAGGCGCGAAAACTGAGTCAAAAGGATCGGTTGGAATTTCAAGGGGTGCGGAAATCGTCGAATTGGCCGTATTGGTCCAGTCCGGTTCAATTTCCCATACTTTAAGATGATCGAAGGTGATTCCACCTCCCCATCCATCATCCTGCAGATATACAATATATCCCGGAACATCTGCCGGAAATGTCGTTCCTGTTAAGTTGGCAGGCTCGGGACTAAATACCGTATTCGGATTATTCGTAACTCCCGGGAGGTCAAATCCAACAATTTGGGGATTGGGGTCGCCTGCTAAAATCGCATCACGCTCCATTACGTAGGTAGTGTTGCCGGAAAACTTATTGGCAGTCACATAATATCCGTTAGGCCACACCGAGTAGTGTGGGTAGTCCGGAAATGCATCCAATGCAAATTCATACACGAAATAAGACCCTGTTGGATCGTTGGTTTCGGATACTCCGAGGACCAACGAGTTAGGTGCCGCTCCAAACTGGCTAACAAAATAGCGGTCCGCCAACTGATCGTACATTACGATGGGATCTCCACTGTTATTTCCACTTCCCAAAAAATCTCCCAGGAATGTTGGGCCTGCAAGCAGGTTGCCGGATTTGTCAAATATCTTTACAACAAGGTTCACGGCATGCACATAATGGTTAGGTCCAACAGCACCTGTGGGATCCGGAGGAGTGGCCTGCCCTTCGGCAGCAGTCGCTCCGTCAAAGTTTTCTTCCAGTACCCTCATGTTCACACCACCGAAGTCTTTTTGTGCAATAGGGTCTCCATTGAGAGGAAGGGCCAACTGGTTTACTTTTGGGTTTCCACGAAGGTTGTTCTCAATAATCCGAAAATCATTGGCAGTTCTCGCAGTCGCTTCTGCCTGAACAGGCATGTCCCGCAATGGGATGGTTTTCTTAATTAATCTTCCCTGTATCACTGTAGAGGGTGGATACGTCTCCTGAGCAAAAAGGGCAGCTCCTGAGATAAGGAAAATTGCAAGAAGTAAGTTTTTAAGTCTCATTTGTAAGTTTTTTGGTTTTCGATGAAAAAATTACTGAAAGGTATAACATAAAAATGACTCCAAAAACCTAGTAAAACGCTAGGTAAAAAGGGCATTTTGAGTCAAATAGGTCAGTTTTATTGTATAATCGGGCATTGGTTGGATTACGTTAAAAATAATTACCTTTGCACTTTCAAAAACTTTCAAATCAGGTCACAGGGATGATTCACTTTTTTGGAGACGTAAAAAACACCGTTTTTGCTGTCCAATCCTCGGAAGAACTTTCTCACGAAACCATACAAAAACTAAACTGGCTTTTTGGAAACCAACCTCGAATAGAACAATCCGCAATTGCGGATTTTTTTGTTGGTCCCAGAGCCGCTATGATCACCCCCTGGAGTACCAATGCGGTCGAGATTACGCAGAATATGGGTATCTCCGGAATTGAGCGTATCGAAGAGTTTCTGAACGTCTCCGAGAACTATTCGGAGTACGACCCCATGCTTTCCCAAAAGTATCAACAGCTCGATCAGGAGATCTTTACCATTGACATCAAACCCGAACCTGTTTTGGAGATCGAGGATATTGCTTCCTACAACCAACAAGAGGGACTCGCTTTGAGCGATGAAGAGATCACATACCTGGAAGATCTTGCCAGCCGGTTGGGGCGCAAATTGACAGACAGTGAGGTTTTCGGATTTAGCCAGGTAAACAGCGAACACTGCCGACACAAAATATTTAACGGAACCTTCGTAATTGATGGAGAGGAGCAACCGGATTCACTGTTTTCCATGATCAAGAAAACATCTAAGGAAAATCCCAATGATATCGTTTCCGCTTACAAGGATAACGTCGCATTCGTTAAAGGCCCCAGAGTAGTTCAGTTTGCTCCCAAAAGTGCGGACAAGCCGGATTACTATGAAAGAAAAGAGTTCGATAGTGTGATCTCTCTCAAGGCAGAGACGCACAATTTCCCCACGACGGTAGAACCATTTAACGGAGCCGCTACAGGAAGCGGAGGTGAGATCCGTGACCGACTGGCAGGTGGGAAAGGATCTTTGCCACTGGCCGGAACAGCCGTATACATGACTTCCTATTCACGCCTGGAAAACAACCGTCCCTGGGAAAAAGCCATGGACGAGCGGGAATGGTTGTATCAAACTCCGTTGGACATTCTCATCAAGGCCAGTAATGGCGCTTCGGATTTTGGGAATAAGTTCGGTCAGCCACTTATCGCCGGATCCGTGCTCACATTCGAGCATGAGGAAGATGCCCGGAAGCTGGGCTTTGACAAGGTAATCATGCTTGCTGGAGGTATTGGATACGGCAAAGCCGAAATGGCCAAAAAAGACACACCAAGTACGGGTGATAAGATTGTGATCCTGGGAGGAGAAAATTATCGTATTGGAATGGGCGGTGCTGCTGTTAGTTCAGCCGATACGGGTGAGTTCTCCAGCGGAATCGAACTGAATGCCATTCAGCGGTCCAATCCCGAAATGCAGAAAAGAGCCGCTAATGCTATTCGCGGCCTGGTTGAAGACGACAACAATCCAATCGTATCTATTCACGATCACGGTGCCGGAGGCCACCTCAACTGTTTAAGTGAGTTGGTCGAAGAAACCGGAGGACATATTGACCTGGATAAACTACCTGTCGGAGATCCTACCCTATCAGCTAAAGAACTCATTGGAAATGAGTCTCAGGAGCGTATGGGACTGGTCATTGGACCTGAAGATATTGACAAGCTAAAACGAATTGCGGACAGGGAACGGTCGCCGTTATACACAGTAGGTGATGTGACAGGAGATCACCGTTTTTGTTTCGAAAGCAGCTCTACAGGTGAAAAGCCTATGGATTTCGAACTATCCGATATGTTCGGGAGTTCCCCTAAGACCATCATGGATGACGTTTCCATAAACCGTTCCTATAAAAACGCGTCCTACACAGTAGCGGATATCCATGATTACCTGAAGCAGGTATTGCAATTGGAGGCCGTGGCCTGCAAGGATTGGCTTACGAACAAGGTAGACCGTTGTGTAACAGGAAGGGTTGCCAAACAACAATGCACGGGTCCTCTGCAACTGCCGCTGAACAACGTTGGCGTCATGGCGCTGGATTATATGGGGAAAGAAGGTGTGGCGACGTCTATTGGGCACTCACCCGTAAGCGCATTGGTCGATCCGGTTGCAGGATCCCGGAATTCGGTTACGGAAGCCTTGACCAATATTATTTGGGCACCGCTCAAAGATGGCTTGAAGAGTGTGTCACTTTCAGCCAACTGGATGTGGCCCTGCAACAATGAGGGAGAAGATGCGCGTCTTTACAAGGCAGTGCAGGGTATTTCAGATTTTGCCATAGCATTGGGAATTAACATACCCACCGGAAAGGATTCTCTTTCCATGAAGCAAAAATATAAGGACGAGGAGGTAATTGCCCCGGGAACGGTTATCGTATCCGCTGCCGGTAATTGCAATGATATTACAAGAATCGTCGAACCGGTATTGCAGCGAAATGGTGGAAGTATTTATTACATAGGGTTCTCACAGGATGATTTCAAGTTGGGAGGATCGTCTTTCGCACAGGTTCGAAATACTATTGGAAGTGAGGTTCCGTCTGTTACCGATGCCGATTATTTAAAGAGGGCATTCAATGCTATTCAACAATTGGTTGCCGAAGGAACCATTCTTGCCGGACACGATGTGGCTTCCGGTGGACTCATTACCACTCTGCTGGAAATGTGTTTTGCCGACGTAAATCTGGGCGCCGACCTGGATCTCACCGGCTTGGGAGAAGATGATAGCATTGCGGTGTTGTTCGCTGAAAATTGTGGGGTCGTACTTCAGGCCACGGATGATTCGGTTGTTGAACGTACGCTTTCTGATTATGGCGTCGACTTTGCCAAAATTGGAAGTGCTTCGAAGGTTGCAACACTGACTATTGAGAATCACGGAAGTTCTTTCAGTTTTGATATTTCTGAAACTCGGGACATCTGGTATCGAACCTCTTACCTGCTGGATGCACAGCAGACCACGGAAGCTCATGCATCCGAGCGATACAACAACTATAAGGATCAACCACTTCAGTTCAATTTTCCATCACAATTCACGGGAAAGCTGCCTGTTATTGACCCTGACCGCCCTCGGATCAAAGCCGCCATCTTGCGCGAAAAAGGAAGTAACAGTGAACGGGAAATGGCAAATGCTATGTACCTGGCCGGGTTTGACGTAAAGGATGTTCATATGACCGACCTTATTGAAGGCCGGGAGACGTTGGAGGATATTCGGTTTATAGCAGCCGTTGGAGGGTTTTCCAATAGCGATGTATTAGGCAGTGCCAAAGGTTGGGCCGGAGCCATTCTCTACAATGAAAAGGCCAACAAAGCCCTGAAAGATTTCTTTGCTCGCGAGAATACGTTGTCACTGGGCGTCTGTAACGGATGTCAGCTGTTCATAGAACTGGGACTCATTAATCCTGAACATGAGGAAAAGCCGAAGATGTTGCATAACGAAACAGGTAAGTTTGAATGTGCTTTTACCTCAGTAAAAATTCAGGAAAACCATTCGGTGATGTTAAACTCCCTTACCGGAAGCACCCTGGGAATCTGGGCGGCACATGGAGAAGGTAAGTTCAGTTTCCCGCTTTCCGAAGATAAGTACCATGTCGTTGGGAAGTACGGTTATGAAGGGCTTCCCGCCAATCCAAATGGCAGTGATTACAACACCGCCATATTAACCGATACTACTGGAAGACATCTGGTCATGATGCCTCACCTGGAACGATCTACGTTTCCCTGGAACTGGGCACACTATCCAAAAGACCGGAAGGACGATGATGTATCTCCCTGGATTGAGGCTTTTGTGAACGCATACGATTGGTTAAGCAAGCAGTAGATACCAACCATCAATCGAGACATACCAACTATCAATTCCTACACTTTTCGTGGTGAGGCCGGGGCTATTTTTACATGGATACAAATTAGTACGCCATGGAAAAGAGCTTCTACATTATCGCATTTCTTATAACATTCACGGGCTTTGGTCAGGTAGGAATTGGTAATACCTCTCCAAATGCCACACTTGATATTTCGGCCTCAGACATAGCCAACCCTTCAAGTACAGACGGCATTCTCATCCCGAGAATGGACGACTTCCCAACAACAGATCCCGGAAGTGATCAGGATGGAATGTTAATTTTCATTACGGGTGCTGCCACGACGAGCCGCGGGTTTTATTATTGGAGCAGTGCCATAGGTGTCTGGGAGCATTTACTGGAATCCGAAATAGATGGAGATAATTCCAATGAGCTTCAGAATCTGAGTATCTCGGGAGACGAACTACAAATCTCCAGCGGGAATTCGGTAAGTATGCTTCCCTATATCAACCCAAAGTTCCCGGATGGCATGGCCAATATTGATCCGGTAATTTATCGGTTTTCGGGAGATTATCAGGTCCCGGTTGATAAAAACCTCTACATCACTAATTATTACAGTTCTTCGGTAGCTCGATTGGAAATCAACGGGCTTTTAGTGCGCTATGGTCAAAATAACTACAGCAACAACCAAACTATCACCTCCCCTATTATTGCCGGTCCGGGTGATCTTATTTCCAGTACGAACTCTGCCGCAATTATGAACGGATTTTTGGTGGATGCTTTTGTAGAACCCGTGGTAGCCAGTGGTTATACGGTTCCCGCAAATAAAATCCTGGTAATTCTTGGTGGAAACAACACCCTGGCCGGATCTCCGGCCACTAATTATATCAGAGTGGCCGGGTATACGGTTTACTATGGAGGTGGAAATACTCCTTCTTCAAACACCTATACCGCCTTTCACAACCCGATTTTCGTGGACGAAGGACAGTCTGTCACGACCTTCCGGTTTAATTTCTACGGCTATCTCATGGATAAATGACGTCTTTCTGTTGACGAATTACCAACCGTTAATTCAAACCTACCATCTATCAATTTGCTCCCTTTTTGCAGCGACGACCGAAGTAAGTTTGAACATCAAAACAAAAAACAACTAAAATTACTATCATGAAAAATGCACTTTATTTATTGACCTTTATATTTCTGCTCACGGCCTGTAGCAAAGAAGAAGCTCCGGCGAGTGATCCGAACTCGAACAACGGAGATCCGAATGTTCCTGTTCTTCCTCTCGTGAGCCTTATAAGCGGAAGTGAAGAAGTAAACATGGGTGTTATCGGAGCCCCCGGATTTGGCTCAATTAACTATACGATCCAGGGAACCGCTGCCGATGGATTCGTGTCCCTTGAAATTCAAAGAGTAGAGAATGGTGTCGCCACCGAGTACGAAACTATCGCTGCCGGACACCCCAATTTTGTAGCCGGGAACAACATCCAGACCTATGACCTGGGTTATGTATTTACGGAAGATGACCTGGATATTGACCTTAGTTTCCGGGCTATCATCACGGACGCGAACAATAACACGGCGACGCTCAATTTCGGACATTCGGTGGTACGTCGTCCCATGTCTCAAAAGAATGTGACGGTGCAGACCGTTCTTCCTCCCAATGGAGACATCACCATACCCTACTACCTATTCGTTCGTGACGGAAGTGTTCTGTCTGTTTCGCACAGTGAAGCTGTGGATGTGGATCTGGACCAAAATGTTGCCATGGTCTTTAGTGTGAACAATGAACTTGGATACTATCTGTCATCCCTGACGGCAGTTACGGAAACCGTACTCGTAAATGGAATTCAGGAGAAATCCACCACACGATTCAAGGATAGCAATTCGGTTTTCACAGATGCTCTTGCAGACAGCTATAATATCTATGATGTATTCGATATCATGGACGCCTACGACGCCCTGGAATTTAACTCCCACCAGCAAAAGGCCGCCAATGTCTCAGAAGAAGGTAAGCGCTTCTTCTTTA
This sequence comes from uncultured Aureitalea sp., assembly GCA_964614415.1. GTDB lineage: Bacteria > Bacteroidota > Bacteroidia > Flavobacteriales > Flavobacteriaceae > CAZTLE01. Next base: position 12,667 of record CAZTLE010000005.1, on the reverse strand, counting down.
AAACAGATCAAGGCGATTTCGGAGTACTCCAGGTGGTATCCTTCACCACCAACGGAGATGATGCCTATTTGGAACTGGACGTTTTTGTAACCCAGTAAAACCAGCAACCTTTGGCTGTGGCAGATAACTGTCACAGCCTGTTTTTTCAAACCCTCACCATGGATCAACTAAAGAAGCCGCTTGAAAGTTCAAACATCCGATCAGAAAACCCGGATGGGCAACTACAGGCCTTCAGATCCCAAATGAACCCACACTTCCTCTTTAATGCCCTGAACGCCATTCAGTTTTATATTACTACTTCCGACAAGAAGTCGGCACTCTCCCACCTATCCACGTTTGGCAAGCTTATTCGATTTCACTTTAATCATATTGACAAGGACACTGTACTTCTCAAAGATGAAATACGCATGCTCAACTGGTATTTTTCACTTCAAAAATTGCGGTATACTCATCAATTCAATTACGATATCATCACTCAGAACGAACCCGGTTTTGAAGAGGCCCGGATTCCGTCATTTTTGCTCCAAACCCTGTTTGAAAATACTATTGAACACGCCATATACAACCAATATAAGAATTACCGGATCGAGGTTTCTTTTTCGGTTGATCGGCAAACTGTTAGTGTCGACATCGTATTTACACATGATCCTGAATTGGAAGACACCATTGAATGCACCCCGGAATATCGCGAAAAGATGATGCTATGGCAGGACCAGATTCAATTGTTGAATGTTGCGAAGAACTATGATATCAGAAAAACAATAACTTTGAACAACAACCCGTATTCTGAAGGAGGGAATGTCTCTATCACGCTACCTAACTTGTCCTAGGACCCTGGTTATTGCCGTATTGGCGCTATTGTCGGTCAGTCATGCCGGAACGGCCCAGGACGAACTGCATTCCTTTACCAAAGAACTTCCCTTCAAGGTTTATCGTACTTTCAGTGACTCGTTAACTGTAAAGGAGATCATGCAATCTCCGGTTCTTTTCAAATCCATTGAAACTTTTGAGGGGCTTACCCACCCTGATGAAACGTACTGGATTCAACTGGATTTTAAGGATGAACTGGACACCTTATTGTCACAACCGCAATGGTACGTCAATCACACCGGATATTCGTACGGGAAGCTCTACTACGAGCGAAACGGAGCTATTAACAGCAAAGAATTCGGCTTTTTCGATGCTCCGGACGAGAGGAATTCACTCCTGAATATTACCGGCATACAATTCGACCCTAACACACTCATAGAGGGTCGATATCTATACCTGGAGGTGCGCATTGTTTACTATTTCCTGAATCCGGGCAATTGGTCCTTCGATTACAGCTCAGCCCGGGAACATGACAAACGAGTCAATTATCTGGATTCCAGCGAAGTGAAAGAAGTAATTCCACGTTATCTTTTTTCAGGGATATGTATTATCATGTTCTTTTTTACACTCACGTTTTACATACGATCACGAAGGAATGAGTTCCTGTATTACGCGCTGTATATTGTGGCTTCATTCATTTGCCTGGAGCAAGGTTCACTGGACTTAAAGAATATTCTTTTCCAGGGGAGCATGTTCATGAATTTTTGGGTGTTTCAGATCTCCCAGGTGCTCATCAACCTCTTTTATCTATTGTTTGTTATTCACTATTTAAACACACGGAACGTATATCCTGCCTTGCACAAATCGATACGCGTTATGATCGTCTTTTTACTAGGGATCATAGTGCTGGATACCATTTTCATATTTACGAAAACATTTGCCTGGCACATTTATGCTACGAGCGCACAGCGATTGGTAATGACGGTTTGGGGTTTAGGCGCTATGGTATATCTGTTGCTGCGTCGTAAGGAAGAAATCAGTCTGTTCATCGTAATTGGTTCCTTCTTCTATATGGCCGGGGCGCTTGGGTGGTTATTTATGGGCGAAAGTATTTATATGATCACCGGGTCCGCCATTGAGATCTTCATATTCTCGTTGGGGTTAACCTACAAGATTCACAAGGAGTTCCAGGACAAAATAAGATTTCAGAAGGAGGCTTTCGCCAATCATAACAAAGCCCTGAGGGCCCAGATGAATCCGCATTTTATTTTCAATTCAATGGCCTCCATTCAGCATCTCATCAGTAGTAACAATAATAAGGAAGCTCTTAAATACCTGTCAAAGTTCAGCAGTTTGATGCGAGGTACGCTGGAGAGTTCTATTGAAACAACCACACTGGATAAGGAAATAGAATTGCTTCGGAAATACCTGGAGCTCGAATCGTTGCGGTTTGATGATGCCTTCATCTACGACATCCGGGTTGAGGAAGGCATGGACCCGTATGGAATTGAAGTCCCTGTTTTCATTATTCAACCCTTCGTTGAAAATGCCATAATGCATGGATTGCTTCCCAAGCAGGAGGGTTCCAGGGAACTTTCCATTTCTTTTACCAGAGAAGGGACCGAGTTGGTTTGTGAGATCGATGACAACGGAATAGGTCGTGAAGCAGCTGCTTTGATACACCGGGCAACAAAAAACAAATCCAGGGGAATTGAGGTCACACAAAAAAGATTGGAACAACTAAATCCGTCGCTGGAAGACAATGTAACAATCCTGGATAAGAAAGACTCCCGGGGCAATTCAATGGGAACCACAGTACGAATAAGAATAACTACGGAATAAACAACACAGTATGAAGATAAAGGCCGTTATAGTTGATGATGAAAGACATAGCAGGGAAACCCTAAAGAACCTGCTTCAGGAATTCTGTCCGGATGTTGCCGTTCTCGCTCTGGCTGGCTCTGTTCAGGATGGGATTGCAGCAATCACCCAGCACAATCCGGACGTTGTCTTTTTGGATATTGAACTTCAGGTGGGTACCGGTTTCGACATTATTACGCAGATCGAGAATGTAAACTTCGAAATCATTTTCACTACGGCCTTCGAACAGTATGCGATCAAAGCCGTTAAATTCAGTTCTCTGGACTATTTGTTGAAGCCTATAGACGTGGAAGAATTGCAGCAAGCGGTGGGTAAAGTTCAGAAAAAGAAAGATCAGGACGTTTACAAGAGACAAATAGAGATCCTGATCGATAGTATAAAGGAGCAGCCGAAACTGAACAAAATTTGCCTTTCTACTTCCGATAGCTTCGAATTCGTTACCATTGAGAATATAATCTATTGCCAGGCCAACGGCTCCTATACCAACTTTGTGCTCAAGGATGGTAAGGCCTTTCTTGTGAGCAAGCATCTCAAAGAGTATGAAAGCCTGTTGGCCGAACATCTTTTCATGCGGGTTCACAATAGCACCCTTATTAACCTGAAAGAGGTCGAGAAATTCGTAAAATCGGACGGAGGTTATATTTTGATGAGTAACGGTGACAGTGTAAGCGTGTCGCGCGGAAAGAAGGACGACTTTCTTAGGGCCATGAACCTACTTCTCCAATAGGGTAACGGTTATTATATCCCCTGTTTTTTGCGTAACTTGCCCACAATAAGTAAGGTCGCGGCCCGTTCTGAGACCAACAAAATAATCGATACTACACCCCCTATGAAAAAGACTTTACTTCTGTTATTCTTAACGGTAGCTTCCTTCTCCTTTGCCCAGGAAGTACAGGAGACCCATCAACGGGCTAAAGTGTTCTATTCCCAGCCCGAAGACCTGCAGCGGCTACACAACCTGGGAATTGCCGTGGATCATGGAATTAACAAGAGAAACACCTTTATTATTTCAGAGTTTTCAGTTTCCGAATTAGACAAGGTTAGAGCCGCCGGATATCAGGTAGAAGTGCTCATTGAAGATGCCAGGGCTTACTTCCTGGATCAGAACCGAAGAAATTTACCCGCTCAAAGAAATACTACTTGTGACGGCGCTTCGGATGATTATACGACTCCCGCTAATTTTACACTTGGTTCTATGGGAGGATACCTTACCTATCAGGAAGCGTTGGATCAATTGGACCTGATGCGCTCGCTGTATCCAAACCTCATTACCGCCAAGGCTGATATCAGCAACTTTGTCACGAACGGAACTCCGGATAATTCAGTAACGCCATCTATAGGAGGAAACGGTATAAAATGGGTACGGATAAGTGATAATCCGGATGTAAACGAAAACGAGGCCGAAATCCTTTATACCTCGATTCACCACGCACGAGAACCCATCTCCCTGTCTCAGCTTATCTTTTATATGTGGTATCTTCTTGAAAACTATGACAGTGATCCCGTTGTACAGAGTATTGTTGATAATACAGAATTGTACTTCGTACCTGTGGTAAATCCGGACGGATACCTTTACAACGAAAAAACGGATCCCAACGGTGGCGGGTTTTGGAGAAAGAACCGTTTCAATACCCACGGAGTTGACAACAACCGAAACTACGATTACCACATCAACGGAGATCCCAACAACGGTTCCTGGAGTGGCCCCGGTTCTTCCAGCAATACAAATTCCGATATATATCATGGCTCAGCGCCCTTCTCGGAAGTGGAAAACCAGGCCATAAAATGGTTTGTGGAAAACCATGACTTCGTCATTGCCCATAACAACCATACGTTCGGACGCCTGTTGTACTATCCGTTTGCTTATGACGACGTGGCCACGCCGGACGATCCGCTATATCAGGCCATAGGCGCCGAGCTCACTTCCCGAAACGGGTACACGGCCCTTCGCGACTTTCCTTTTTCAGGAGATAGTGACGACTTCATGTACGGTACCGTAGGAACGCATGACAAGATATTTGCGTTCACACCCGAAGTAGGGAACGAATTCTGGCCGCCTTCCAATCAGATCGAAACACTGTGTAAAGAAATGATGTACCTAAATCTTACATCGGCACAGATGATTAATAACTTCGCTACGGTGACTGATACCGGTAGCACCTTCGTAGGAGATCAGGGAGCAGTAAATGCCACCTTTGACATCCGAAGATTAGGCATAGTTGGTGATGGCACCTTCACGGTAAGTATTAATCCGGTTTCAGCCAACATCACCTCGGCCGGAAATTCAGTTACATTTACCAACATGGATCTTCTGGAGACTGACAACGGTACGATTCAGTATACCCTGGGCGGTACTGTAAATGCGGGAGACGATATTGTCTATGATCTCGTAGTGAATAACGGCATGTTTGACAATGCTACCCGTATAACAAAAAAATTCGGAGCACTTACCGAAGTATTCAACGATCCCGGAAACAGCACAAGCACCAATTTCAATAATAACGGATGGGGAACCACTAGTTCGGTATTTGTATCTCCCTCAAGTTCGATTACCGACTCGCCTTCCGGAAACTATCCGAACAACACCAACGAAACAATTACGCTCGACACCCCTATCGATCTAACCGATGCCGTAGGTGCCAATGTCACCTTTTATGCTCAGTGGGAGATCGAGAATAACTGGGACTACGTGCAGTTTGAAGTCTCTACCAATGGTGGTTCTACCTGGGAGCCTCAGTGTGGAAAATATACGAATCCGGGAAGCAGTAATCCGGGACAACCCACGGGAGAACCGTTGTACGACGGAACCCAAAACTCATGGGTACAGGAAGAAATCGATCTTAGCGATTATCTGGGAGAAAGCATCCTGGTTCGTTTTCAACTGGTTTCAGACAATGCCCAAAGAAGGGACGGCTTCTACTTTGATGATTTGGTGATCAACATCGTCGAGGATGGTGTTCTAAGCACCGAAGATGCATTGGTGGATCAACTGGCCATCTATCCGAATCCTGTTCGCAACACGCTGAACATCACTACTCCACTGACAAACTATGGCGTCGAGATATACAGCCTTCAGGGACAGTCGCTATTTAGATCCAACAGTAACAGTGGTTCTATTACGGTTGATTACAGCAGCTTCTCGGCCGGTATCTACTTGATGAGGATTACTTCTGAAAACGGATCACGCACAGTGAAGATCGTAAAACAGTAAAAAAACATACATTTTGATTAGGAGGAGCAACTTTTCGGTTGCTCCTTTTGTTTGGCCTTTTAACTGGATATTTTTTGCTATTTTGCAGTATTAGAATCTTCGCTCAATGACCGAAACAAAAAGACTTTTCGACATCCCATATTACCAAAGAGATACCTACAACACAGAGAAAGCTTTGGTGACCAAATACAACGGGGAATGGATTGCAACCTCCTCTTCAGAATACATAGAAAAAGCCAATAAGATCAGTCGCGGATTGATCCGTCTGGGAGTGCAACCTAATGACAAAGTGGCGATCATTTCGATGACCAACAGGACCGAATGGAATATTTGCGACATCGGGATTTTGCAAATCGGTGCTCAGGATGTACCGATTTATCCCACCATTTCCGAAGAGGACTACGAATACGTACTAAACCACAGTGAATCGGTCTATTGTTTTGTTTCCTGTGCGGAAGTATTGGGCAAGGTAGAAAAGATTAAAAACAACGTCCCCTCGCTTAAAGGTGTGTATTCTTTCGACGAAATTGGAAGTTGTGACAACTGGGAAGAGGTACTGAAACTGGGAGAAGACGACAGCAATCAGGACGAAGTGCAACGCCGCATGGATGTGGTGAAGGAAGATGACCTGGCCACTTTAATATATACGTCCGGAACTACCGGCCGACCTAAAGGTGTGATGCTCACACACAAGAATATTGTAAGCAATGCGATTAATAGTGCCAAACGCTTACCCATTGATCTGGGACAATCTAAAGCCCTGAGCTTCCTTCCCGTCTGTCATATTTATGAGCGTATGCTTCTGTATATGTATCAGTACACGGGTGCCAGTATTCACTTTGCAGAATCCCTTGAGACTATCAGTGATAATCTCAAAGAAGTAAAACCTGAGGTAATGACGGCCGTTCCGAGGCTTTTGGAAAAGGTCTATGATAAGATCTATGCCAAAGGAGCCGAGCTAACCGGTGTCAAGAAGAAACTGTTCTTTTGGGCGGTCGATCTGGGATTGAAATACGAACCATACGGACAGAACGGATGGTGGTACGAATTCCGACTCAAAATCGCCCGCAAACTGATCTTCAGTAAGTGGCAGGAAGCCCTGGGAGGCAATCTGAAAGCGGTGGCTTCCGGAAGCGCCGCCTTGCAGGCTCGCCTGGCTCGTGTATTCAATGCAGCGGGAATTCCGGTCATGGAAGGCTACGGACTTACCGAAACCTCACCGGTGGTATCGGTGAATGATATGCGCGATAGCGGATTCAAGATTGGAACTGTTGGAAAACCCATAGACGAGACCGAAGTAAAGATCGCCGATGACGGAGAAATCCTGGTGAAAGGCCCTCAAGTGATGATAGGGTATTACAAAAACCCGGAAATGACCGCCGAAGTACTAAAGGATGGTTATTTCCATACCGGAGATATTGGTGAGATCGACGCCGATGGCTTCTTGAAGATCACCGATCGTAAAAAAGAAATGTTTAAGACCAGTGGCGGTAAGTATGTGGCGCCTCAGGTTATTGAGAACATGATGAAGCAGTCTCCGTTCATAGAGCAAATCATGGTGGTTGGAGACGGCGAGAAAATGCCTGCTGCTCTAATTCAACCGAATTTCGAGTTTATCGCCGACTGGAACGAACGCAAAGAGAAAGGGCTGTCCGACAATCCCGAGGAACTTATCCGCGATTCCAAGCTAATCAAAAAAATCCAAAAAGAAGTGGATAACTTCAATCAGCGCTTCGGAAAGTGGGAGCAGATCAAGAAGTTTGAGCTTACTCCCGACGTCTGGAGTATTGATGCCGGACACCTCACTCCTACTATGAAAATGCGGCGCCGGGTGATAAAAGAAAAGTACATGGATCTGTACAATAAGATCTACGAAAGAGAATCTTAAAGACTCTTCGACCAAAGACAGCCCTGTGCTGTCTTTTTTATTGAACTAAGGAAAAGAACTCCGTATTTGCATTAAATTAGAGGGACTAAAGACGTTTTTAGCCCTTTTTTCGTTCTTTTTTCACACCGCAATGACTTTTCAGTATGCAGTTCGCCCCATAGCTTTGTGTGGAAATCAAAATCGTAACAGATGAAAAAGTCAATCAAAACAATCGTAACAGTAAGTCTTTTTTTGCTCATGACTCCGCTGGCTTTTGCCCAGCACTGCGGAAACATGACGACCCGTACCATTGAACTGGAAGACAGTTCGGACAACGAAGCCATAAAGCTGGAAGTTGAAGACAACACCGAATGCCTTCAGATTGGGGTGAACAGTACTATCAAGTCCGGTTCACTCACCATGGAGATATTCGATCCCAAAGGCGACAAGCAAGGAAACTTCTCTGTGGAGAGTCAGATCTCTTCCAACGCAAAGAAAAAAGAACTTGTTTGCGGTCAGCTAAACAAGACCTTTAAAGAGCCCATTGCCGGTACCTGGACCGTACGGCTTAAGCCTAAAAGAGTGACTGGGAAGATCAACATCCATTCACACCAGGGAGAGAATAAGGATCACCATACCCATAATTGATAGTGCACAGGGGTAACTTGCTCCTAATTAAGATCTATAGGATGAAGATTCACCTGTCATTGATTGTAGTCGTCCTTCTGCTCGGCTGTCAAACTAAAAAGAAAGAAGACGGCTACAATTCTCAAAATGTATTATCTCAGATACCTTCGAAAAGGTATGTTGCTTCGAATGTGCTGGTTTCTCATGAACTTCCGGAAGTCGAGATTGCCGTAAATGAAGAGTTCCGCTTCGTTGGCAATTTTGATTTTGAAATTATTGCGGCTTCGGATGAGTATCCGGAGGAAATTCAGGGAAAGCCTGTAGCTGACGGAGAACGGTTTGTATTTGTTTCTACGGATGAGAACAGGGCTGTGCTCAAAATGTTTATCGTTCAATTTGAAGGATGGCTACCGGAAGTTGATTTTACATACAACTATGATTTCAGCAATGCCGAGCCATTAGGTGAGAATAAATACCGTCATAATTCCTGGTTCTATGACAGTAAAAAACTGGCACAGGAAAATCCGAGCGGAGAAGGTGCCAAAACCAGGGCCTTCATAGAAAAGAACGGGTATTCATTGGAAGACCAGTTCATGATGTCCCGTTTTGTTGGATTAGCCAGTGAGGACAGAAAGCATGAGATCATCATTTTTTACCTTGAAATGCTGAATAGAACGACCGGATACTCATTGGACGAATACGAGAACTCGATTGAGGGCGAGGAGGCGAAATCCATTAGAAAAGCGTTTGTACAACGTTCACGAAATAGTTTTAACATCACAAAAGGATAAAGCCAATTGGAGCAAAGGCAATTCACAACTTTTTCCTTAAGAGCAGGAAATAACGTATGAGCAAACCAAAACCAATCAGGAAAGGATTGCTGACATTATTTTCCCTGTTGGCGCTATGTCCTTTAGGTTTTTCTCAAATCGGAACCGGAACGGAACCAATGATTCGAGGTACGCTACAATTGGATTCCATTTGGGAACCTATAGTCTATCTCTCCTATATCCCAACTTTCGATCGGATGAATACAATGTCCAATGACATGATCATCGCAGAGGCCCGCATGGATAGTCTGGGTAGATTTTCATTTCCTACCATGTACCTGCCTGAAGAAGATCGAATCTATCGCCTTCATGTCTCCAAGAAGAATGCACCGGCCGCTTCTCTTATTATTGGTGGTTATGAAGAAAATCACCTCTTTCTTATCGCCAACGGGAACACCTCCATAGAGATCCTGGGAACACCGGACCCTCCCCCCTTCAAACATGCAACGATTCGAGGCTATGCCCCGAATACGGGTTTGCGTAACATTGACCACACCTACGGTTTTATAGACAGCACCCATCACGAGGGTACGGCCATGAAAAAAGAATTTGTCACCAAAGCGATCTACGAAGAACTGCGATTTGCTGCTGATACAAGCAAGCATGCATTGGTGTCCCTTTACGCTTTGTATCGTAGTAATTTTGAAAGTCATTACCCCAATAATCCCGTCTTTTATGAGAACTACCTGGATAAATGGCAGGATGAGTCGTCTGCCTACTTTACCGGTTTCCGATCCCAACTGCCCATCACCAAAACCCAAACCTCATGGCTACCTTATATAGGTATCGGATTGGGGTTTTTCGGACTTGGATTCCTGGGAAGTCACTTATATCGGAAACGAAAGGCTAACAACAAACCTTCCATTACGTCCCTTAGCGTTCAGGAGCGAAAGATCTTTTCCTTAATTCAATCAGGTAAATCGAATAAAGAGATTTCCGAAGAGTACAACATTGGACTAAGCACCGTGAAATCCCACGTGAGCAGCATCTACGCCAAGCTCAATATCAAATCACGCAAAGAAGCCATGGATCTTTAGTTACCCTGGCTTGTAATTTCCTAATTACTTTTTCGACAATTTACTATGCATGCATAGTATTTTTTTGTATCTTTGGGGTTCAAATAGCGACACCTCGGATGAAAGAAAAAACAATAGACTATATCCTTAGAGCCACCTGGATGAGCGTCATGAAAATGTATAATGAAGAAGCAGGAAAGAAGGACAGCACCATGGCTACGGGATTCGCATTAATAAGTATAGATCCTGAAAGCGGGACCCCTTCTACGGCCCTTGGCCCCAAGATGGGCATGGAGGCAACCAGCCTGTCCAGAACTTTAAAGAACATGGAAGAGCGTGGTCTTATTGAGCGCCGGCCAAATCCCCTGGATGGCAGAGGTGTACTCATCCACCTGACGGAGTTCGGTCACGAGATGCCGGAGTACTCCAAGCAGGTAGTATTCCGGTTTGATGAAGCCGTCCGGGCAGCGATTCCTCAGAAGGATCTCGATACGTTCAAGAATGTGGCCAACACTATTCTCGAATTGATCAATTCAAAAAAAATATATAACACCGAAAAAATATCATAGGAACATGTCAAAACGAAGAATTGAAAAGGTAGCTGTTATTGGCTCGGGCATCATGGGTAGCGGAATTGCCTGTCACTTTGCTAATATCGGAGTGGAAGTATTGCTGCTTGATATTGTTCCTCGCGAATTGACCGAAAAAGAACAGGCTGCAGGACTTACGCTTGACGATAAGATCGTGAGAAACAGATTGGTGAATGAATCGCTTCAAAATGCGATCAAATCAAAACCGGCTCCACTCTATCACAAGAAATTCGCCAGTAGAATTACAACGGGAAACCTGGATGATGATATTGCCAAGGTCAAAGATGCCGACTGGATCATCGAAGTTGTAGTGGAGCGTCTCGATATCAAGCAAAAGGTGTTCGAAAACCTTGAAAAACACCGTACTCCCGGAACCCTTATCACCTCCAATACATCCGGTATTCCTATCAAGTTCATGAATGAAGGCCGTAGCGAAGACTTTCAAAAGAACTTCTGCGGAACGCACTTCTTTAATCCACCGAGATACTTGCGGTTATTCGAAGTCATTCCCGGACCGAATACCGACCCGGAAGTACTCGATTTCCTAAATAGTTATGGAGAACAATTCCTGGGTAAGACCTCAGTGCTCGCCAAGGATACACCTGCCTTTATTGGAAACCGAATCGGTATTTACGGCATTCAGAGTTTGTTCCACCTGGTAAAGGAAATGGGACTTACCGTAGAAGAGGTTGACAAACTCACAGGACCGGTGATCGGGCGGCCCAAGTCGGCCACGTTCCGCACGGTAGACGTTGTTGGCCTTGACACGCTGGTGCATGTTGCGAACGGTCTTTACGAGAACTGTCCAGACGACGAAGAGCATGAGGTTTTCAAGCTCCCGGATTTTGTGGATACACTCATGAAAAACAACTGGCTTGGAAGCAAGACCGGACAGGGCTTCTACAAGAAAGTGAAAAAGGAAGACGGTTCCAGCGAAATCCTTTCTCTTGATCTGGAAACACTGGAGTACCGCTCTAAAAAGAAAGCCTCCTTCCCTACGCTCGAATTGACCAAGTCGGTGAGCGAGGTAATCGATCGGTTCAAGATACTGGTTGATGGAAAAGACAAAGCCGGCGAATTCTATCGCAAGAACTTCGCGATGATGTTCGCGTATGTCTCAAAGCGAATTCCGGAGATCTCGGACGAGCTGTACAAGATAGACGATGCCATGAAAGCAGGATTCGGCTGGGAAAACGGTCCCTTCGAAATCTGGGATGCTATTGGCGTTGAAAAAGGTATTGAACTTATCAAGTCGGTGGGCAAGGAGCCTGCTGCCTGGGTAAACGAAATGATGGAAGCTGGAATCAACTCCTTCTATTCAATTGAAAACGGGGCCACTTGCTATTACAGCATTCCTGATAAAAAGCACACAAAAGTGCCCGGTCAGGATGCCTTTATCATCCTGGACAACATCCGAGAGTCCAGTGCTGTATTCAAAAACAGCGGTTGTGTCGTGGAAGACCTGGGAGATGGTATTCTGAATGTGGAGTTCCGAAGTAAGATGAACAGTATCGGTGGGGACGTGCTTGCCGGGCTTAACAAGGCCATTGATATTGCTGAAAAGGACTTCGACGGTCTCGTAGTAGGTAATCAGGGAGCCAATTTCTCAGTAGGTGCCAACATCGGAATGATCTTTATGATGGCGGTCGAGCAGGAATACGACGAATTGAATATGGCTGTGAAGTACTTTCAGGATAGCTGTATGCGCCTTAGATACTCCTCAATCCCTACCGTCGTAGCTCCTCACGGTATGACGCCGGGTGGAGGTTGTGAGATGACTCTGCACGCCGCTCGCGTTGTTGTGGCTGCCGAGACGTACATAGGTCTCGTTGCGG
>CAZTLE010000004.1:0-51083 GCA_964614415.1 uncultured Aureitalea sp. | reverse complement strand
TATCGGCTTATGAGGAGCTCCTTTCAGAAAAAACCAAATTGGTCTTCGTAAACCATATCTCGAATGCGCTCGGAACCATAAACCCCATTGACCACATTATCGCCAAAGCACATGAGGTGGGAGCAGCCGTTTTGGTTGACGGCGCACAGTCCTGCTCACACGTTAAGTCCGACCTTCAGACACTGGGTGTCGATTTCTACGTCACCTCTGCACACAAAATGTGCGGACCTACCGGTATTGGCATGTTGTACGGAAAAAGTGAATGGCTGGAGAAACTACCCCCCTATCAGGGAGGTGGCGAAATGATCAAAGAAGTCTCTTTTGAGAAGACCACCTATGCCGATCTCCCGCATAAGTTTGAAGCGGGAACCCCCAATATTGCAGGGGGTATTGCCTTTGGTACGGCTATTGATTATTTAAACAGCATAGGCTTTGACGCTATTGAAAAACATGAAATGGAGTTATTGAAGTATGCCACGGAAAAACTACTGGCGATCGACGGACTGAAGATCTATGGAACCGGACCGGATAAGACCTCGGTCATTTCCTTCAATCTCGAGGGAATCCATCCGTACGATGTTGGGACTATAGTCGACAAGCTGGGAATCGCAGTACGTACCGGGCATCATTGCGCCCAGCCTATCATGGACTTTTACAATATCCCGGGCACGGTAAGAGCGTCGTTCTCTTTTTATAATACCTTTGAAGAAGTGGACCGGCTGGTGGAAGGGGTGAAAAAAGCCCAGTTAATGCTATCATAAACTAAAAGATGTACACCATGAGAATTTATACTTTAGTAGTATTGTTTGTAACCACAGTTGCACTTACCGGTTGTAATGAAGCAAAACAGGTGATCGATACGGCAGGAAACATACAGCTTTCAGGCGATTATACCATTACCAATATTTACAGCAAAGGTGTGGAAAGTGCTTCACCGACGATCAGTTTTAATGCATTGGACAAAACGGTGACAGGGCAAACCGGTTGCAACTCATTCTTCGGAAGCTATACGCTGGATCTGTATAATATCACGTTTGGCGAATTTGGTGTTTCTGAAAAATACTGTGACGAGCCTCTTATGGAACAGGAGGGTAATTACCTGAACGCGTTGCGTCAAACAGGATCATTTACCTACCGAAACGGAGTATTGACCCTGTTCTCTGCCGAAGACAAAAGCGTATTGTTACAGGCCCGTAAAAATGGAGTTGATCCGAATTAATGACAACGATACAGAACATACAGGAAGAACTTATTGATGAGTTTTCACTCTTCGATGATTGGATGGAGCGCTATGAACACATGATCGAGCTCGGAAAATCATTACCTCTCATCGACGAACAATACAAGACGGAGGACAAGCTTATCAAAGGATGCCAATCCAAGGTTTGGCTACACTCGGAGTTAAAGGACGGAAAGGTGGTTTTCACAGCCGATAGTGATGCGATCATCACGAAAGGTATAGTGGCCATCCTGGTTCGGGTGTTCTCCAATCAGGCGCCCGAGGACATCATTGCCGCTGATACTGCTTTTATTGATGAGATCGGCCTAAAAGAACACCTCTCTCCTACCCGTGCCAATGGTTTGGTATCGATGGTGAAGCAAATGAAATTATACGCTGTGGCCTATCAGGCTCAGGCAAACTAAAAAAAGATGGAAACACCTACCGAAATAAATACTGCCGAACTGGGCGAGAAGATCGTTAAGGTTCTCAAGACCGTCTATGATCCCGAAATTCCTGTAGACATCTACGAATTGGGGCTCATTTATGATGTTTTCGTCAATGAGGATTACGAAGTAAAGGTACTTATGACCCTTACAACACCCAATTGTCCGGTGGCCGAAACACTACCTCTGGAAGTTGAAGAGAAGGTGAAGTCTATAAAAAGCGTTTCCGACGCCGAAGTTGAGATTACCTTCGACCCACCCTGGAGTCAGGATCTCATGAGTGAAGAAGCTAAGCTGGAACTCGGAATGCTCTAGTTAGTACTGAGTAGTGAGTAGTGAGTAGTGAGTAGTGAGTAGTGAGTAAAGAATCAACAAATAAACACATCAACCTGCCTGCCGGCGGGCGAATAAACAAATCAACACAGATTGTCCGACGAAATAGTAAATAGAGTAGCGAATAGCAAATTGATCACCATCGACCTGGAGACCTTCTACCCGGAAGGTAAGCGCGTAATGTTGGACATTGCTCCCTGGTTGTATGAAGGGTTCGTACTGCGTGAAAAAGAGTTCAGGCAACATGTAAAGGACCACGACTGGTCTCAGTACGCGGATTGTTATGTGTCGGTGAGTTGCTCTTCGGAAGCCATTATTCCCGGCTGGGCCTATTTGCTTGTTTCCCTTCAGTTAAGCCCCTATGCAAAGAAGGTGATCGTAGGTACTTCGGAAGACCTGGAAACGGTGCTTTTTTCAGAAATAATCCAGGATCTTCCCACAGAAGAATACCGGGACAAACCTGTCATAATAGCCGGTTGCGCCAATAAACCCATTCCCGAAAACGCCTATGTCCTGCTGGCTCAAAAGCTACAGCCCGTAGCCAAAAGTATCATGTACGGAGAGGCCTGCTCTTCGGTTCCACTGTTCAAAAGAAAATAGCTTTTCGACGAAGAAATTCGCAGCTTGATCGAAAGATATAGTTGCCATTTCACACATAATTCTTGCTACTTCGAAGAAGGGTGTATTTTTGCACTAACAAATCAAACAACCCTAGATTATGAAAAAAGTATTGCTATTAGCAGCGCTTTTTGCGCTACCATGGACTGTATTGGCTCAGGAAGACGGTGAAGAGGAAGGACCTAAGGATGGATGGACCCGTGCAGGGAATGTATCATTGTTGTTCAGCCAGGCCGCTTTTAATGCCGAATGGACCGGAGGAGGGACTTCCAACTATGCGGCAAACGGAGTCCTTACGTACGATTTCAACTACCGCCAGGGCAAACTGACCTGGGATAACCGCATCATGGCGGATTTTGGAATTACCAAAAACCAAAACCAGGAGTTTACCCGTAAGACTAATGACCGCCTGGAATTAAATTCCATTGTAGGTAGGCAAATCAAGGAAAGCAATTGGTTCTATTCATTCATTCTGAATTTCAGAACGCAGTTTGCTTCCGGATATACTTTTGGCACCGATGCCGATGGGAATGAGGTCCGTACGGAGATTACCAAGTTCCTGTCTCCCGGTTATTTACAGGCAGGACCTGGTTTCTTATGGAAGAAAAGCGACAACCTGAAGGTAAACGTTGCTCCTGCTACCGCCCGATTGATCTTCGTAAGCAGTGACTTTACCAATGTAGGTAATGATCCTGCAGTGATTCAGGCGTTCAATGATGCCGGCGGCTATTTTGGTGTAGATGCCAACGAAACTACTCGATTTGAATTCGGTGCTTCTTTGAACGGATATGCGAAGTTTGATCTAATGGAGAACATTACCATGGAGAATGTACTGGCGCTTTATTCCAATTATCTGGAAGACCCGCAAAATGTCGATATCGATTATACCATGAATCTTATTATGGCCGTGAACAAATGGATTACCGCAAATGCCACCTTCCAGGCCATTTATGATGACAATGCAGTAGGTGCCTTCCAAATCCGGGAAGCCCTTGGAGTTGGAGTTACATTCGGATTCTAGTCCTCCCCATTTTATAGTAAGCATAAATAGTAGGCACTCTGAGTGATTCCAAAGGAATCGTATCGAAGGGTGCTTTTTTTACATACTCCCAGGGCAAGAAATTCCGTTACCTATGCCAACGGGAACGATAAGATTTTAATACTTTCATAGTTCATTAGAAAGATCCATGTCCTTCGAGAGTCAGATGTTGTTTTTCTTTAGTGCACTGGGAGCTTTTAACGGAATATTCCTAAGCTTCTATTTTGCCTTCTTCAACAAGCAAAGGAAACGCGCCAGTTATTTTCTTTCTGCATTGTTACTAGTGATAAGCGTCCGTGTTGCTAAATCGACGTTTCTCATTTTCTATCCCGGTATATCCAGCACTTTTGTAGAAATAGGTTTAATGGCTTGTTTTCTCATTGGGCCGTTTCTATTCCTATACACTAAGGAGACCTTACATCCGTCAAAAGCAAGCCGCTGGAATTGGCTGCTGCACATTATGCCCGTGGTTATTCTCATGTTGATAGTGCATCTTAAATATCCCTATCTGGAGAACCGGCACATGTGGCACCGTTCTCGAGGTGGCCCCTTTGGTTGGCTGTTATTTTCACAATGGCTGGTATATGTGATAATTTCCCTGTACATGTGTCGAAAAGTCTTTGCTCAGGCATTTAAGCGATCGGAAAAGATGGATGCCCGGGAGTTTTGGCTAATCAACGTTGTTGTAGGCGTGGCACTTATTTGGATCGCTTATAACAATGGATATACCTCCTATATTCTGGGAGCCGTTTCCTTTTCCTTCGTACTATACCTTTCCGTGTTGTTCTGGATTTTTAAGAAGCGAAAGAAACTTGCTTCCTTCTTCGAAGAAAGACCTAAATATGCCAATAAAAAAATCTCATCTTCGGAAGCGGCACAAATGCTCGATAAACTGGGGAACTACTTTTCGGAAGGCGCTCCCTATCGAAATCCAAATCTTAAAATGAGGGACGTGGCTAACGCGCTTAACATCCCGCCACATCAATTGTCTCAATTGCTCAACGACAATCTGGGCAAAAGCTTTACCCATTATATTAATGAGTATAGGATTAAGGATGCCACGGCTTCTATGCAACAAGATCATTCACTTACACTGGAGGCCATTGGAATCAATTGCGGATTCCGGTCCAATTCCACCTTCTACGCTGCTTTTAAGAAAGTACATGGTGTCACTCCAGCCCAGTTCAAAAAGCGAACCACCTGATTTTTTCTTTGATTTTATAAATCCGAAGGCCTTCTTCATTCAAATTCAAGGTCTTTTTTTCTGAATCCGATACTTTAGTGGGTAACTCAAAAAATGTAACGAATGAAACTCACACTAGTAGCGGCTTTCTTTATGTTAACCTTCGGCACCGGCTATGCGCAGAATGATCTTACCCTTATCGAGAACACGTTGAAGGACTATATCGAAGGAACAGCCAATGGCGAACCCGAGCGATTGGACCGTGCCTTTCACCCCGACTTCAATCTCTATTATGTACGTAATGATAGTATTCAGGAGTGGAGTGGTAAAGAGTATGTGGGAAACATCAAACCCGGACGTAAGGCCAACAGAATAGGAAGGATCGTTTCCATCGATTATGAGGGAAATGCAGCAACTGCGAAAGTAGAACTGATCATGCCCGGCCGTAAGCGTATCTACACCGATTACTTTTTACTGCTGAAAGCCCGGGGCACCTGGAAGATTGTCCATAAATCCTTTACGTACCGTCCTTATCCGGACTAAGATGAAACGACCGCTCCTTCTTGCTCTATTGGCAGTTTTCCTGTTGTTCCAGTCCTGCAACGGACAAACGACCAGGTCTGTCCGGAATGAGAAACTCTCACTTGACAGCCTGATAAATTCATCAATCACAGCGAACAAAATACCTGGCATCGCAGTAGGAGTGGTCAAGGACGGTAAAGCTATTCTTGCCAGGGGATATGGATATGCCAATGTGGAGGATAAAATTCCTGCCAATGAGCGTACCCTTTATCAGCTAGGGTCCGTGAGCAAGATGTTTACAGGGCACGTACTTGCCAAACTTATACAGGAGAAACACCTTACTTTGGAAGATACTCTGGCTCATTTTTTCCCTTCTGAAATGGCTTTTCCCCAATCTCCAGACGGGCAAAAGGTAACACTCAAGCACATTGCCACCCATTCGTCTGAATTTCCAAGATATCCGGAAAACCTGGAGCGCGTTGATCCCGATCCCATCAGAGGTTATTCGGCATCGGCACTATTAAAGGGAATTGAGCAGGTATCCATCAATATCGCAATCGGAACAAGATATGTGTATTCAAACTTTGGATATGGTGTTCTCGGTACTGCCATGGAGAATAAAATGAATAAGGACCTTGCCACGCTTATGGAGGAATACATTTTTACCGCGTACAACATGAATCAAAGTTCTCTGGTGTTTAAGGAAGACTTCGGCGATCAGCTGGCAGTTCCTTACTTAGATGTGTCTCCTCTACTCCGAACGGAACCCTGGGATATGGGCACCCTTTCCGGGGCAGGGAACGTTTTCAGCTCTGTTTCAGATATGAACAGCTTCATGATAGCGCTGCTCGCCCAAAATAATGTCAATACAATCCAACAAACAAGGCTCTTCCGGATCAACGACACATGGCACTACGGTCTGGGCTGTTTTATTATTGATTCGAAAAAGAGAAACACCCATATTGTTTATCACGGCGGTGACATTGACGGGTATGCTTCAGCACTAACACTATATCCGGAATACAACCTGGGTATTATCATTCTTACCAACTGGGGAGAAGGCCCGGTTATTGGCAAGACAATTACTGCTATAAATGACGAAGTGACCAATCACTTTCTGGGAGAGGTAGAGGAATAGACCTTCACGATCCCCTTTTACTATTCCATATACTCAGGATACAGGAAGTTGTTATAGGGAAAACGAGTCACGTGAATCTCCCGCACCTTTTGATACACCACCTTTCGAAACTCCTCAAGGTTGTCCTTATTCAGGGCTGAAATGAAAATGGCCTCACCGTTTTCCCGGTTCATCCAGGTTTGCTTCCAATCGTCCAGGGTGTAGTGCGCTTTGGTTTTTTCCGTAACGAGGTCATCCTCATCAATGACTTCAGGCTGATGCGCATCTATCTTGTTGAAGACCATTAGTGTAGGCTTATCGGCACTGTCGATCTCATCGAGAATCTTGTTAACGGATGCGATGTGATCCTCGAAGGAGGGATGGGAAATATCCACCACATGCAACAGCAGATCGGCCTCCCGAACCTCGTCCAACGTACTTTTGAACGACTCCACCAACTGCGTGGGCAACTTTCGAATAAAACCTACCGTATCACTTAGCAGGAAAGGCAAATTTCCGATCACCACTTTTCGTACCGTAGTATCCAGAGTAGCAAACAACTTATTTTCAGCAAACACTTCCGACTTACTGATGACATTCATGAGTGTAGACTTACCCACATTAGTATACCCTACCAAAGCCACACGAACCAAAGACCCCCGATTACCGCGTTGCACCGCCATTTGCTTATCGATAGAGGCAATCTTCTTCTTCAGCAATGAAATACGATCCCGCACGATACGGCGGTCGGTCTCAATCTCCGTTTCCCCGGGACCTCGCATTCCAATACCTCCACGCTGACGCTCAAGGTGTGTCCACATCCCGGCCAGTCGAGGTAACAAATACTCATATTGGGCCAGCTCCACCTGTGTCCGGGCGTAACTGGTCTTGGCACGTTGCGCGAATATATCCAGGATCAGATTGGTACGATCGATGATCTTGCAGCGCAATATCTTCTCAATATTCTTTTGCTGGGCCGGAGAAAGTTCATCATCAAAAATGGCCGTTCCAATCTTGTGGTCGTCTACGAACTGCTTCACCTCTTCCATCTTTCCCGATCCTATAAACGTCTTGGGATTGGGCATATCCATTCGTTGTACAAAACGCTTCAGTACTTCTCCCCCTGCCGTATACGCAAGGAACTCCAATTCATCCAGATACTCCGTAGCCTTCTCGGCATCCTGAGTCCTGGTGATCAGTCCAATGAGAATCGTCTTTTCGTATGTTACATCCGTTTTTTCGAGCATCACAAAATTTGTTCGGCAAAGGTACAAAATGCTTTGCTAGGGATTTTTGTAATTTAAGGGCAGATAACGCTGACTTATGGGAAGTTCTTCCAAGAAAAAAAATTTATACACGATTGGTTTCTACAACCTCGAGAATTTATTCGACATCAAAGACGATCCACATACCCTGGATGATGATTTTACGCCGGACTCCGATAAAAAATGGAACGAAAAACGCTACAACAAGAAGGTAAAAAAACTGGGGCGCGTTATCTCCCAAATAGGGTATGAACATACCGGATATGCCCCTGCCATCCTTGGAATCGCAGAAGTGGAAAACAACACAGTCATTGAGGCATTGCTGGCGTCTAAATTCCTTAAAAAGAAAGGATACAACTACGTACATTACGATTCCCCCGATGAACGCGGAATCGACACGGCCCTTCTGTATCGCAAAGACATCTTTAAGGTCGACCACAGTGAAGTATTCGGGTTACAACTCACCGATGAACACGGAGCTCCCGATCATACGCGAGATGTACTCCATGTAAGAGGCCGTCTGGAAGGAGAGGCCTTTCATATACTTGTAAACCACTGGCCTTCAAGACGTTCAGGCACAGAGGAAACTGAACACAAACGTATGGCTGCCGCCGAAAAGAATCGCGAGATCATCGCTCAAATAATCTCCGAAGATCCGGACGCACGTATTGTAATCATGGGAGACTTCAATGACAATCCAAAATGTAAAAGTATCTATACCCTAATGGAACAGGAGTTTTACAACCCAATGGACTTGCTTTGGACCCGATATGAGGGCAGTCTTAACCACAGAGGGGCATGGAACCTGTTTGATCAGATTATACTATCCAACAATTTTCTGAAGCCGTACGACAATCCGTTTCAATTTGAAAAAGCACGTATCTTCAATCCGAAGGACCTTCAGGAATTTAAGGGAAGGTTTAAAGGGAATCCCTTCCGAACCTACGCAGGTCCAAAATACAAAGGTGGTATTAGCGATCATTTTCCGGTTTACACTATCTTTTCTATAGGGAAATAGGGATACATATGTCTTGCTGATCGTCGACTTTTCCTGCTTCATAACTAAAAAATTAGGCTACACCATCTCAGAGTCCTTTTTTAGCTATCTTAGATAAGTTAAACACCAACCATAACCTATATGAAATCATATCTACCTTTCCATTTTCGCGATGGATTTGATGAAATGTTGACTCATTGGAACGCGATTTTACCGCGTGCAATGAGTTTTCTTTTTGTGCTGTTCATTGCTCCTCTGGCCATGGCTCAGGATCCCGGCAACCCCTTTGTGGATGCAGGGCCCGACGTAACCATCGCTTGTGGCGGAGGTGGCTGTACAGACCTTACGGCCAACTTCCTTGATATCGGAGAAACGAATACCTATACCGTTTCCTCTATTGACTTTGATCCCCCCTTTCCATTCAACGGCCTTGCCAATTCGGTGAACACCAATATCGATGACGCCTGGTCCGGAGTTGAGGCGTTGCCTTTTGACTTCTGTTACTTCGGGGATATCGAGACACAATTCCAGGTAGGGTCGAACGGGGTAATTCGCTTTGATGTGGACCCCGGTGATACTACCAACGGCTGGTCTTTCGATGAGGACCTACCTAATAACTCAAATCCAACGCTCGGCGAAGCCAATGTATTTACGCCCGGTCATGACATAGACCCCTCTGTGGGTACCGGTACTGATGAAATTGCCTGGGAGATTATTGGAACGGCGCCCAACCGAGTGCTTGCCGTTTCCTATTATCAGGTACCTCTGTTTTCCGGAGCATGTAATAACCTCCTGGCAACACAAATGGTAGTATTTTATGAAACCACCAATATCATCGATGTTTATATTCTCGACAAGCCAACCTGTACCACATGGAACGACGGAAATGCCGTGATAGGAATTCAAAACGATGCCGGTGATACGGCCTTTGTTCCAACAGGAAGAAATACATCCGATTCTCCCTGGACAACGTCTAACGAAGCATGGCGTTTCACCCCTGCCGGTCCCAGCGTGGTTGATTTTGCCTGGCTGGATTCCGGAGGAAATGTAATAGGTACAAATGCCACAATAAATGTATGTCCTACCAATGCTACGGAAATCTATACAGCGCGGGCGACATATACCAACTGTAACGGTGATATGGTCACCGTGACCGATGATGTCGAAGTGACATCGGAAGCGACCTTCACTCTGGATCTGGGGAGTAATCTGTCATTCTGTGATGTAGCTTCCTATGAGATCGTACCTCAGTTGACAGGTGATACTACAGGAGCAACATACTTGTGGAGTACGGGAGAGACCACCCCTACCATTACGGTTACCGATACCGGGAACTACTCCGTAGAAGTCACCGTAGGTGGCTGCTCACTGTCGGATGCTGTGGAGATCCTATTCCTTACCAGTCCCGATTGTTCGGTACCTCCTGTTTGTACTACCATTGACTTCCTGGAAGACTTCGGAACAGGAACGGGTCGCGTTTGTGACCTGGGTGGAGCGACCACCACCTACGTTTGTAATCAAACGACTCAAGTGAATGATGGGGAATACAGCATTACCAATATTTCAGACGGACTGAATACAGGATGGCACATCGGTATGGAAGATCATACCGAAGGCGATGTGGATGGCCGTGCACTCTACGTGAACGCCGATTTCACCCCCGGTGAGTTCTATCGAAGGACGATCACACTGCTACCTGATACTGATTATACGTTCAGTGCCTGGATTACCACTGTATATGATATAGACACCTTTATTTGTCCGGGTACCGGAAACCCATCGAATGTGATCTTTAGAATTGAAGATCCGTCTAATGTCACTATTGCCGAAACGGTGACAGGCGACATTCAGAATGAATCCGATCCCAACTGGCAACAGTTCTTTATCAATTTCAATACCGGAGCTAATTCCGATATTCAATTAGTGCTCATAAACAATGCCCCCGGAGGTTGCGGTAACGACCTGGCCATCGATGACATTGCGCTGGCCTTTAACAACCCGCAACCGGTACTGGTTACCCCGCCGGACCTGGAAGCGTGTGACGAGGGTAACGACGGAACCGAGATCTTCGATCTCACGGCACAGATACCAACGATACTTGACGGTCAGGATCCTGTGGATTTCAATATCTCGTTCCACCTCACCGATCTGGATGCTCAGGCCAATACCAGTCCGATTCTCACACCGGACATGTATGCCAGTACGGCCAATCCGGAGACAGTCTGGGTACGGGTAGAGAATGTTTCTGAGCCCACTTGTTATAACACGGTGACTTTTGATCTTATCCTTTTGGAAGTGATCGATATTGTAACCGATCTGCCCAGCGGGGTAGACCTGTGTTCCACAGATCCATTCCCAACACTTGATGCAACTCCGATCAATCCGGGAATTGACCTTACTACAGTTTCGTATGAATGGACCGATGGCGGTGGAAATGTAGTGTCAACGGACGCCATATATACACCTACAGTCGCTGATACGTATACCGTGGTAATCACAATACCTCCTTGTAGTGAGAGTACCGTCGTAATTCCGGTTACGGTTACCGACACACCTACTCTGGAGCTGGGTGAAGATATGGCTTTCTGTGATGGAGATGCCGTAGAGATCATCCCTACCATTGGTGGAAATACGAGCGGTATTCAGTACTTGTGGAGCACCGGCGAGACGACTCCTACGATAACCGTGAGCACTTCGGATACCTATTCCCTTCAAATTACGGTTGGCAATTGTATTGTTGCAGATAGTGTTACTCTGGAATTCGGAGAATTACCTGTGGTGGATCTGGGACCGGATTTCAAGACCTGTCCTAACGAAGTGCAGACGATCGTAGCTTCGGTAACGCCCACCGATGTTAGTTTCCAGTGGTTCCTAAACGGAGAATTACTTGCCGGAGAGACCGGAAGTACTCTGGATTTAACGCTGGATGAAAATGCTATGGGAACTCAAACGGTGACTGTGGTAGTAGCCGATGGACCTTGTATCAATGAGGCCTCTGTAAATGTGACCCTTTACGACATTGGAAATTGTGTGATCTCCCAGGGATTATCTCCCGACGGATCCCCGGGTTTCAATGATTCGTTGGATCTTGAATTCCTAAGCGATCGAAGTGGTATCAATAAACTTCAGATCTATAACAGGCACGGTTTGCTCGTGTTTGAACAAAACGGATATGTGAATGAATGGCGAGGACAGTCGGAAAACGGCAACGACCTCCCAACAGGAACTTATTACTATGTGATCGATCTCGCCTCCGAAGATCCCATATATGGGATGCAGGCGACAGGATGGATCTATCTAAACCGAGCTAATTAATACACCTACGTGTTACAAATGAAAAAGACCACAATGAAGAAACTATATATACTATCCGGCCTGTTGATCGCTTTCCTTGCACAGGAAGTGCAGGGGCAACAAGATCCGCAGTACACCCAGTACATGTACAATATGAATGTGATCAACCCTGCTTATGCGGGGTCCAAAGAAAGCCTGTCCATTACAGGCTTATACCGAAACCAATGGAACGCCCTGGACGGTGCACCTACCACATTCACCTTTTCGGCGCATGCACCTTTTGGGGATAAAGTAGGCTTAGGGCTTTCGGCCATTAAGGACGAGTTAGGCCCGGTTAACGAAACCAACGTTTATGCAGACTTCTCATATACGCTTCAATTGAGTGAAACGATCAACATTGCGCTGGGAATCAAAGCAGGGGCTACCTTCCATGATATTGGATTGACGGACCTGATCCTGCAAGACCCTAACGATCCTTTCTTTGCTGAAAATGTGAATACTACTACACCGAATATCGGTGCGGGTGCCTTCCTCTATGCCGACAATTTCTACGTTGGACTTTCGGTGCCGAATCTTCTGACTTCGACGCACCTCGATGCCAACGGACTGAAGATCGGCTCGGAAACCAATCACTACTTTGCAACAGCGGGATATGTGTTCCAGGTGAATGACAACGTGAAGCTGAAACCTTCCGTAATGGTGAAATCGGCCTTTGATGCGCCTGTTTCTTTCGACGGGAACCTGAACGCCTTGTTCTATGAAAAGTTTGAAATCGGCGCATCCTATCGACTGGACGACAGTTTTAGCGGGTTGGTTGGATTCCAGGCAACTCCTAACATACGAATCGGTTATGCCTATGACCGTGTAATCTCAGACCTCGAAGCGGTGGCGAATTCATCCCACGAGATCATTCTCACCTTCGATGTATTCTTTAAGAAACGCGCACTGCGCTCACCACGATATTTCTAATGGGTAACTCTTAAGCTAATTCAGAATGAAAAAAATATATATTCTATCATTGCTCATCGCGGTTAGCACTTCAGTAATGACCGCCCAGAACAAAGACACCAAAAAGGCCGATGCCCTGTATAACAGACTGGCCTATACAGATGCCGCAGCTGCCTATCAGAAACTACTTAAAAAAGGAAAAGGGAGCCGTTATGTGTTCGAGAAGCTGGCTAATAGCTATTATTATATCAATGACACCAAAAAGGCCGAGACCTACTACAAAAGGGTGGTGAAGGGCCGCAAGGTGAATCCGGAAACTGTGTATAACTACGCCCAATCGCTTAAGGCGAATGGCAAGATTAGCGATCACAACACCTGGATGAAAACGTTTGCTCAGCTGAAACCGGAGGACTCCCGGGCCAAAGAATTTCTCAAGAATCCGAACTACGTGCCCACCATTATGGACGAAGTGCCTCGGTTTGAAGCCAAGAACATGGAGGAGATCAATACCGAGTACTCCGAGTTTGGTGGTATCACAGTCGACAAGACCTTCTATTTCTCTTCAGCTCGCAACACCCAACGAAAAAAATACGGTTGGAACGAAGAACCCTATCTCGACGTATACGAAGCTGAAATTGTTGGCGGAACGGTAAAGAATGCGTCCCTCATGGAAGGCGATGTGAACACCAAATACCACGAAGGTAATGTGGCCATTAGCCCGGACGGAAAGCGCATATATTTTGATCGAAATGACTTCTACCGGGGCAAGTACGACAAAAGTGAGGAAGGCGTGAATCAAATCAACCTCTACTACGCAGAACTTGTAGATGGTCGTTGGCAGGATGTGCAACCGGTGCCATTTAACAGCAGCGAGTACTCTACGGGTCACCCGGCTCTAAGTCCGGATGGCAATACGCTCTACTTTGTAAGTGACAAACCGGGTGGAAAAGGCTTGTCGGATATCTATCAGGTCACCGTGAATAGTGACGGCAGTTTTGGAAGTCCTCAGGGAGTCTCGAATGTAAATACCGAAGGAAAGGAAGTATTCCCTTATGTTGATTCGGTCGGAACCCTGTATTTCTCCAGTGATGGGCATCAGGGCATTGGACTTCTGGATGTATTTGTCGTAGAAGACGGAACGGTTAAAAATCTGGGGGTTGGTGCCAATAGTGTAGATGATGACTTTGCTTTCAAATATGATCCCGCCACCGAAACGGGGTATGTATCCTCCAATCGCGAAGGCGGAAAAGGAAGTGATGACATATATGCCATCACAAAACTGGATCCTCCTTGTGAGGTAACCATTAATGTGACCGTGATCAATGAGTACACCGACGAACCGATCTTTGGTGTCCGCGTGGATATGTACGACACTCAGGAAAACAAACTGAGCACAAGATCTACAGGGGAAGATGGAACCTCCTCCCTACTCGCAGAATGCGAACGGCCTCATGTGCTGCAGGGCTTCATGCGTGGTTTTGAGCCAGGGGTTGCGAATGTAGAGGCAGCACCAAGCGGTGAGCTTACCGCAACGATCCAAATGCGTCCTATCGAAGCGATCATTGTAGACGATAAGATCGAACTGAATCCCATACTGTTCGATTATGATAAACACAACATCAAACCACAAGCTGCCTTCGAACTGGATAAGCTGGTGGCCATTATGAAGAAATATCCGAAAATGGTCATAGCTGTGGAAAGCCATACGGATAACAAGGGCCGTGACGAATACAACCTGGCACTTTCCGAACGAAGAGCCCAGTCTACTGTACAGTATGTGATCTCTCAGGGCATTGATGCCAACCGTATTAGTGGTCAGGGCTTTGGTGAGACCAAGCCGGCCGTGCCTTGCGGTGAGAACTGTACGGACGAACAACGACAGACTAATAGGCGCTCAGAATTTATAATTGTTGA
Source organism: uncultured Aureitalea sp. (assembly GCA_964614415.1). Classification (GTDB taxonomy): domain Bacteria; phylum Bacteroidota; class Bacteroidia; order Flavobacteriales; family Flavobacteriaceae; genus CAZTLE01. Next base: position 36,188 of record CAZTLE010000004.1, on the reverse strand, counting down.
GCGGTAACTATACTAACTAGTCAAATACCCTCCATAGCCGGTCCCTGAGTTTATCGAAGGGTGGCGACGGAGGGTTTTTATAGCCAAATTCAAAAAATCACTATCTTTAAATACTTGCATGCCAATCGCTTACGCTCCCCGTAAACTCATGTACAATGAATACTGCACAAGAATTGGCCACCAAGCTCAATCTCAATGATTATTTCAGCCAGGAAAGCCTGGAGAAACTACTTTCCGCCGACACTCAGCAAAAAGCGTCTCAAATGCAAAACATGAAAGACGTGAAGAAGTTGCTGGAAGAGCTCAATCTTCCTGAATTACCAAAGCAACCCATCGTAATCGATGACGGTCCGGAACTCATCAATCAAAACCCGGGATGGGGTCCTTGTTTTGGCGAAGATCCTGTAATTCCCCTGGATAAGCGCATTGACACCGACGCTTTCAAACTTGCCGTAGCTGATTATGAAAGCTACCGCTTTTCTCCCAAAGCGCCGGGACACAAATCCTCCAGAAACTCTACATCTGAAGGCGCTAAGCTTGGTGCTTTCGTAGGTGCCGGATTGGCAGCCGCTGCAGGTAAATATGGAGCGCTAGCCGGCTTAGGAGCGGCAGGTGTGGCCGGAGCCGTAGGTGGAGCCATTGTTATAGGTGCCGCCGCCGGGGCTGCGGGTGTCCAACTGGGAAAATATTTAAAAGGCGACTAAGTTTAGAGTTCTTCGCTCAAAATTGCGATCATCGTTTTAACCCCGTTTCGGTAGTTACCCAGACGTAAGTTCTCATTCGGGCTATGTTGATTATTGTCCCTGTTTACCGTAGGGACAGTCACTGCTGGTATTCCTAGCGTTACCACAAAAGGAGAAATAGGGATGGATCCCCCGGACATTCGGAACATAATGGGATCTTCGCCATGGGCTTTCTTCAGGGAACGCCGTAGCCACTGCCCTACCTCGCTATTGAAATCGGTACGGAAGGATTGATAGGATACCTTGTAGGTGAATGAGGCCACTTTCTCATGGGCCATGCGTTCCTCCTTGGTGGGTTCGCGATCAGTCACAAAAAATCCCTGATCTTCGACATGTTTTTTAATGAGTCCCATGAGCCGTTCAGGGTCCGATTCCAGTACCAATCGCACATCGATCTCAGCTCTCGCCCAGGCAGGTATAATGGTACGTACTTTTTCATCAATCCATCCGGATTGCATTCCGCGAATGTTCAGCGAAGGATATTGAATAGCCTCCTGATAATAGCTCCCTACCTTATCCACACTTCCCAATTGAAGAATGTCCATGAGTTGCTCCTCATCATGCGGCACAGCTTTTAATATCTTGTGAGTATTCTCATCTATGGAAATACCATCATAGAATCCCGGGATAGTTACACGTCCGTTGTCGTCTTTCATTGACGCCAGCAACTTTGAGAGCCGGAAGGCCGGGTTGGGTACGTAGTTTCCAAAATGGCCGCTATGTTGTGGAACGATCGGGCCATAGGTAGTGAGATCGATAGTTGAAATTCCTCGTGCGCCAAAAGTGAGCGTTGGCTTATTGCTTCTGTGCATAGGGCCGTCAAAGATGATCAGCATATCAGCGGCCAGGAGTTCGGTATTATCGGTCACGGCCTGTGGAAGGTTGGGAGAGCCCAGTTCTTCTTCGAAATCCATGATCACTTTCATATTGAAATTCGGATTCACCCCGGCTTCTTTTAGGGCATCCATCGCTGCCAAAAACATGGCTACAGGTCCTTTGGCGTCACTGGCTGCCCGGGCGAAAATGCGCCAGTCGTCCTCGTAATTCTCTATTAACTCCCATGGAATCTCTTCCCACTTCCCGGGATGTTTTTCTGCCTTAAGTACCGGCTTCCAGGGATCTTCCTGATCCCAGCGGGAAGGATCAACCGGTTGACCGTCGATCTGCAGGTAAATCAGCACCGTTTTAATCGCACCAGCTGCTTTTCGCTCTGCCAGTAACAAGGGCGCTCCCGGAGTTTCAATCCGCTGAGTACTAAACCCTCGGTTACCAAACGCGCTTTCACACCATTGCACGTTTTGTTCAATGAATTTTGGATCATCTGCAGCATCGTTAGGGATACTCAGCAGTTCTTTGTACATGTCCCAGGACCCGGCCGTGTATTTGGCTGCCAGCGTTTCGAGTTGGGTTTGAGAAATCGATTGCGCCTTTGTATTGTGAAAAGAGATAAGCGAGAAAAGAGAAAAAATAGCGATGGTAATACGTAATCTCATAGGGATGTGGTTTGAACCTCTAAGGTAGTGAATAACAGAGTTTGAATAATACCACCTCTTGTTCGGATCGTCAATGGTATTATTCTCGCAGTGATGTAATCCCGCGGATTAACGAAACATTTCGTATCTTAGACCCACTCCCCACCTTATATATCTATACTGGATTTTGAGGTGGGTTTTTATTTTCTGAAAATCATAAAAAAACATAGTCTATGTATATCCTTGGGGATCTAATCGTATTGGGAACAAAAGAAAACTACCTTCCGCTTCCCTGGTGGAATCGGGCGCCATTGGCTTTCGAATCGGGCACATCTGTCATAGTAGATTTGTTGGAACCCACGGAGAATGGGATCGGTGATATTTTGGTTTCTGTGCTTGACTCGAACAAACGAGATACATTAATACGATTGGAATGCTCTTATCAGGATGAAGCGGGTGTAATGAATAAGATCTTTAAGACCATTGCCAAACTCAAGATGAACATTGCCCTCGCAGAAAGTGCTACGATTAGTTCAAGGACGGAACACACATTGGATTTGATATGTGAGGTAAAGGGTTCAAAGATCGATGTGCAAAAAGTACGATCGGAAATAGAAAAACAGGGGTTTACGGTATTGACCTGCGAAAAACTTCACATAGAAAATGAAAGACACCTTGCATGGCAACGGAAAAAACAAGTCCAGAATGGATGGATTGAGCTCAAAGGATGGAAGGAACAAATCGGCAAGCAACTTCAAAAGGGAAATATTAGTCCAAATACTTATGATCTGGATCGAGTAGTAGTTTCAGCCGATACCGATAAGCGTTTACTTCGATATGTCTTTCCAAAAAAAGGTGCGGTCAATCTTAAAATACAACATGCAGATGATCCCGGGGTTCTTGCTCAAATTACCGCCAAAATTAAAAAGGCCCACTTCAATATTCTGTCTTCTCTTCTCAAAAGAGGGGGAGTTATCTCAGGAGATGCCGTACTCATTGCCGTGGTAGAGCCTGTTAAGGTTACAGCAACCGACGTTGACAAAAATATTGAAAGAATAAAGGCTATACTGGACGAACTCGACGGTAGTTTGCGCATAGATGTCCGGGCGGGTCGGGGCCGAAATGCGAAGAAAGTGGTGTATACCACAAACAGAAATTCCTATATAGTAACACCTCCGGAGAGGCTCATTCCCAGGATGACCTCCATTCGGGACGAGCTGGAAAGAGGAAAGAAATCGGTTTTTCTCTCAAGGAGATTTGTTAAGGGTAATGTCGAAACAATTTCCAATGTTGTCAAAAGCGTTCTAAGCGATAATAGTATTGAAGTCATCGAGGCAAATATTGACAGTGGCAGCAATCGAACCTCGCTGGACGAAGTTTCTGCGCACATGTGGTGTTCGGATGCGGCGATCATACTTGTATCCAAACCCGATCATGACGAAAAGAATGTAGCCTTTAGTTTAAATCTTGCCCACGAGTTTGGTTTCTTTCACGGGCAAGCTAAACCTTTATTACTTCTCATTGAAGACGAATCCAGTGTACTGAACGAGGTAGAAACATTTAGTAACCTGAAGGGCATTACGGCCCCAAGATTTGACCCTGAAAATGAGGAGAGCATTAAAGAACGGATAGTTAATTGGCTACGAGGTCTTAAATGGATTAAAGATGAATAAGGGTTAATACGTGCGCATCGCTTAAAAATTCAAATGGTTTGTGTTTCTAAGTTCATTATTCGATCTTCGAAGGCATGAATGCACTAAAGCTGCCTTTCTCATTTGACGTAGCGACCATTAAAGAAGAGCTTGCTCAATTCTCCAAAGGTGACTACTATGACATTTATAATCCGTCGGTAACCCTGGAAACACTATGGTCCAAGCATTTCATTGAACCCACGGGTGGTCCCGACGGACCGATACATTTTCTTCCAAACGAAGCCTTAAAAAAGTGCCCCTACCTGTTATCCATACACGACTCTTTTGAATGCGACAAAGAAACGTTTCGAGTGCATACCCTGGATGCCGGTGCCAGCATTAAACCCCACCGCGATATTGGCTACAGTTTTGAGCATGGCAAGGTACGGCTCCATATTCCCATAGAAACCAACGATCAGGTGGAGATACTCCTGGACGGAGAGCCGGTCCAAATGAATACAGGAGAGTGCTGGTATTGCAATTTTCACATTACACATGAAGTTCATAATCGAAGTGAACAACCGAGAGTGCATCTAATCATAGATTGTCTGGTGAATGATTGGTTGAAGGAGGTTTTTGAGGGGGTGAGGCATGAGGCATGAGGCATGAGGAAGAACGACGGAAAACTTAACATCCAAAATCGAATTTTTAAAAAATGATAAAACTATTCAAGTCAAAGAAGCTTCTCTTGCGAATTGGTATAAATGAAATGGAACTCGTCGATCTTTCTACCAATAAGTCGGTCAAAAAAGTTGCTGAACCGCCCTTTTCCCGAAACGAGCTCTTAATTGGAGAATTCACAGTGGCCTATTCCTTATTGCTGGAATTACTTGACACCCTTTACGGCAGGAAGACATTTTACCCTCGTCGGGATGTCGCCGTTCATCCCCGAACTGAAAATAATACGCCCTTGCGGGAAATCGAGAAAAGCACGATAACGGATCTATGCAAGCAAGCGGGCATGTATAAGATTGCCATCGCGGACCCGAACGAAACAGTGAACCACCAAAAGGCGCTGGCGTTGTTATCGAAATGACAGAGAGGATACTGCTGTATCATAAATATTGGTTTATGGAGATTTTGAGGGAGTTGAGATTAGGAGCTGGAAAACCGATGACTGAGTGTCAGACGAAGTCTGATGTATCGAAGTCGGAGGTCAGAAGCTGGAAGACTGAAGTCAGGAGTTAGGATAACTTAAATGCAGACTTTAACATTAAACAATGGGGTACGTTGAATGTAAGTATCATGGAGGAAAGGTAACGGCCTTTGTATCTAAATATCATGCAGATAAGGCAAATCGCAATGAAAAGTGCCTTAATTCTGAAGTAATTAAGGTTAAAGTAAAGGATAAAGCAGGGCTTGTCAATGGAATTTACACAGTAGACCCCAAACTACTTAATGAAATTGGAATTAATAGCTCGGAAATTGATTTTCAAAGGAATCGAAAGAAGGTTGAAGCAATGTTGAATGCCCTTTCTCCAGTTTGCCCAATGTGCCTGAAAAACTATTTGAAGAATGACTAAGAGCTTCCTCAAAGCGAAATGGAGAAAACTGGCGCTGTCAGACGCAGTCTGATGTATCGAAGTCGGAGGTCAGAAGCTGGAAGACTGAAGACCGAAGTCAGGAGTCAGGAGTCAGGAGTCAGGAGTCAGGATAACTTAAAACTTAGCATTTAAAACTCAAAACTCTAATGGTTGCGCCTCATTGTCCCGTATCTTTGTAATAGAAAAAAGTGGATCACAACATGAGCTTCCTTAAAGCGGAATGGAGAAAACTGGCCCTTGCGAATTATACCGTTGATCCTGGTATCTTACAACCCTATGTACCTGCCGGAACCGAGCTCGATCTGTGGAACGGAAACTGCTACGTGAGCCTGGTGGGTTTCATGTTTCAAAACACCAAACTCCTGGGGATCAAAATCCCCTTCCATGTAAATTTTGAAGAAGTCAATTTGCGTTTTTATGTGAAACGTTTCGAGGATGGAGCATGGAAACGTGGAGTGGTATTTATTAAAGAAATTGTTCCGAAAAGAGCGCTCACCTTTGTAGCCAATACCGTGTACAAGGAACACTACCAAACCATGCCCATGACCCACCGCTGGGAAGAAAACGAAGACGGCAGAACGGTAGAATACAAATGGAAGTACAACAATAAATGGCATTCCATTGCGATCAAGGCAAATATTGACTCAGATCCCATACCCCCCAACAGCGAAACCGAATTCATCACCGAACACTATTGGGGCTACGCCAAAGTAAGTGATGCCAAAACCAACGAATACGAAGTGACTCATCCCAAATGGGAAGCCTATACGGTGACCGATTATGCTATTGATGCCGACTTCGGTGCTCTCTATGGTAATGAATTTGGCTTTCTGTCTTCTGCCCGACCTGTTTCTGTCATGCTGGCCGAAGGATCGCAAATCACTGTGGAAACAAAGAGAACTTTAAAGGTTGATCAGCGTATCCATAATTAAACCCCTCATCAGGACATCAACAAAAAAAGTAGTATTTTCATGCATTGTTTACAAAGATGATGTTATGAAAAAGTTATTTGCCACATGCACAGCCTTACTGATGCTCCTTGCTACAGTTGGCTGTAACAACAATGACGACAGTACCGAACCTGCCGATACCACCTCTCCCCTTGTTGGTGTTTGGCGGCTTGTAGAATTAAATTCCAGCGTTGCACTTGATCTGGATAATGACGGAGATGCCAACACCAGCCTACACGTGGAAGAGCCTTGTGTGCTGGATTCGGAAGTGATATTCTTCGCAGACGGAAACCTTACCAATAGCCCTAGTTTTGTGCTAATCCCTCTGGTAGAAACCGCCATAGCGTGTACCCCGGTAACTTTTGACGGGACCTGGACGCTTGCCGGAGATCAGCTTACGCTGGTCCAGGCCGGACAGACCACCACCGGAACTATTATTCTGAACGGTGATCAGCTAACCTTGTTGGATATCACCTTTGGTCAGGGAGGTTCTACTATTGACGCGGTATACACCAGGGAGCAGTAGGTCATTTGAACGTTAGCCGGAAGTTTTAATTCGTAATTTCACTCCACAACAGGAATGGTAACCAAGGAGCTTGGATATCTTATATTCAATTATATAGGAGGGACCCTGCGTTGGATATATGGTACGACCTGGAGAACGATATTCAACAAGCCTAAGTTTACATACAAAGAATACATCTTCGGCCCAAAGGATTCAGACGATCATTTCGATATCCATGCGCATCAGTTCAATAACAGGATCATAGCAATTATATTCATGGGAACCGTAATTGCATTAGGATGGTAACCGCATACTACCTTCGCTCATTGATTAACCGATAGATTAGAATAGCCGTCCTTTTGGTAAGGGCTTCAAACGTGTTGAGATTTACCGTCTCCTGGGGCGTATGTGCACCCGTACCCATGGTACCCAGTCCATCCAGACAGGCTACGTATTGCGCCACGAACGAGACATCCGCCGCGCCGCGTTTGCTGGGATCATAGGCTTCCACTCCACCTTCACCCAGATCCAAACTAACCTGATTCAGTTTTCCAAGTAGCTCCTTGTTCGCTTCGGTAGGTTGCATGGCCGGATAACTGTCTACAAACTCAATTGTTGCCGAAGTATGGGGCAGGTTATCTGCAACAATAGCTCTCATCTTGGCTCTTGCCGCTTCTTTTTGCTCTTCAGAAATAAATCGCAGTCCGCCATACACCGTGGCTGTTTGAGATACCACATTGCTCTTTCCGAAGGCCGTTCCGGAACTTGTCGCCTTGTCGAAATCCACAAATGTTCCACCCAGAATCACTCCGGGATTAAAGGTAAGGTACTCCTCGCCGCGTACCTCTTCATAAAATGCATTGAGTATACGGGACAATTCAAAAATAGCACCCGCTCCTACATTCTCACTGAATACACCGGACGAATGCGCCCGCTTTCCCGTTACCGAAACAGACCAACCACTCGCCCCGCGCCGGGCCACAGTCGCGTTATCAAACCCCGTGGAGGTCTCAAATCCGAGAGCAATATCACTGCGTTTCGCAGCATCTATCAAATCTTTTCTACTTATATCCAATGGTTTTCCGGTGCTTTCTTCGTCTCCGGTAAAAGCCACAGTGATTTGTGCGTCATCCAATAATCTGTTTTCATACAGTGCCTTCAGGGCGTACAGTACGATGACATTACCGCCCTTCATATCATTGCCTCCGGGAGCATGGGCAATACTGTCGTTGATCTTCTTAAAGGTTTGGAACGGGCTGTCCGGTTCGAACACAGTGTCCAGGTGACCAATAAGCAGTAATCGCTTCCCTTTGTCACCTTCGGTTTCTGCGAAGAGGTGTCCGGCCCTGTTCATTTCCGCAGGCATATCTATCCAGCGCGTGTTGAAGCCAATGGCATCAAATGCTTTGGAAAACACATCACCTACCTCTCTAACACCTTCTTTATTAAGCGTACCACTGTTGATGTTAATTACGTCCTCAAGAAACTTGAGGGCTTCGTCATTGTTGGCTTCAATGGTTTTTAGGATCTTCTTCTCGGTGCGGTTAACGGATTGTCCGGAAACCAAAATCGTTGGAAAGATCAAAAACAGAAAACAGAAAATGCGCGTCATAGTGAAAAGGACTAAGGTTAACGAATATCAAGATAACAAAACAAGCTCAAAATTTACCTATCTTTAAAATCTCCCCTCCGCTTAAGAATCGACCAGACCATTCATGAAAGTACGATTACCCTTATTCTATCATCTACTATTTTGGGCTCGAAAGCTCCTGCCTTTCATCATCGCTTATTTCGTGTTGAATTATTTCAATGCTGAACCCTGGATGTATTTTTTTGTGCACATCGCGATACTCGGAATACATTGGTATCTGTGGTATAGCCTGGACATTCCACATAGGAGGCGATTATACCAAACCCAAATTCGACTTAAGGCTATGAGGGAGAATAAATCGTATGTGGTGATAAGTCGCTCCTTTGATCAGTCGCAAGCCGGTAAACTTTCCCGGCCTCATCACGTGCCTCATGTACACAGCACAGTCCACATGAGTTTGTTTAAGGCGCTCATTCATGACCTTAGCAGAGAGTTTCCGGTGGTGGTATTGGGGCAGCAGGATTTCCAATACGATGACGTGGTTCGACGGGCCTACGTTATTCGCGAAATTCCCGGGGACACCATAGACTGGAGAGATGTTTTTAAGGATCTATGCCATTGTGCCGGGACTGTACTCATTATTCCCGGGGAAACAAAAGGGTTTCTGGAGGAATTAAAAATGATCAAAGAGGATCACAGGATAACCCGGGCCTGTATCTTTATGTGGCCGGATAACACGATCGTTAAACGATCCTTATTAAGTCACAGCGCCTCTCAATGGAACTCCCTGCTACCCAAACTTGCCGAAAACGGTTTTCAGCTACCGGAACACATCCCCAGTGGTGCTCTCATCGAACTAAATCACAAGGCCGAAGTCAAAAAAATTCACCCGCTTAATCCCAAGAAATGGGCAGTAGATATCCTACGGACTTTTGTTGATCCTGATGTAGACGGTTTTCCTTTGTTCTCGAGGATGGGGACCCTTCGTGAATATGAGAGAGACTCCAAAGACCCCAAGGCATTACACATGTGGAATTATATTGATAGAAACTATTTGGGGATAAAAGATTAACCTATTTTAAATAAACTTAAGTCTCCGTAACAGGGAATATTGCATTTTTCGCCCTCCCGCAACTTCAGATCCCGGCTTCATACCTACCGATTACCGATTTAAACCAACCGCTCATAATATTGGGTTTTTAGATGCCATGCAGGCCGCTCACCTTTGGGACGATGTTTAATACACATCAACACGCATCTTTAACTTAAAACATTTGAATTATGAAAACGCTATTAAAAAAATTTGCAGGTCTTTGCCTGCTCGCAGTAATCTTTGCCTCCTGTGATTGTACACGCTATGCGGCAAGTGGAAACCCAGCAGGGCTAATTTCTGTTGCAGACGGAGAACTCTATGAGGCCAATTACACTGCCCCGGGTGCACAATATGATGTAATCAATACTGAACTGGGAATCATAGATAATCGTGAGTTTGTCTTCACTGTAGACAACATAAAACACTATCTGTGCTACGCGGAATCACTTTCTCAAGAAAAAGGATTGGAATCTAACCCGGAAGAATTAGCCGTGCGAATTTACCTAGGGGCCAAGGTAGAAACTGTTGGCCAACCGGCCAAAACAGCTGTCTTCCTGGTTGCAACACGTATTATACGCGACGACACTGGGAACATCATAGGGTATGAGAATATTAAAGACGTTCAACCCCTTAATTATGGAAATTCCGGTCGCCCACCTGTAAGGTATCAGGATGACTAAACCAGAGTCGCGAACCATTTGCCCTTTTTTAATACCTTTAAGTGGTTGTATTATACATTGATACAATTTTCACCTCCCCACAGCTTCAGATCGCGGCTTCAAACCTACCGATAACCGATTTGAACAAACCACTCATGATGTTGGGATTTTAGATGCCATAAATGCCGCTCACCTTTGGGCCGATGACTAAACGCATCAACATGCATCTTTAACTTAAAACATTTGAATTATGAGACAGATTATTATCAGTTTAGCCGCGGGCGTAGCGCTTACGGTTTTAGTTTATGAGACTCTTATACTCACAGGAGCAGAAGTTTGCTTTTCAACAACAACCTCTGATCTAGTAGCTCTTGACAACCCCGGTAATCCTTATGGATCTCTGGTTGATACGGGCGACGCCAATGACATGTACAAGTTATATCAGGCAACGCAGATTCCCGATATAACAAAAGGTATTATAGAAAGGGATAAGGACGATGGGCAGTACCTTACTGCCGACCAACTTATAGATAATGCTTCTTTTGATTTTAACATGGATAAAATAAGGCACTTCCTGTGCTACGCCACCCTCGAAGCCGACAATAAAAGTTTCTCAGATCCGAGCAAGTTAGGTATCCGTGTCTATTTGGGAGCTAAAACGGACGCAGATGGTATAATTAGGTCTACCGTCTTTTTAGCACCAACATATTTTGATAATGGGGGATACCAGTTGATACGGGGGATAAAGCCCTTTAACTACGGAAATTCGGGAAGACCCCCACAGAACTATAAATATCAATGAAAATAGAATGTATAAAGTGCCATACATAGAGGCCATGGAAAGTTTCGGAGACATCCTGGACATGTCCATAGATGTTGTCCAGGTTGCGGCAATGGTTGTCGCAATCTGGACCTGGAATCGCTACAAGCATACCACAGAACGTTATTTTCTTTACTATCTAATCTACGTGGTGGCAAACGAAAATCTGGCCTATGTCTATCAATGGTATACTTCTAATAACAACTTCTTTTTCTACAACATTTTTATGGTGGTTTCTTTCCTGTTTTTCATCTACTGGTTTGGCCAAATACTAAAGAGAAAAACAGAAATGTACGTTGGAATTGCTATATTTCTTCTGTCCGTAATAATACCATTTACGATCGAAGCCTTCTTCTCATATCAATGGGTAATTCCAATGTATACCGGCTGCGTTCTAATAATTGCTTTCACAGGACTCTATTTTTATTCCCTACTAAATGAAAATATCACAACGAGTTTGTATTCAAGGCCCAGATTTTGGATCGTGATTGGATTGTTTATTTTTCACTTAGGATATTTACCAATCGCCCTATTTCTAGAGAAAAACTTAGATTATAACAGCCTTCAATACATTATGTCTCTTACATTGGTCAATGTTATTTACTATGGCTGTTTTATACCCAGTTTCTTATGCAGACCCAAGAATTAGATATTGATGGCACGCTTCTATCGCTAACCCTTATAGCTGTTTTAGTGGGTGTTGCCTCAGTAGTATTATTTATGAGTTTTATTATTAGGAAAACTAAAATTTTTAGAGGCCAACTGCAGGCCGAGCTCGAACACCAAAAGAAATTACATGCCATGGAACTCAAGGCCCTTCGCGGACAAATGAACCCGCACTTTGTGCATAATTCGCTCAACGCTATTCAGTATTACATTCAGCGGCACGAGGTGGAGCTTTCCGAGAATTACCTGGTGAAGTTCTCCAAACTCATTCGGTTGTTCTTTGAATACTCCCGCAGGCAACACATCACCATTAAGGACGAGGTACACCTGCTGGAAAGCTACCTGGATATCGAAAAACTGCGTTTCGAAGAAAAGCTAAGCTATTCGGTAGAGGTAGATCCCCGCATTGAACAGGACGAACATATCCTCCCGTCCATGTTACTGCAACCGCTGGTAGAAAATGCCGTAAACCATGGTGTATTTCACAAAAATGAAAGCGGTAATATCGATGTGCGCTTCAATTATATAGACAACGCTTCTTTTGAAGTGACCATTCAGGACGATGGCATAGGCCTTAATAAAGCCAAAGAACTCTATGCCCGTTCTTCACGAAATTACCAGTCACGCTCTTCGGCGGTCCTTGAGGAACGCCTCGAACTACTCAACCAAACCGGGAACTGGAATGTGCAGTTCTCCCTCCAGGATCGTTCCGAATTCAGCAATGAAACCGGAACCCTGGCACGTTTAATCTTTAATTACCCGGAAGAATCATGAATATCACAGCCCTTTTAATCGACGATGAACCCAAGGCACTCGCCATACTGCGTAACAAGCTGGAACGCATGTGCCCTAACGTTCAAATTATTGGAGAAACCCAAAGCCCCAGGGAAGCCCTGGGACTCATTGAAACCCTTAAACCACAACTGCTCTTTCTGGATGTCTCTATGCCCGAAATGAGTGGCTTCGATCTTTTGGCGGCCATAGATGCGCCCGATTTTGAGATCATCTTTATCACAGCTTTCGATAACTATGCCATAGACGCTATAAAGCACTGCGCCATAGGTTATGTGGTAAAACCTGTAGATAACGAAGACCTCGTGCGAGCAGTATCCAATGCCGAAAGCAACATTGAGGATAAAACCGCCCTGGAAAAGAATCGCCTGCTGGTTGAGAATTTGGGAGCCCCTTCCTTACACCAAAAGAAAGTGGTTATCCCAACACAGGACGGCCTGGAGTTTGTTCGCATGAGTGAGATTGTATTTTGCGAAGGCACCGAAGGCTATACACGCATCCATTTCACCGATCGCAAGCCATTGCTAAGTTCACATAGCATAGGGTACTTTAACAAGCTACTTGAGAACCAGAATTTCTACCTCACGCACAAATCGTACCTCATCAATGTGAGTCATGTGGATAAGTACCTCAACGAAGGCTACGTTATCCTCACCAACCGTCATAATGTTCCCGTGTCCCGGAACCGCCGGCATGATTTCCTGGACTTCTTAAAAGGCAATTAATCCAGCCGATTTAGCCCCTCCCGGTTGTACCTTGGAACGACCCTTTAATGGATTCATCCCTTCCTTTAATACTGTGCTTATTTTGAGACACATAGGCTACATCTAGTTTTGTGTCACGACGTCGAAATAAGTTCAATTTTAAAGTAAGAAACATGAAAAATTTAAGCAGTAAAGAATTTAAATCCCATTGGACCGAAAAGGCACCGGATACCCAACAACTTTTAAAAGAAGGGGACTCTGCCTGGTTGGCCGGCCAATTGGTAAAGGACAAAGACAATGTAGTTGCCCTGAAATCCGGAATGATCACCAGCATCGTTAGTAAGGATGATTTGCTCGAAGTAGATCAGGATGACGATCAGGTATTCGTCCGGGTAAGTGCCGATGCAAATATTGTGACACGCTTTGACGAGGTGGTTACAAAAGCCGGTCCCGGTCCGGTGGATAACCCTTCCGCATGCGATTGTGACAAGGAAGGAGACAATGCACAGCTTACGTCGCTTAACTTGCCCGCTTCCGGTCTTACCAATATTGGTGTCCCTACAGTCCCACTACCGCCCCGACCTGTATGGCCACCGCGATTCCCTATTTGCCGCTTTGTGATCACTTATCGGCGGGTTTGTATTTTCATTGGTAGCCCGCCAAGGTTCCGGTGCATCCTTGTTCCGGAAATTCGATTAGTATGCTTCTAATCAAAAAACGTCCGTCTCTCTTCCACGTGAGGCGGACGCTTAGTTTTCGAAGTAACTCGCAGGTCCGTGATATAGTATGCCGTTAACCGCGTTTGTTTCTCTTTTAAACTGATTGGGACTAATGGAACCCTCAAAAGCCTTGGAATAATATACGATATCGTTACGTACATACTTTAACCTTATTTTGGTCTTAAACTCACCTTTATAGACGGGAATAGGGATTATCGTGTATTCACCCGGGTTCAGTTCCAGTGAATGAAAATAACTATTACCACATCCACTATACACCCAATATTCAATTGGCTCCCATTTACCATTTTCGTTTAGCGCTTCTTGAATCATCATTAGACTTCCATCCTGAAGATCTATATCGATTTTTGAGCTTGTGTTATTTATAAATTGAGCGCTAAAATGGTTAGACGGAAATTCTTCCATCCAGACATACCCGAGCTTCTCGGGATTCTTGATTTGTTCATTAAGATTAAACTTAAAATGAAGCCTTTTTGGCGCCAATTTCTTTTGCTTGCCACTAAGCCTTAATGGATCACTGCATTCGTACCAAGCTGGTTGATTACCTGCGATATCTCTGTCCTGAGCCGAAATGTTGAATTGAATCAGAAACAATGCTATTACAAGTAGTCGTATAGTCTTATAATCAGTTCTCATAACAATTAACTTAAGCTGACTATTTAACGTTTACCTCTGGTTATTATTGAGTGTTTGTTTCTCTCGCAGCGGAGGCTTAGTTCGACCGTATCTCGATCTCGTCCAACTCGTAGGTGCCATCAAAATCGGGATTACCGCTCCCGGTGTATCGCCAGGCTATGTGCCCACTTCCCGTAAGACAGGAAAGGTCTACACGGCCTGAGGAAAGCCAGTCGCCAAAGAAGTCTTCGTTCTGAACGATATACGCATCGGACATTATTGACCATGTCGCCGAAGGAATATTGTCAGGAACACCATCCCAATCAGCCGAAAACAACAATTCAAGCTGGCTACCGTCCGAGAAGCTATTCGAAGTCCTGAATTCGAGGGTTTCTCCATCTGCGACATCAAAGTTGATCTCCGGAGTAACCAGCCAGGTAATATTACTAGCATCCCCGGACATGAAAGAGCCAATGCGGGCAGAGTTCCCTAAGGACGCATTAGATCCCGTGGCGGAATATACTTCCCAGGGTGCGGTCCCCGCTTCCATGTAGTTGGTCCAGCCATTTCCCGAGACCGGGTCTCCCGTATTCTGTGTTTCGAAGAATTCACTAAAGATCAAAATATTTCCGCTACTTGATGCCAAACCGCAATTTACTTCCATCGGGTCACAGCGGTCGCTGCTCTCCAGGTTAATCGAAGAGGGATCGTTAACGACCAGATTGAATTGCTCTCCAAAGAAATCAAGGGCCAATACAGCGTCTATGGTCCCTCTTCCTTCGGGTAACAGTACTGCTTTAAAGTCGGCAAAAGTACTTGTGCTGAAAATGACAGAGACCCTTTCATTGCAACTCTCAAGAATGCGCTCACCATCGAATTCGTCCGTTGGTTCCGCAGCAAAGGTCTTTCGGCTTTCTCCAATGGCGTCATTACGGTTGAACTGTACCTCACTAACACGAATATATTGGTTGATATATTGAAGAGCGGTTGTAACACTGTTGAGATCATTTTCATCCACTTCATAGTTAATTTCGGACAGCGAAATGGGCCTCGGGAGAATGGTGGCCACTTCAATATCCCTGATAATGAATTCCTGCTGTTGTGATTCTGAAATTTTCGTGATGTTGGTTCCATCAAGGACTCCTAGCGACAGCCCAACGTTGGTATAGCTCACCGTCAAACCATCGAGCTTAATAAACACTTTACGTCCAAACTCATATGTAGTGAACAGCGGGCTCGCATCCACCAATACTCGCATCCCACGAGTTGGGTTGGAAGCAGAATTTTGAACCACCAACTCTTCGAAGAAATTTCCCGCCTCATCACTGGAAACTACATATCCTGCCACATACTGGTCAGAGCCGTTGAAGGTGAGCGTTTCATTCTCATTTGTAAGTAATTCCTGCAACCACAGGCGATACAACTGCTCTATGTCAATCAGAGTCCCGTCGATGCTAGCCCCGGTTGGACTCGTATCGGGCAGGTCAAAATCATCATCCTGTACACAGGAAAGCACAAAGAATATGGTAGACAGTAGCGCAATCAATTTATTTCTCTTGAATATTTTCGTCATCATTATATCCGGGTTTACTTTTTTATGAACTAGAATCGAACGTATACGTTTACGTAATAAGTTGTCCCGCTTCCAAAGAAATACCGGGGGCCAAAAACGGGACCATATGCGCGGGATTTGTCTTCATGTATATCACGAAAATTTGTCAATCGACCTTGCTCAAATCCCCCGGTGACATATTCCTGGTCCAAAAGATTATTGATTGTGGCAAAGAAGCCAACGAAGTATCTTTTGATCCTCCATGATTTACCTCCGATTACATTCACGAGGAAATAATCATCAAAGCGTT
This sequence comes from uncultured Aureitalea sp., assembly GCA_964614415.1. GTDB lineage: Bacteria > Bacteroidota > Bacteroidia > Flavobacteriales > Flavobacteriaceae > CAZTLE01. Next base: position 19,741 of record CAZTLE010000004.1, on the reverse strand, counting down.
CCTGACGCAAGAGCTCCCTGGACACATCGGGATCAAAGTCATTGAAAGGTTGTCCATCAAAGTCGGATGAAAAATTAGCTGTCCGGGCAAGGTTGTTTACATCGATGTATGCGTTGCTGAAATAGTTGGTCGTCGTACCTATCCACCAGAAATCAGGGTCGCGGTATTCGAATCCCAATTGATAGGCTCGCTCCGGGCCGCCGGCTAAATGATAATCCTTCAATCGTGCCGTACCGTCTCCAAAAGTCAATACTCCCTCAAAGTCATCACTGGTTAAATAGAGTTTGGGATTGTTCTTGAATGTATACTGACCATATGAAGCAGCCGCCTTGACCTTGAAGGTAGGTGTTGCCTGGAATTCAATTCCCATTTCAACCCCGGTCCTCAGCGTTTCGATATTCGTCATTATCTCCTGTACAAAGGCACTCTGTTCAACCCCCAATCCCGAGAGGTTTTCGGTGAAATAGAATCCAATATCCGTCTGATCCTCCATACTTGCATAAAACCCGGTAACCCGAGCCTTTACCATAGGTGATCTATAGATATAGTTTCCATCCAGCCCCAGGATCCTCTCCTCTTCAAGACCCATCACTACGTCATTATTCTGACGTGCATTGCTAAAAGTATTTCGCAACGAAGGAGCCTTTGTAAAATATGTGGCGTTTGCATCGAATACATGACGCCCCGATATTTTGTAAGTCAGTCCACATTTGACTCCATAAGTCGTAAAATTCAGCTTTCTGCTATCTCCGAGCGATCGGTTTCCAGGGAAATTTCCATTCTCGAACAGTCCCGTACGTTGGTAGCCTGTTTGTCGGGTATTGACGGCCAGAAAAAAATCTACCTTATTGTACTTAAACTGTGCCTGGACAAATCCTCCAAGTGCATTGGCCTTCAACAGGTAGTTGTACTTGTAACGATCCCCTTCGGTCACAATGCGGTTTCGGTTTTGCAAATCACTTTGCGCCAGGTCTCCGACCACCGTATTTACATCATCTTCAGCAAAGTAGTCGACATCGAGATACCCTGTTCCCCCCAACAAATCACTTAGCTCGGCAAAATTCTCACTTCGTAGCATACGATACTCAGAACTAATATTCAGAGCGATATTTTCAGTCAACTGCGAGTTCAAGATCATATTAGCTGTAAACTGGGTATCATCAGTTCTGTCATTCTGAATCACATAAACAGAGTTTCCACCATTTTGTGTAGAGACTGCATTTGCTCTGTAAAGTGCTTCCCAGTCCAACTGACCATCATTGATAAAATCTCTCTCGGCCAGAAATGCATTTCGGAAATCTGTCGGTGATGGATTCTGATTCTGTAAAAAGAAGCTTGGCAATAACTGATAGTAATTCGGTAGTGGATTTCGCGCTCCGCCAATGAAGGTTTCCTGACCGTCGTTAGTCTGGACCACGCGGGTTCCTCCATTATCGATTCGAGTGTTCCCTGTCCTCCCAAACTGATAGGCCAGATTTGTGTTTAGCCTGGTTCTCCCACCTATATCCATGAAGTGGTTTAACATGATCACAGGTTCTTTAATTTCACGAACCCGGCTATTCCGCACAGCATCGTTTAGATAACCCCAGTTTGGATTGTATCGAATTCCTTTAAGGTCCCGGACCTCCTGGGTAATCGCCGTAGACCGGCCTCGACGGTTAGGGGTGTAGAATGCTGATAGGTTCAGACTATGACCCTTACCAAACTTTTTCTCAACCGAAAAGAAGAAAGAATTGGCATCATATAGTGTTCCGTCGACGTAACCTTCGTTGCCAAATCGTCTTGACACCAATATGCTGTAAGCCCATCCGTCTTTAGTCAATCCGCTGTTGAACGATCCCATAATTCGCCCTTCATAACTCCGATTTGACATGGCATAGGACACACGGCCTCCCTTTCGATACCCGGAGGCTCGCATCACTATATTTGTAGTTCCGGCAAGATCTCCAAAAGTGTAGTCATTTGCTTTGTGCCCCATTGAGAATTCACAGTTTCGCTGTGCGTCGTTCAGTCCGCCCCAATTACTCCATTGAGGTCGGCCATTGAACATTTTATTCATTTCAATTCCATTGATAAGGACTTTCCCATTAGCATTATCAAGCCCTCTCGGGCGAAAAAAAGTAGCACTGAAATCATAGGCTGCCGCATTCAGAAATACATCATTGGAAGCATGTAATAAACCGGAGACAGAAAAGGCAGTTCCCTCGTCCATATGAAGTTCGTTGTCCGAAAGACTTATGATGCCTATCTGGGCTTCTACCTCGGTAAGATCCTGTCTTAGCAAGATAGGATCAAGGTTTATTGTTTTTCCGTTTTGAACGGTGATAGCTATACGCTGGGAAACATAGCCGGAAAACGAAACCGTCAGGACCTGCTCTCCCTGAGGAAGATCATTTCCTGAAATTTCAAAAAGACCCTGGCCGTCGGTTATAGCCTCAAAAGGATGCGATTGAATGCGAACCACTGAAGCGGCAACAGGTTCCCCGGAATTTGAATCGATCACTCTCCCTTTTATCACAGCATATTGGCCTGTGACCGGAGCAATCATGAATACAGATGAGAACAATGCTAAAAAGAAAGATATCCCGCAATAAGTTGAATTCATAAGGCTGAAAAACTTCCGACGGGATGTTTAAAGCTACACCATATGTTTCAATTGAGTATCTTTACCTGAGAAATTGAGACCAATTTCCCGCCAGCATTATTCATACTAATCATGAAATTATCCTTTCAGTTGCTGGCGATAACGCTTCTTGTTTTCAGCACATCTTTTGGGCAGGAACGAAAGTTCTACAAAGTACACACCATTGCTTTCTACAATCTTGAGAATCTATTCGATTACGAAAACGATCCTTTGGTTTTTGATGACCACAGAACTCCTGACGGGGAGGATCATTGGACCCGGGATCTCTATGAGGCGAAACTAGCCAACATGGCGCAGGTAATCTCTGAAATAGGTTCAGACCTCACAGGTAATTCTCCGGCAATTATTGGGGTGTGTGAGACCGAAAACCGAAGGGTTCTGGAAGACCTCATTAATCAAGAACAACTGGTGGACCAGGATTACGGTATTATTCAATTTGAGTCTCCTGATCGAAGAGGGATAGACGTGGCACTCCTTTACCGGAAGAAACTCTTTACCCCTACTCACTACAGGCCTTTCGAGTTGATTCTATACGATGATAGCAATCCTTCCAAACGCGTTTATACCAGAGATCAATTGCTTGTAAGCGGAATGTTGGACGGAGAGAAGATCCATGTGATTGTGAACCATTGGCCTTCACGTCGTGGTGGCGAGGCGCGCAGTCGTCCCAAACGCGTCAAAGCGGCTCAGCTCAATAGACGCATTATAGACTCTCTTTTTAGTTACGATCCTTACGCTAAAGTGATCACTATGGGCGACCTTAACGACGATCCCACAAGTCCAAGCGTCAAGAAGTACCTAAAAGCAAAAAAGGATCGGGATAAGGTGGATATCAAGGAATTGTACAACCCTATGGAAGAAATGTACAGGAAAGGCCTGGGTACACTCGCCTGGAGAGACAGCTGGAACCTCTTTGATCAGATCATCCTTTCGGATGCACTACTCGATAGAGAATATTCATCCTATCGTTTTTACAATGCGGGAATCTACAACAAGAACTACCTCGCCAATCCCCACGGCCGGTTTAAGGGATATCCCTACCGCAGTTTTACCAACAGTTTTACAGGAGGGTACAGTGATCACTTCCCGGTGTATGTCTATCTCATAAAAGAGAGGACGAATTGACAATCAACCCGTCCTCTCCCCTAAAGCAAAGAAATTATCTATTAAACTTTGCGTAGTGTTCGCTGTTCTTAAACTCCTCAAGTGCCGCTTCATTGCCTTCTTTCGCGAAGTAATCGTACGATCGCTTGATGTACCCGCTTTCGTCCACCAAATCAAAAATAACCGAGATGATACCACTATCCTCATAATAAAGACCGGTGTATGAGGTAACCGACCTGTAGTCTGATGGTGGTTGACCTGGGTAAATCCAGCAAATACTCCACCCCACAACCCTGTCCGGTCTGGAAACATCCGAATCTATACTGCCCCATCCGGGAAAGAATCGATTCGTCGGGTCTTGTGTACTGTTCATGTTTACAGTCACTTGATTTCCGTTTACACTTTGAATGTTCAAAATAGAACCCACTGCGGACCTCCATTGTCCAATAATTGGATCTGCCATAATACTAAGATTTAAGTTATACGAGATTGCTTTATAAGCCGGGAGAAGTTGCAATCGACAGGCACCAAGCGCTGTCGAATTAAATATAACTTATTGAAAATCAATATTATGTACGTATAATTACGTATATGTACTACGGTTTTTGCCTACTATGGCTTTAGGAAATAAAAAAGCGCTCCGGGGAGCGCTCTGTGTTTTTTATGCGAACCACTGCTGCCAGGGGATGCGCGACAGCATTAATATAAGGCCTATGGTATAGAAAATGGCCAGGGTCTTGAATTTCCCTTTAGAGACCCGCTTTTTCTTGTGTTTGGAATAGCCTATGGTAATAAGAATAACAGTGAGGATCATCACCATGGGGTGCTCTATGGCATACAACCGCATAATGGAGTCTTTCATCACCGTTCCCATCCCATTGTTGGTAATAGATTTTAACCCCAGGGGAGAGATAAAGAACAATACCAACCCTATTAAAAGCTGTATATGGGTTACAATAAGAGCAAAGAGGGCCAGTCTAAAATCTTTGTGCCCAAACTCTTTGTTTGATACTGCTCCGGCCACGGCGTTGATGGTTGCGATAAGCACCACAAAAAGTACCAAATAGGCCCACCAGGAATGAAGAAATTGTACGGTTGTATACATAGTTTACATTGATTAGTAAGTCTCCCAAAGGTAGGGATTATTCCAATAAAAAACCCTCCATCACATTACGCGACGGAGGGCTGCTATCGAATATGTAAATTGGTCGTTAGTTAAAAATATAACGAAGACCTACTTGCATTTGCCATCTGGATGAGGCCAATCCATTATCAAGGATCTCATCAACACCATCTTCGAAACGACTTGCATCGAATGTGAAGGATGGTTCAGGACCTCCGGTTACCGTGGTTAATGGTCTTACCTCACCGAAGTTAGGATTAAATCTTCTCTTACCCCAATCTTTGTTCAGTAAGTTGGTGAAGTTGAAGATATCTAAAGAAGCTTGCAACGTGTGTGTTTTGTTACCCAGCCTCAACGTGAAGTCTTGCAACACTTTCAAATCGATAACGTGAGACCAGCTTAGTCTGCTACCGTTTCTTTCGGCATAGGCTCCACGACGGGTTCTCAGGTAATCATCGTTCTCAATGAAGGCGTTGAAATCCTGCCATTGTTGCTCTGCAGTCACTGTGTTACCGTCGCTATCGGTGAAAGGTACAAAGGTGATCTCAGAAGCAAACTGAGGAACATAGATCAAAGCGTTATCTCTGGAATCGTCGTTCAACAGGTCACGTCCTTCATTGTATATGTAGCTAAAAGGTGTTCCTTCGGCTCCTTCATAGAACAGACCGATAGTAGTCTTGAAATTCTCGGCCCACTCGAGCTCGTACGAAAGGTTAGCTGTAAGCCTGTGTCCCAATGAGAAATCAGACTCAGCCACTGGAATAGGAGCGTTCTTACCGTTTACGGTTTGGATGTTTCTCCACTGTGAACTGTTTTGAGAAGAAGTTCCTTCAAAAACCTTTTCAGATCGTCCGTAAGAGTAAGACACCTGTCCCTGGAATCCATTCTGATAGGGCTTTCTCAAAGTAAACGTTGCGTTGTACGCCTTTCCTTCCTGCGTGTTGGAAGCAAGAATGATACGTCCGTATGTAGGATCGATCTCATCACGTCTGTCCCAGATTGGACGTGTATCTGCACCAACAAGATTCCCTTGAGGGCCTTTAAGGTTAAGGTTCTCATAGTAGATATCGTTAATTACATCTGTGTACAGGAAGTCGGCAGAAGCGATCAAGCCCCAGATAGGTAACTTCTGGTCTACTGCAATGTTGTATTTCAATACCTGAGGTAATTTGAATCCAGGTGCAAACAGGTCTACGTTTCCACCTACTACCTGATTGTTAGGATCTGGATTTACAACAGGTGCAGGATCTTCAAACTGGTTGTTGATATTCGGCTCGAAAGGAACTGAACCAAATTCAAAGTTAAATCCACCGGTTACCCCATTGTTATTGTATGTACCTCCAGGCCATACCAATGGAACTCTTGACGTAAATACACCCAAACCACCTCGAACCTGAGTCCGGTTGTCATCAAATACGTCAAGGTTGAATCCAAGACGAGGAGAGATGTGCGCACGTGGGTCGATACCTTGTCCTACACGAGCTCCCTGAACATCTTTTCCAAAAGACTCGAGCAACGGAATGGTACGTGTGTTAAAATCCACGTTCTCACGACCGTCTTCCCAGTAAGGAATATCAACACGTATACCGTAAGTAACACGAAGGTTACTGGCAAGTTCGATCTCATCCTGAGCGTAGAAACCAACCTGAGTTAATTCGAACTCGGCAGCTCCGGCAGACTCATCACCTACGGTACCGTCACCAATAAGTGAATACCCGTGCTGGTATACGTCTGCAATCTGTTCTGTAAGGAACTGGTTTAGACCGGAAGAAAGTAGATTCCCGTTATCATCGAACTGATCTTCGAACGTGTAGTCTCCATAGTTAAAGGCAAAGAACAGGTTCTTGATCTTAGAGTGTTCAACATTGGCACCCAATGTAAACGTGTGCTGACCTGAGTAAATCTCAAGGTTGTTATTGAAGGTAAAGATATCCTGATCCAACAAGTTTGCCGTCGAGAATGGCTCTGAACCGAAAGAGATGGTTCCGTTTCCATCCTGGATATCTACCGTTGGGAACGGGCTTCCACTTGGGTCGCGGTCATCGCGAACGCGGGTGTAACCAATCACCATTGAGTTAGATACTTTTGAGCTAAAATTCGAACTCCACTCAAGGGCAGAAGAGTTTGTTGTAGTTTCAAACAGCTCGGAACCGTTAATGAAACCAATATTCTCATCATCAGATCTTCTGGCTTCCAGGTTATCTCCTTTTACCAAACCGTGACGGAAGGAAAGCTTGTTGTTATCATTGATGTTCCAGTCAAGCTTCACCGTTACTTTGTCACTTTCCAAAGTTCTGGTGTTGTTAGCAAACCCTCCCGGATCATATCCGTATCTACTCTGTAGGAAACCAACCAGACTGTTGATGTCATCCAAAGAAGCGCGTCCTTCATAGTTGTTGAAGTTAAACGGTTGTGGTGTCTCATCATCCTGTCTTTCGTAGTTTACGAAGAAGAACAGTTTGTCTTTAATGATAGGACCTCCCAAACGAACACCATACGTCAAGGCAGAGAATTCGTCCAGCTTTTGGCGGCTTTCACCATCCGGAACAAGATCCGGTGGTGTTTTCCCTGCCAGGCTTTCATTACGAAGGAAGCTATACGCAGATCCTTGCCATTCGTTGGTACCGGAACGGGTAATAGCGTTAATAGAACCTCCGGAGAAACCTGATTGACGCACATCGAAAGGAGCAATGTTAATTTGGAATGTTTCAATCGCATCTACGGAGAATGGATTTACACCGGTTTGTCCACCGTTTGTACCGGAACCGGCCAAACCGAACACGTCGTTGTTAATCGCACCGTCAATATAGATCGCATTGTAACGGTTATTCTGACCAGCAAGGGAGATAGAGAATCCATCATTCCCCTCTGTAATCTGTGCTTGAGGAGTAATACGAACGAAGTCGGCAATAGAACGAGACGTCGCAGGTAACGTAAGGATGTCCCTTTCGGTAACGGTTGTCTCCGTTCCTGTCTTGTCACTGTCAAATACGCCGTCACGTTGTGCCGTGATCACAACGGTTTCCAATTCGCTACGTGATTCGGCCATAGAAAGGCTGATTCGTCTTGAATCACCTAATTGAAGATACACGTCGCTGGTCACGCTGTCCTCAAAACCTACATAACTAATAGTTACGGTATAAGGACCTCCGGGTCTCATGTTAGGAACACGATAATACCCGTCAAAATCTGTAATTGCACCGTAACGCGTTCCTGTTGGAAGGTGTACGGCAACGATATTCGCTCCAAGAAGCGGCTCACCCGCATCGTCGAGAATCCTACCGTTAAGGGAAGAAGTAGTAACCCCCTGCGCCCAGGACGAACCTACTCCCACCATCATGAAAATGAAGAGAAGTAATAGTTTTTTCATAAGTGTTTGATTAATTAAATACTCAAGTGCAAAAGTAGGCTTTCCTAACACCTAACGGATTCGCCTAATGTTAAGAAAACGCTAACACTTTCTAGAACTAAAGTAACGAGGAATACGGCTTCTCATAAAAAAGTGTTAACCATTTTATGAAAATCTTATTAACACATTGACTGTGAATGTGTTAATAACTTAAACAGTCAAGCTGGTCTTTTAGGGGTTCAATGTGGTTAAAATAGTCGCCGTGATAGGCTTCTTCCAGGGGTTTGGATTTGGGCAGATCTTCCCGGAACGGATCTACTTCTTTCCCGTTCTTCCAGAAGCGATAACACACGTGAGGGCCACTGGTATTACCTGTCATTCCTACCCAACCGATCACCTCTCCCTGCGTCACAAAATCACCAACGCGCGCATTGCGGCTTTTCATGTGCAGATACTGTGTTTCGTAGGTAGCATTGTGCCGAATCTTCACGTAATTCCCGTTTCCACCCCGGCGTTCGGATTTTGTGACAACGCCATCGGCCGTGGCCAGAATAGGTGTTCCAATCGAAGCGGCAAAATCGGTTCCCCGGTGTGGACGTACTTTGTACCCGTAATACGCTATACGGCGCTTTAAGTTGTATCGTGATGAAATTCGGAAATTGAACTTGATAGGAGAAGAGAGAAACGCCCTTCTAAGGTTGTTGGCCTCATCGTCATAGAAGTCTCGCAGCGAATCGGTATCGAACTTGAAGGCGTACAATGGCTTGCCACGATGTTCGAAGTAGGCCGCCTTAATTCCGGCTACACCGGCTGGAATGGTGTCATTAATGTATTTCTGATCATAGACCAGCTTAAACCGGTCTCCGGGTTGCAAGTGAAAGAAGTTTACGGTCCAGGCATAGATGCTGGCCATGCGTTCCGCCAGGAACGGACTTAGCTCATTCTCCATCATGGTTTCGTAGAGAGAACTCGTGATGACACCGGAAGCCTCTTTTTCCGCCAGGCTCACCGGCTTGGCATCCGATCGAACAGAGAGGGAATCCCTTAGATCAACCACCGCGTACTCCACCCGGTTCTTTTCGTAAATGAACACCTGCGTTTGGTTGAGCGAGTCTTTGGAATTGAGGAGCACGTACGGTTTCCCGACTACGATCTTACGCACGTCAAAACTGTCACTAAACCTGGTTACGACTTCAAATATTTTGTTTTGAGAAACTCCGTTGGCATCTAGGATAGCGCCAAAGGTATCCCCCGGTTGGATGGTATCGCGCACCACATTGTAGTCGTCGAGGACATATCCGTATTCCTCAACAACGGCAGGGATCTCTTCTTCAATAATCTCGGGTTCTTCCTTTACCTCCTCACTACAGGCCCATAACAGCAGTAAGATGGGGATTAAGTAAACTGCTCTTTTCAATCTAGCTGTCGTTTTATACGTCTTTTCCCCAGTCTTCCAGTTCCTGTTTGGTCCAAACATCCGGGAAAAAGATGCGTCTTTGATATTTTGGGTGCATGTATTTGGCCCAATCACTTCCTCCGGTAGCCTCTTCGGGTTCCTTACCACTATTAAGGTATCTAACCGCAGTGTTGTAATGTGACATGACCCAACGCACGTTCACAGTGTAATCGTAATGTCTCATAGCGGCCACCAACTTGGGATCGTTTTGTACCTCATCGGGCAGCCCCTTAAATTTCGCGTACAAATTTATAGTATTATATTCTTTTGTAAACGCAATGAACTCATTTTTATACTTCTCCTCGAAGGCTTTTAACAAATAGCTCTTCTTCCCCGTCTTGTAATCCTTACCGGCCGCTTGCCAATACAGGTGCTCCAGGGCGTGTTCATAGGGAGTATTACGATCTATTGTTTCTCTAAAACGCGCGTCTATCAAATTTATTAGGTCCGTAGACGCAAATTCGATCTTCCGGTACTGTCCGCTCTGGAATCCACTGGCAGGTGCCAGGGTATTTCTGAATTTGAGATACTGCTCCAGCTCCATTCCTTCGGTCATGATCTCGAAGGAAGAGGTTAGCATGTCGAAATACCGGCTGATACGCCTCAACCGTTCTGAAAAGAAGTCGACGGTGAGTGATTCGTGATGTGATACCTGCTGAATTTCCCACAGGATCATCTTGAACAAAAGCTCATTGATTTGATGGTACATAATGAATACCATCTCATCGGGAAGTGTGGTACGCTGTGTTTGAAGGCTCAGCAACGCATCGGTCTGAATATAGTCCCAATAGGTAAGCGGTTCTCCATACAACAGGCCTTCCAGGTGGGTCTCCAGGTCTAGGCCTTCTCTATCATACTTTTCCTTGAGTTGTTCTAGTATTTTTTTGGTTTCGGGTGTTAGTTCCATGAAATTGGTTAGTCCACTACTATTCTAAATGAGTGTTTTAATCCTTTAAACTCGGTGAGCGTTGCTTTCAACGATCCCACTGCAAGGCTGGCCTTGATAAGCATTGGCATTTTGTTGCCGTCGTCGGTTACCCAGACGGTGAGGCTCTCCTTCTCTTCAAACACACGGCCGGCTTCCACATAAGGTCTGAAAATGAGACACGGTACCTTACCAAACTTGGTACGCAGGGTTTCGCGACCTAAAAACTTCATTCGAAAACGGAAGTTCTCCCGGTCGAAGAACATATTCATCTCCATGATGTCCCCTTCTTTCAGATTTTCGGTATCGAGATAATTGCGCAGATAGTAGAAGGACGAGATCATGTCCTGCGCCTGACTCGGAAAATCGACCATCTCCTCGGTGTCCTTCTTGAAATTCTTGATCAGCGCCTTGCTCGAATCGTGATCAAAGTCTATTTGTATGTCCTTGGTGTATCCTCCTTCATCGATCTTTCGGATGAAACGATACGGTATATCCTTCTCCTTATCGATAAACGACTGATAATAGTCTTCAACTCTAAAGAACCACTTGGAAACCCCGGTCGTTCTACCTTCTCCCTTTACATGATATACTTCCTTGCCGTCAATCTTTGCATCGTTCACCTCCAGCGTGGCATACCCGGCTGTAACGAAACCGTAGTGCACTCTGAATTTAAACCACTCCCCGGCACCGTAAGCCTTTTCCTCCTGGCCTACGACCACAGCACTCATAGTCAACAACAAAAGCGTTAAAAGCTTCTTCATAGATTTGGAATTATTGGTGTTCAGTTAGGGAGTTTACAAGGACCGTTCCAAAAATAAAAACTCCATCCATATGACGATGGAGTTTTTACTTCGTTACGCGGTCTATAAAGTTCCCCGGGCCTCCTGTTCGCGCTCAATAGCCTCAAACAGGGCCTTAAAGTTGCCTTTACCAAAAGACTGAGCTCCTTTTCTTTGAATTATCTCAAAGAACATAGTAGGTCGGTCTAACACCGGCTTGGTAAATATTTGCAATAAATAACCTTCGTCATCGCGGTCAATAAGGACACCCAACTCCTTAAGGGGCTCCAGGTCCTCATCGATCTCTCCAACCCGATCTAACACGGTATCGTAGTAGGTCTCGGGCACATACAGGAATTCTACTCCCCTGTCGCGCAACTTAGTTACCGTGTCAATGATATTATCTGTGGCTACCGCGATGTGCTGCACCCCGGCCCCATTGTAAAATTCGATGTACTCTTCAATCTGAGATTTCTTCTTTCCTTCGGCAGGTTCGTTGATTGGGAATTTGATGCGACCATTCCCGTTACTCATCACCTTACTCATAAGGGCCGTATACTCTGTCGAGATGTCCTTATCATCAAAAGACACCAACTGCGCAAACCCCATAACCTTAGCGTAGAACTCACACCATTTGTTCATTTCATTCCATCCCACATTACCCACCATATGATCTATATACTTTAATCCAACGTCTTCGGTAATGTATGGCTTATCCCAGGCCTTATATCCGGGCAGGAAGGGTCCGTTGTAATTTTTGCGCTCTACAAAAACGTGTACTGTTTCACCATAGGTGTGTATTCCCGAAAGCACCACGCTTCCGTGCTCATCTTCACGGGTTTGAGGCTCCATATAGGGCTCCGCGCCGCGCTTGGTGGTTTCTTCAAAGCTCTTCGTGGCATCATCTACCCAAAGTGCTACCACTTTAACACCATCGCCATGCTGGCTAATGTGTCTGTTGATGTCACCCTCGGGTTGTAAGGCCGATGTAAGCACTAATCTAATCTTGTCTTGTTGTAATACGTAAGACACGCTGTCCTTACGTCCGGTCTCCAGTCCGCTATACGCGATGGGTTTAAACCCCCAGGCGGTCTGGTAGTAGTAGGCTGCCTGCTTGGCATTTCCCACATACAGTTCTACAAAGTCGGTCCCCAATAATGGAAGGAAGTCTTCAGCTTGAGGAACTATTTTTTCTAGGTTTTGTGATGTTGTATCCGTTATCATAATTCTAAATTTTAAAGGGTAATTATTGTTTGGTCTTTTAAATACAAACAATTAATTACCACATCGCCCTCAAATGAGGGGTAATGTCAATTCGTACGGGTACGCTATTACAACGCATGAAAACGTCAATTACTATTTAAATATACCAACTTAATTCTGTTGGTCATGTTCCATATCTTCCGGAGCTTCAGGTGCTTCAGGTAGGCTATCGGCCGTTACCTCTTCCACGGATTCGGGAATTTCCTCGTCGTATACCCAGGTGTCTTCATCTGCTTCAACCGGTTCGGCCTCCACTTCCTCCCAATCCTCCCAATCGTACGACTGATCAAACTCACCATTGCGATAGGCATCCATCAAAGCCGAGGAAAACAGGGAGCCGTAGATAATGAAATACAGCGCCATCCAAAGCACATGTAATCCTCCTAAAATGATAGCAATGATATTCAACACCTTACCCGTTTTCACATTAGACTGGCTGCGATGGGAATAGTTCTCCGGATTCTCCTGAAATAACTTCAGACTTTTATTTGCAGCAACCAAACCAATGATCCCCATAATGACGACAGGAATACCGGCCAAACCACAACAGCAGCCCAGTAATACCATAAAAAGTGAGACAATTCCGAGTATTACTGATAAAGGATCGGCGGGTAATCTTTGTTCATTCATACGCAAGGGGTTTCAACTTATAAGGACTTTATTTACCAGTGCTTTGTCAATTTCTATTAAGGTTCCAACCAGGACTGGAAGTAGCTTTCATCTGCAATCTTCAAGGCCTCTTCGGTCACTTGAAGGGGTTTGAAGGTATCTACCATCACCGCCAGTTCATCGGTTTTTGTTTGTCCTATACTCCTTTCGGTAGCACCAGGGTGGGGTCCGTGGGGTATTCCGGCCGGATGCAATGAAATATGTCCGGCATCGATATCGTTTCGGCTCATGAAGTCCCCGTCCACATAATACAGCACCTCGTCACTGTCGATATTACTGTGATTGTAAGGTGCCGGGATACTATCGGGGTGGTAATCGTATAAACGAGGGCAGAACGAGCAAACCACGAAGGCATCCGTTTCGAAGGTTTGATGCACCGGTGGCGGTTGATGCACGCGTCCGGTGATGGGTTCGAAATTATGGATTGAGAACGCATATGGATAGTTATACCCATCATAGCCCACCACATCAAACGGATGGGTGGCATACGTCATTTCTATAATTTCATCCTGCTTTTTGATCTTGATGAGAAACTCACCCGTTTCATCATAGGTTTCCAGTTCTTCGGGCTTTCGAATGTCGCGCTCACAGAACGGCGAATGCTCCAACAACTGCCCAAACCAGTTGCGATATCGTTTTGGTGTGTATATCGGTCTGCGGGATTCGACGATGAACAGTCGGTTGTCTTCCGAGTCAAACTGCATCTTGTAGATCATCCCTCGGGGTACGAGCAGGTAATCTCCGTACTCAAAATCGAGATTCCCCATGTGGGTGCGCAGTTTTCCGGTTCCCCGGTGCACAAAGATGAGCTCGTCCGCATCGGTATTTTTATAAAAGTAGTCTTCCTGTGACTTGCGTGGCGCTGCCAGGGTAATGCTGCAATCGCTATTGGTGAGCACCACTTTCCGGCTTTCCAGGTAATCATCCTCTGCTGGGACCTGAAACCCCCGGAAGCGATACGATTGCATATTATTGGACTTAGCAATCTTTGGAGCGATATTGTATTGTTTGCCTATGTTCTTTACCTGGGTGGGACGATGTTCGTGATACAGGTTACTGTACATACCATCGAACCCGATTGTTCCGAAAAGCTGCTCGTAGTAGAGCGAACCGTCCGGCTTGCGAAACTGGGTGTGTCGCTTAGGCGGAATTTTTCCTAATTTATGATATAATGGCATTGTGAAAGATTTACGTTAGTACTTGTTTTTCAGCAAAAAGAAAGCGTACTATTCCGGATTTCTCTTAACCAGAGATTCTAAGAGGAGTAATGAAAATATCCATCTCATTTTTGCCATAGCACAAATATCGTAAAATTTCGCGTTCGCCCTCGCTAGTCAAGGGATTAAAATCGGAATCCCGCAGTGACAAACCACTCGTTCGTATCCAACTCGGGCGAGTAGGTGTATTTGATCTCAAGCGGACCGAAAAATGTTTCCAACCCATATCCCAACGCATACCCGGTATAGTCGATTCGCTGAATAAAATCTCCGGACTCAAACAGCTTGTCACCCACATTGGCAATATTGGCCGACAGGTTGATATGGTTGTTTTTGAATATCTCATAGTCGAACGTTAATTCCGACTTCAAATAGGTGTCTCCGCGCAGCGAAAGCGCTTCATATCCGTATAGCGGAATCAGGTTGTTCACGGGTCGGTATCCATATCCTCCCACAAAGAAATCCAGGGACCGGGTAGACTCGTTACCAATTTTGAATCCTCCCTCGGTAGAGATCATGGCCGAAAGATCACCGAATAATGTTAGCGCATAGGCGGCTTTTGCCTTTGCAATGGAAAATTGATCGAAACTTTCATTACGCCCGGCAGCGAGCAAATACAGGTGGAAATCGCCATCGAAATAAAATCCCTTCTTCGGAAAAAAGGTATTGTCGAACGAATCGTACTGCAGGAAACCATATGCACTGAAGTAATTGGTGTCTTCGAAGATGGTTCTGGGATTATCGTCTTCGTCTATCCCAATGGTTTTAGATAAATAGCGAAGCCATTTGTGCTCCACTCCAATTCCCAGTTGAAATGTCCTTCGGAAGAGGGTTTCCACATAAATGCGGTTGGTAAGATCTCCGTACTGCAAGTTGATTTGATTGAGCTCCGGCCCCGGCGGTTCAATCCCTTCCGAAGCAATAAAATCGACTGAAACGTCTTTATCAAAAAAGTTGAAGCTGGAATTCATGCCTACACTCCAGTAATACCCCTTGTCTATGTAATAGTCGAAATTGTATCGAATGTTATCTCCTACGATAAAATCGAAAGAGGCCACATCGTTGTTGGTAAAAAGACGTTTCCCCGTGACATTGATGAGCGCAGCGGTTTTGAACAAGTCATCATAGTGCGCGCCCAATCGCAAAAAGACCCGGCTGTCACTTTCCCTAAGATCCAACTGCAGAATACTCTTCCCGTCTTTGTCGGGAACGAATTTGTAATTGATATCCTGAAAGTTGCCCGTGGCGGACAGGTTATTTATTCCTTCATTGAACCGCTTATAGGATGTTCTAACCGGAGTGCGCAGTTTGAGTTTCCCCAACACATAGGCACGTGTATATTTGTCAAGGCCCGTGATCTCAACCTTGCTTATATCCAACATATCATTGGGTTCAATCTTTACCGGCGGACGGGAACTCTTCTTTTGCCGGGAAGCAATGTCCTGAAGCAGTACTCTGAATTTTTCAGCCTCCGCTTCACCGGCGGTAATAATCTCACGCCCCTTGTCGAAGGAAACCACGGTATATCCCTCAATATCGGGATCTATGTATACATCGGTTCGCTTCTTCTTCTCGACCATGGTGTTGATTGTTCGGTAGTTATTTACCTGTACCAATACATCAAAAGCCGTTCTCAACTGATCGCGGCCTCTCAACGAGTCCTGAACATCCACGCCAATAATAATATCGGCACCCATAGACCGGACTTCATCCACCGGATAGTTATTCACCACCCCGCCATCAATGAGCAAAGTATCGTTAACCACTACCGGGCTAAAGAGAGAAGGAATAGCTCCGCTGGCCGTAATTGCCCTGGGTAAATAACCCTTGTCCAGAATCACTTCCTGTCCGGACTCTACATTGGTTGCTACGCAAAAGAATGGAATGGGAAGCTCGTTGAAGTCCTCTATATGGTTAACATGAGATGTAAGCTGGGACAACAGGTTATAGACATTTTGCCCTTTGGATAAACCCGAAGGAAACGAAACCTGGAAATCATCAAAGGGAAGGGTAAGCGCATATTTTTCGGATTCCTGTTTTTCGTAGAATGTCTTTGCACTTCGAGGGATATCGTCCGCAATAAGAGTAGTAAAATCAATCTCTTCAAAGATAGAGTCCAGTTGTTTGGCAGTGTAACCGGAGGCGTGAAGTGCCCCGATAATGGCCCCCATACTGGTTCCGCCAATATAATCGATACGCACACCGGACTCTTCGATAATCTTCAGCGCACCGATATGGGCAAGCCCTTTGGCTCCCCCACCACTAAGTACTAATCCTACCTTTACATCCTCGGGAGGTGTCTGCTGGGAATATCCCAAAGCAAAGACGCACAACATCCCGATCACCACTATCTTTTTCATTCCATGCTTTGAAAATGCGCCATAATTTTTTTTGCGCGGCTTTCGCCTATCACTTCGGCCAGTTCATCAAACTTAGCCTGTCCTATTCGCTTGGTACTTTTAAAATGTTTCAGCAACTCCACAACCGTCTTCTCACCAATGCCCGGTATGGTTTCCAACGTCATCGACAGGGCTTCCTTGCTTCGCTTGTCCCTGTGGAAGGTAATACCAAAACGGTGCGCCTCATTCCTTAATTGCTGTATTATTTTAAGGGTTTCGGACTTTTTATCCAAATAGAGCGGTATGGGATCGTCCGGATAAAAAAGTTCTTCGAGTCGCTTGGCAATGCCAACGATGGCAATCTTACCACGCAGGTCCAATCGCTCCAGGCTTTTTAATGCCGAGGATAACTGACCCTTCCCCCCATCTATGATGATCAATTGCGGTAAGGGTTGCTCCTCTTCGAGCAATCTTTTGTAGCGCCGGTATACCACTTCTTCCATAGAAGCGTAGTCGTCCGGCCCGGTGACAGTCTTTATATTGAATTTACGGTATTCTTTCTTACTGGGTTTTCCATTTTTAAATACTACACAGGCCGCTACCGGATTTGTTCCCTGGATATTACTGTTGTCAAAACACTCAATATGCCTGGGCTCTTCGCTAAGCCGTAAGTCTTTTTGCATCTGGGCCATGATACGGTTGGCATGCCGGTCCGGATCTACGATCTTCGCCTGTTTGAAGCGCTCCATTCGGTAATACTTGGCATTTCGCTCGGAAAGGTCCAGGATATGCTTCTTCTCCCCTACTTTGGGCACATGCACCTTGATCTCCTCTCCCATGTCTACCTGAAAGGGGACATAAATCTCTTTGGACTGGGAATGAAATCGCTGTCGTATTTCAACGATCGCCAGTTGCAACAGGTCTTCATCGGTTTCGTCCAGCTTCTTTTTCAGTTCCAGCGTATGTGATCGAATGATCGCACCATACGACAGCTGCAGAAAATTCACGTAGGCGTAACTCTCATCTGACACAATGGAAAACACATCTACATTGGTGATCTTGGGGTTTACCACCGTGGATCGCGCTTGATAGTTTTCCAGCACATCGATCTTCTCTTTAAGGCGCTGTGCTTCTTCGAATTGTAGATTCTCCGCCATGGCCTTCATCTGTTTCTTGAACCGACTCAGAGAATCTTTGAAATTTCCTTTGATGATGTTTCGGATGGCATCAATATTCTGATTGTATGCTGATTCTGAAAACAGCCCTTCGCAGGGTCCCAGGCAATTCCCAAGGTGATACTCCAGGCATACCTTGTATTTCCCGGCGCGTATCTTCTCTTCGGAAAGATCGTAGTTGCAATTCCGAAGCGGATACAACCCCTTGATAAGGTCGAAAAGCGTATGTACGGTCTTCATACTGGTGTAGGGTCCGTAGTATTCCGATCCGTCCTTGATAAACTTCCGGGTTGGGAATACCCTTGGAAAGCGCTCTTTCTTGATACAGATCCAGGGATAGGACTTGTCGTCCTTGAGCATCACATTATAACGTGGCTGATACTTTTTTATCAGGTTGTTCTCCAGTAGCAGGGCATCGGTCTCTGTGGCTACGACAATATGCCGAATAGTATGGATTTTTTTGACCAGCAGGCGGGTGCGGTTATTATCATGTTGCTTAGTGAAATAGGACGAGACCCGTTTCTTGAGATTCTTTGCCTTCCCCACGTACAGCAACTTATCGTCCTTGTCGTAATATTGATAGACACCGGGCGAGTCTGGTAGTGTAGAAACCTGAAGTTTGACGGAAGGTTGGGCCATAGTTCAAAGATAGAATTATGCATGGTAAATGCGAAACGTGAGTTCTCCAATCATTTTGAAGTAAAAAGCTACATCTTGATCAGCCACTGACTTACGCTGGCCTTAAGGTCTACGATTATAAGGAGGAATAATTTCAAGCAGATAAAAGCACTCTTCTATCCGATCGCTATTCAACTAAATATTCCTGAAATGCCAAAGGCAATTATCTGAATTAGAAACCAGACCTCTACCCGAAACACTTTTTTACTAAATTGCAGGGAACAAGCCAGCAATATGAACATTGCCGTTTTATCAAGGGGGGAGCATCTCTATTCAACACAAAGCTTACTCAAAGCGGGTGAGTCCCGAAGTCATGTGATGGAGGTTTTGGATCCTTCACTCTGTACATTGATTACGGAGAATAATAATCCCACTCTATACTATCGCGGTGAAATTGTGAACGATCTGCATGCGGTAATTCCAAGAATAGGAGCATCCAATACCTTTCACGGAGCCACCCTGGTGCGGCATTTCCAGTCTATGGGCGTGTTCTGCGTGGTTTCGGCGGAGGCCATATTGCAATCGAGAAACAAATGGACCTGTTTTCAAGTACTGGGACATGCCAAAATACCCATTCCCAAAACCGCACTGGGAATGACCAATAACGTGGAATTTCTATTGGAGCAATTCGGTGGAGCCCCTGTGATCATCAAACTCTTACAAGGAACTCATGGCCATGGCGTGATCCTGGCGGAGACCTATCAATCGGCTTTATCGACTATTGAGACGCTAAAAGCATCTAAAACGCGTTTTCTGGTACAGGAGTTCATTGAAGAATCCAACGGTTCGGACATTCGGGCTATTGTCGTGGACGGGCAGATCGTAGCAGCCATGAAACGACAGAGTCGTAGCGGTGACTTCCGGTCCAATCTGCACCGCGGAGGTACTTCGGAAGCAATAGAACTTTCCTATCAGGAGGAAAACCTGGCTTTGCGAGCCGCCAAGGCCCTCAGACTTGGCGTTTGCGGAGTAGATATCTTGGTTTCAGACAGAGGGCCATTGGTCCTGGAAGTCAAT
>CAZTLE010000003.1:0-61296 GCA_964614415.1 uncultured Aureitalea sp. | reverse complement strand
GAAGACCTGTCTGTTTCCGTAGCTGATCTGCAGACCGCAACCTATTTGCTGCGAGTCCATACGGATGCAGGAATAAAGAACTTCAGGTTTGTTAAGAGGTAAAACTATTGGCCTAACTGCACGGCACGCTGCATAGCTTCGTACCGCTCTTCCCAAAGCGGACGGTTCTTTTTGTTCAATGCATCATCGATATGCACGGGATCACTGGTATTGAAAGTACCTCCCCAGCGAAGATCGGGATCGTCGATGATGGATTTCAGGAATTTACGAACCGGCTCGGGCACATTCGGATATTTCCGAAGCACTTTGGAATTTGCCCATTCGCCGTTTCCAAAAACGAGGTTCATATCGATTCCGTGTCCGGCAAGATGATTGGAAAAAGTCGCAGGTTTTACAATAGCTCCCTGCACATTGGTGGTGGTTCTAAAAGAACTCGTAACATGAATAAAAACACCGGACTGTTCGGCATAATCATTTACCTTGTCAAGCATGGGAACGAACAGTACATCGGCCCTGCATGGCTTACCGCGGAAACGTGAGCCCTGGTAGAGTACCAGTGGAGAATTCCCTCCGGGTAAGTTATTTGCCGCCTGATCGCTCCAGTGTTTTCCGTAGAATACATTGATGTCCTCTATCATGAAGTTTGCAAGGGCCCGGGTTACCAGGTCGCCGTCCGAATCTTCCAGACCGTGGTCCTTGGCATAAGCTATGATTGCGCTACGAGTGCTGCTGCCGTAAAGACCATCGGCGCCAAAACGCGCAAAGTTCAACTGCCGTCCATATCCCATTTCATTGAGGAAAATCTGTACTGAGGTAATGCTCATAGGAGTCCCTTTTGAGAACCGAAGCTTGGATCGAAGATCGGATTTATGAATATCCCATAAAATGTACATCCCGGGAAGAAAGTCATGACGCTGCAGCATGCTCTTGGCCAATTCGACGGTGACTTTGGTCCCGTCTGTAGCAATTCCGTTTTTCGCTCCGAAAGCTGCCACTGCAGCCGACGTTGCCTTGCCGTAATCACCATCGGCATTATAACTATCCCATTTTAATTCCTTTCTGAATCCCAGCTCGAAAAGGACGCGCTGGAGATCGGTCACCAGCTCTTTGTTACGGGACCCTTTAAATAGTTTTTGATCAATAGTACCCGCCTTTAAGGCAGCTTCCATTACATGCGAACATTCCATAAGAAAAGTGATTTAACGGGGGAGCGATTACTTTCTCAAGGTACACATATTTTACCCCGAACGCAACATTGAGACCCTGACTTCATACAAAAACAGGTAAAATCCCTGACCTCGAAGAGTCAAATAACTCTGAATAAGAAAAGGAGGCTGAAAATACTTCGGCCTCCTTTTCAAGGGTTGACTAACTCTGCGATACTATTCTTTGTTCGAAGCTTCCATTCGTTCCAGGAATCGGGACAATTTCAGCTCGTTGATCTCTTCCGGTGTCTTGCCTTCACCCAATAACCAATAGCCCTCAAAAATATGACTCAGGTACAAGGGTGAAATGGTATCGTTGCTGCTTCCTTTTTTCGCACTGTGGCAGTTAAAACAGTTGAACAGGTTACTTGCATCAATTTTGTTGGGATCGCTTTGCAGTGTCTGAATAAAGGTTTCCATGGTAAGGTTTGCGTTGTTGGTGGAACCTCTTACAATACTACCGGGTGTAACATCGTGCAGGTTTCCGGCTAAGGCTACCAGCGTATCCGCCTGTTGGGTTGGTGTAAGCCCATCCGTATTGATCCAGATAGCGCCATCGTAGAAATAATTCGTCCAAACATCGGTAAGATTGGATGCGACACAGTTATTGAGATTGTCAATGTTATTGAAGTTCTCAGGTTCACTTTGACTGGTCTTGATGAAGTCATTTCCTTTGCTTCTGGGAACGCCGTATTCAAACAATTCGAAGGCCTGATCGGCTGTTACCGGCTTGCCACCTGAGTATTTGATACCGTTTAGGCTGGAAGTCGTTGCCGTTGCAAAAAGCAAGGTTTGCGACGAAGAGCTGGCCGTCTCCGAATTCCAATCAAATACAGGAGCCATATCGCTATGGGCAAAGGTGGCCCAGATGAATTCGGGATGGTTGATCACCACGCCTACCACGTGAACACCCAATAGGGCTACTTCCACATTGTTATATGATCCGTCAGACTCCTGAAATGCCGCAGTAGTCGTGAAATAATTGCTTACGTCGGCCGATGGGATGGAGGTAGTGGCTACCCATGCCATTTTCACTTCCAGGGAACCAATAGGGAAGGTCTCCGTATTCTTTATGGGGAGCGTGCCGTTGTTCAGTTCGTTTCTGAATTGGGCCGCCGCATTTTGCAGGGTCGGGTTGACGTGAATCGAGTAATAGACGGTGTCTGAAACGTTGTGGCTGGCATTGAAAGAGGGATTGCTGGCAAGGACGGCGTCAAACCCGGCTTGATGGATATCCGTTAAAACAATAGTGGCACCCGGTTGTTCGGTGATGGTGTCCATGTTGCTGGTCACTTGTGTTAGCGAGTCCAGGAATAGAGGGTTTCCATCGGCCTGGGGTTTGGTTAACCATAGGAATTTTTGCCAGGCCCATTGCTGGAACATACAGTTCGTTGTACTTGTGGTGTCAAACGGACTCCCTTTACCTTCTTCTGGAGCTGGGGTTTGCGTGTGTGGGAACCAATCGGATTCACAATTACAGGCGGCTTCCACCAGGACGTCATCGTACGCCAGATCATCGTTCTTTTCTTCTTTTTCTTCGCAGGCTGCAAAAGCAAGGATACCGATCAAGGCAATGCCTATCACTTTGAGTGAGGACTGAATAAGGGTTTTCATAGGTTTGGTTTTGGTTAGTATTAGCGGGGAGTGTTACTAAAAATTACCTTCTTAGTATCCTCAAAGTTAAACAGTTATATCAATATTCGAAATACGTGGAAATACTTAGATTTCACGAATAGGGGCATTGGGGTTAAAGGGCACATCTTGTTTTTAAAGACCCCAACCGACGGAATGCCCTGTAAATTCTTGATTTAACAAATTTTTAAGGCATCGGGCATAGGGGCTATTGTATCTTTAAAATCTCTTAAAAAATGACCAGAAAATGATTTCCAAAAAATCCCTAAAAATTTCACTAATTGCTATGATTGCCGCTTCCTTCACAATGGTTTCCTGCAAGAAAGAAGGCGGTCAGAGTGAAGAAAGTGCCAAGCTCTCTATCGATTTTGAGAAGTACGAGCTTGAAAATGGACTGGATGTGGTACTACATCAGGACAAAAGTGATCCGATCGTTTCCGTCGCTATTCAATACGGCGTTGGATCCAATCGTGAGAAAACCGGAAGAACCGGATTTGCTCACCTCTTTGAGCACATGTTATTTCAGGAATCTGAAAACGTAGCTCAGGACCAATTCTTTAAGAAGATCCAGGATGCCGGTGGTACCTTGAACGGAGGAACCTGGAAAGACGGTACCATTTACTACGAGGTAGTACCGAAGAATGCCATGGAAATGGTCCTTTGGCTGGAAAGTGACCGTATGGGTTATTTCATTAACACCGTAACCGAATCGGCTTTCTACAATCAGCAAGAAGTAGTTCAGAACGAAAAGCGTCAGCGTGTAGACAACCGCCCGTACGGACACACCAATTGGGTACTGGACAAGAATATCTATCCTGAAGGCCATCCGTATAACTGGCAGGTGATCGGTGAATTGGTAGACCTTCAAAATGCTACGGTAGACGATGTTAAAGAATTCTATGACAGATTCTACGGACCTAACAATGCGACGTTGGTAATTGCCGGTGATTTTGAGACTGAAGATGCCAAAGCGCTCGTAGAAAAATACTTTGGAGAGATCCAACGCCGTCAGGAAGTAGAACCTATGGAGCCAATGCCTGTGACTATTTCAGAAACAAAAAGACTATATCACGAAGATAACTTTGCAACGGCTCCCCAGTTGAACATGGTTTGGCCAACGTTGGAACAGTACACAGATGATGCGTATGCACTTGACTTCCTGGCGCAGATCCTGTCTAGTGGAAAGAAAGCGCCTATGTATAAAGTGCTCGTAAAAGAGAAGGATCTTACATCTAGAACTACCGCATATAACAACTCCCAGGAGTTGGCGGGAGAGTTCCACATCATTATTACAGCAAATGACGGAAAGAACCTGAACGATGTTGAGCAGGCGATCTTCGAATCGTTTGATCTTTTTGAGGAAGAAGGCATTACCGACAGGGATGTGGAGCGTATTAAAGCGGGACTCGAAACACAATTCTATAACGGGATTAGCAGTGTGCTTGGGAAGTCGTTTACCCTGGCCCAGTACAATGTATTCGCCGGAGATCCCGGATTCATTGAAAAGGATATAGAAAATATTAAGAAAGTGACCAAGGAAGACATTATGCGTGTCTATGAAGCCTACATTAAGGATAAGCCTTATGTAGTTACCAGCTTTGTACCTAAAGGTCAGATGGAACTTATCGCCGAAAATTCTTCGGTTGCACCGGTAGTAGAAGAGGAGATCAAGGAGAACGTTGAAAAAACAGTGATCGATTCTAATGAGGAAATTGCCAAGACACCTTCCAAGATCGACCGCGCTTCCGAGCCTGCACAAGGACCTTCGCCACAACTAAATATTCCTTCCAGCTGGAATGCTGAGCTGGCCAATGGAATGAAAGTATACGGTATTGAGCAGAATGAGATCCCGACTGTTAATTTCAGTCTTGTGATCGAAGGAGGTCACTTGTTGGACGACATGGAAAAGAACGGTGTGGCCAACTTGATGACCGATATCATGATGGAGGGTACCGTTAATAAGACTCCGGAAGAGCTTGAAGAGGAGATCGAAATGTTGGGAGCCAGCATCAATATGTACACTACACGTGAATCTATTGTGATTCAAGGAAACACTTTGGTACGTAACTTCGATAAAACCATGGCTCTGGTTGAAGAGATCCTGTTGGAGCCGAGATGGGACGAAGAAGAATTTGATCGCATCAAAACGGCTACGATCAACCAGATCCAGCGATCTGCTGCTAATCCTAATGCCGTGGCAGGTAGAGTGTATAGCAAACTTCTGTACGGAAAGGATCATATCTTTAGCTATCCGACAACGGGAACGGAAGAATCCGTAGCGGCTCTTACGATCGATGATCTTAAGGCATTCTATGAGAAGAACTTTTCACCTTCTGTGAGCCGTTTCCACGTTGTTGGAAAGATCAATCAGGAAAATGCATTAGCTAACCTTGAAAACCTTGGAAACAACTGGGCTGCCAAGGACGTTACCATTCCTGAGTTTCCAATCGCTAACAATCGCGACAAGTCTTCGTTGTATTTTGTAGATATTCCGAATGCAAAGCAATCCGTGATCAATATCGGATACATCGGAATTCCAAGAACGCATGAGGATTTCTATCCTGTGGAAGTAATGAACTACAAATTAGGTGGTTCTTTCTCAGGAAATGTGAACCTGATCCTTCGTGAGGAAAAAGGATATACCTATGGAGCCCGTACGCGGTTTAGTGGTACTAAGATACCCGGAACGTTCACGGCTTCTTCGAGTGTGCGTACCAATACAACCGGGGAGTCCGTGGAGATCTTCAGAGATGAGATCACCAAATACAAAGAGGGCATTACACCCGAGGATCTTGAGTTTACCAAAAATGCGCTGATCAAGTCCAACGCGCGCCGTTTCGAAACACAATTCTCACTAATGGGAATGCTTCAGGAAATGAGTGCTTACGGTTTGAATCCTAATTATATCGAGGATGAAGAGGCTGTGATCCGCAACATGACTCTGGAGCAACACAAAGAGTTGGCCAACAAATACCTGGATGAGTCAATTATGGCATATCTCGTAGTAGGGGATGCCACTACCCAGTTCACTCAATTCAAGGAAATGGGATTTGATGAGGTTTTGCTGGTGGATCGCGAAGGAGAAGAAGTGAAACTCGAAGAAGTGAAACAGTAATTTTTAAGTGATTTTTTATATTCGAAGAGGGGTGCCCACGTTGGCATCCCTTTTTGTTTTATTCCTATCTTTAATCGATTCAACACATAAGTATGAAACGATTCTTTCCGAAGATAGGACCGGGAACGCTGGTCGCGGCAGCCTTCATAGGCCCTGGTACGGTCACAGTTTGTACCCTGGCGGGAGTAACCTACGGATTTACCCTTTTATGGGCCATGCTGTTGTCCATCGTAGCCACCATCGTGTTGCAGGAAATGGCAGCACGGGTAGGATTGGTCTACGGTAAAGGACTGGCTGAGACTGTTAAGGACGCCATCCGATCGCCCGCATTCAAAATAGCTGCGATGGTACTGATCGTCGCTGCGATATTGGTTGGAAATGCGGCTTACGAAGGCGGAAATATTAGCGGTGGGGTTTTAGGGTTAAAGAGCATTATTCCGAATTCGGTGGTCACTGTCCTTGGCGTACCTGTGGAAACCCTCAGCCTTGCCATAGGCGTTATTGCCTTTGGCATACTCTATATTGGAAACTACAAGGTGATGGAACGCATTCTGATCTTTATGGTTATCTTGATGAGTGTGTCCTTTGTGCTTACTGCTATAGTTACCTCCCCGAACATCATGGAAGTTCTCAAAGGAATATTCGTTCCCAGGATTCCCGAGGAGGGGTGGCTAACCATAGTGGCCCTGGTAGGAACTACTGTAGTGCCCTATAACTTGTTCCTGCATGCCTCGTTGGTCAAAGAGAAATGGTCCGGAGTGGATGAGCTTCGGGAGGCACGCAAAGACACTTATTTTTCCATTATCCTTGGAGGCCTTGTATCCATGGCGATTATTGTCTGCGGTGCGGCCATTCAGTCTTCTGAGATAAACAATGCTGCTGACCTTGCCAAAGGCCTGGAACCTCTGTACGGAGGCGTTTCGAAGTATTTCCTAAGCATTGGACTGTTTGCGGCCGGAATTACGTCGGCCATTACGGCTCCTTTGGCGGCTGCTTATGTGGCCAAAGGTTGCTTTGGTTGGGATACGGGACTCAAATCAGCTAAGTTTCGCGGAATATGGATACTTATTTTGGTATTAGGGGTGATCGTCTCTTCGACCGGGGTTAAGCCCATCGAGATCATAAAATTTGCGCAGGTAGCTAATGGTATTCTGTTGCCTGTGATTGCGGCCTTCCTGCTTTGGATTGTGAATCGCAGGGCCATTCTGGGTGATTATAAGAACACCCTGTTCCAGAATATTATCGGATTACTTATCCTGGGAGCTGCCATACTTCTTGGCGCCAGGGCCTTGTTCAAGGTGTTTAATATCGACTGGCTATGATGACGATCGATATCAATTCTGATCTGGGTGAGGGCACGGGGAATGACCCCGAGATTATGCCGTTGATCTCCTCTTGTAATATTGCTTGTGGCGGGCACTATGGAGATGAGGAGAGTATGCGAACCACCGTTCGCCTGGCGTTAAAACACAATGTTAAGATTGGTGCGCATCCCGCATTTCCGGATAAAGATAATTTCGGGAGGAAAGTACTCACCCTTACCAAAAGCGAGTTGAGCGAATCCGTTTTCAATCAGTTGCTTCAGTTTTATGCCGTTTGTGAAACGGAAGACGCTCCCGTACACCACATCAAATTGCATGGCGCGCTCTACAATTATGCTGCGAAGGATGCTCCGACGGCAGATGCTGTGGTCGAGGCCATAGTGGCCACCAAGATAAGGCCGAAACTGTACGTTCCTTATAATTCGATACTTGCAGGGAAAGCTGAGAACCTGATGCCTTTGGTCTTTGAGGCCTTCATCGATAGAGCGTATAATGAAGACCTTTCCCTGGTTGCGCGGGGAACCGAAGGAGCTATTATTCACGATCCCGAACTGGCCTGGGAGCAGCTACTGGCTATGGCGTCCCGACAGGAAGTAACCACAATTGGGGGCGTAACCAGGGCCATAACGGCATCCACCTATTGCATTCACGGAGATCACCCGAATTCCGTCGCTATTTTAAAGTACATTCACGATCGTTTGATCGAATTTGGAATCGCATGGAAGTAAAAATGTTTCCCGATATCAAACCTTTTGGAGACAGCGCGCTTCTGGCAAATTGGGAGTCCGTTATTGATGAGGATGTACACCGGGAAGTATTGAGATTTGCCAGGTTTGTGGAAGACCGGTTTTCAGAAGAGATTCTTGAAACCGTGCCTGCGTATAGTTCGGTTGCTATATACTGCGCATCACCGTCTATGCGGGATCCATTGCTTTCCAGGATATTGGATACATGGATAGGACACAAAGAGATAGTATCGCCTGATGGATCGTTTTTGGTCGAAGTACCCGTGTGCTATGATGAAGAGTTTGCATTGGATATACGACGGGTGGCAGATTTTCATGGAATTTCAGAAGATACTGTGATCGCACTGCATTCACAACCGGTCTATAAAGTATACTTCACAGGCTTCCTTCCCGGATTTCCCTATCTGGGAGGTCTTGATGAGCGTCTTCATACTCCAAGACTCGAAACACCCAGACCACGAGTGGCAATGGGGGCCGTGGGTATAGGAGGACAGCAAACAGGTGTATATACCCAAGCCTCCCCGGGAGGATGGAATATTATAGGCAGGAGTCCGTTGCATTTTTTTACTCCTGAAAAGACACCCCACACAATTGTGAAAGCCGGAGATTTTCTTCGATTTATTCCTGTGGACCGGGATGAATTTGACAATACACTCGCTCTCGTGGAAAACGGGATCTATCAATTAAACCTAAAGGAGTATGTCGATTAAAGTGCTTTCGTCGGGTTTGTATACCTCGGTCCAGGACAAGGGCCGTATGGGGTATCGGTCTCTTGGAGTTCCCGTAAGTGGAGCCATGGATGCTTTTTCGGCCCGCCTTGCAAATCGGTTACTTGGCAACCCGGAAGACAACGCAGTGCTTGAAGTGATGTTACAAGGGCCCGTATTGGAATTTACTCAGGCAACCCGTATTTGTTTGACGGGAGCGACTTTTCAAGCTACGTTGAATGAGGAACCGATCACCCTGATTCATGAAGTGTCCGTTAAGAACGGTGATGTATTGCGGTTTGGAACGGCCACCTCCGGAGTGTTCGGATATATGGCGGTCACGGGCGGGATACAATCTGAAAAGGTCTTAAACAGCCGAAGTCTCTACGAAGGGGTCACATCACGTGGAAAAATAACAAAGGAAGACATCATACCCATCGCAAACACGGAAATACAATCGGAAAAATTTGCATCGGTTGCAATTCGCACAGAAGACCCGGAAACCAATGCGCTTACCGTATACAAAGGACCTGAGTTTGATTCCTTACCTGAGGACATACAGGCAAAGATAGAGACTATCTCATTTTCAATCACACCGGATGGTAATAGGATGGCTTATATATTGGATTCGGAAATTTCCCTTTCGGTACCCGGAATACTAACGGCTCCCGTGCAGCCCGGGACGGTTCAATTAACGCCCTCAGGAAAAATTATCGTGCTTATGCGGGATGGTCAGACCACCGGAGGGTATGCCCGAATTTTGCAATTAAGTGACAAATCCATAAATCGGTTATCACAGGGCAGGGCAGGAGACGAAATACTGTTTAGTCTTATCTAGAACAGTCGGTTTTCTTTGAGGTATTCACGCTTAATACCCTCAATAAGAATTTCAGTAGTAAGTACATTGGATTGCTGACTCAGAACTTTGAGACTGCAATACTGAATGATGTTGATGATATTGGACCCGGTGAGATCATATTTCTTTGCAATGGCCTCAAGGTCAACCTCCGGGGCCAGTGAAAGTTGAGCCGGAAGATTCTTTTCCCAGAGTAACAGGCGTTCTCTCGCACCAGGCAACTCAAAGGCAAATATAGACTGGAAACGACGGGTAAAAGCGTCATCAATATTATCCTTGTAATTGGAAGCCAGGATAACCAGTCCGGGATGTCCTTCGATGCGCTGTAGTAAATAGGACACCTCCTGATTCGCGTATTTGTCATGAGCATCCCGAACATTGGTCCGTTTTCCGAAAATAGCATCGGCCTCATCAAAGAACAGAATCCAATCCTTATGGGCTGCGCGGTCAAACAAGCTTGCCAGGTGCTTTTCGGTCTCGCCTATGTACTTCGATACCACCGTGGAAAGATCAACCCGGTAGACTGGCTTATCGGTATACTTGCCCAAAAGCGTTGCTGTCAACGTCTTTCCGGTTCCGGAAGGTCCGTAGAATAGTACGCGATAACCATCTTTAATGCGGTTCTTCATACCCCAGTCTTCCATAAGGGTATGATGGTACTGCAGCCATATTTCCAATTCCCGAATGTGCTCCATGGTCTTTTCATTGAGTACCAGGTCTTCCCAGGTTAGCTGGGTTTTCAGACGTTGAGCCGGGAATTCCGTACTTAGCTTCGGAGGGGGAACAACACCCGTGGTTAGCAGATGCAAAGCATCCGGCACCATCAACAACCTTCCACTCATAAGGGGCTCTCCGGCACCTACTGAGTCCAGGTAAACGATGTTTTGTTGTATGAGCTTTGAATCCTCTGAAAACAAATGCAAACAGTCAATTCTCGACTGTACATCCGTTCCTCCCAACAGGAATTGAATCGTCTCACCTGTTGGAATGATCCCGCGGTGATTTTTCCCTTTTACACCCCCGAAGATGGGAAGGTCGGTCCCCCCGGGAAATTCGTCCGAAACGGTATTTACCAGAAAATCCGGACTCAAATGTGGTGTTATTGCCAGTAGCAATACTATGGTCTCCTCATGGGAGAGCGCCTGGTCTGAAATGAACCGGGCTAATAATGACGATCCGAAAGATTCCGGGGTGAAACCTGGAGCATTGTCCTGAAACCGGGTTTCGGGATGTTGGATACGCCAGGAGATCGTCTCTCTCAAAAATGAGAAGACGGCACTAAGATCGGTATGTTTGGTCAAGGATTTCACGTGTATGTTATTCGGGAGGTAGTTGTATAATGGGTTCGACTTTCTCCGGATTCACCAGGGTATTAATTGTCTCAAACGTTTCCTGAAGATCGCGGTAGTCCATAATTTTCTTTATGTAGTTGATACTACTCTTACTGAGATGCCTTGACAGGGTAGGCTCATAGTATTCCCAGTTCTGAAAGAACGAAGATCGCAGATCGGTGATCGCCAGAATATTATCATTTCTCCTTTTCAGATAGGCACCCAGACTGGCTCTTATTTCATCGTCGATTATCTTCCCTCCAAGAATGCCTTCTACATCTTCTACAAGTACTTTATGCGGCATGTAAATCTCAAAGTGACGGAAAGACTCAGCACTCAGAAGTTCCAGGTTGGAAAGGAAATCGCTCAAATATCTCGGAATTTTATCCAGGTTCAGTCCGGTTTGCAGATCGGCAGCGATATTATCGGTTTCCTGTTCGTCGATCGGAATATGTGCTATTTGCGCTTCCTGCATGAATTCCTGCTTCAGGAAGTTCGTATACAATCCTTTGCTATTGATGATCTCAACAAAGACGACCAGTTTTCCCTGTAATACGTCCGAGTTGCGATTCAGGTAATTATACAGATCGAGGCAACCTAGCAATCCGCTGTTGTCAATGGCTCCTGCATCTATGAAGTGTCCGTATCCCTTTATTTTGGCCGCAGGGCTAAATACGGGAAAACGATTTGTTGTTGATACTGCCTGGTAGAAGGGAAGTGTCTTACCACCATCCAGTTCGGCCAGATCAACCGCATAGGGGAAGATGCTGTTGAAATTCTGTGGGTCTACCGACCAGAGTATACCCCGGTTCCCTCCGGTCTCTGCCGTATTCATAATGAGGGAAGGCATGTATTGTTGGCTGTCAAACCCATTTTTCCAGTAGGTTCGGAACGGAACCTCCGAAAGTGTTTTGTTCTCGGATCCCTCCACGCAGTTCTGATACTTTATCATGGCATAATAGGGTCGGTCGCGAACGCCTATCCGTTGGCTGAATGGCCATAGCTTGCGATAGGTGTCCAATCCGAAGGTCAACGAAAGATCTACAGAAGTGTAGTTTTGTTCTGAAATGAGATCAATTTTCTTTTGTATGGCTTCGGTATCGGTGCCATCCAATCCGTAAAGACCTGAATATAAAGCAAGCCCCAACGAACCTCCTGAAGCTCCGGAAAATGCAATGGTTCTGTTGAGAAGTTGGCCGTTGGTCTTCTCCTGTAGGGTGTTCAAAACATTCAGCGTCCATACATTGGCCTTGAGTCCACCACCGTGAGAGGCGATGAAAAACAGGGTCTCATCTTCTTTTTGCCGGATACTTTCAAGGAATCTGGCCTCGCTGATCGAATTTTGAGGGGCCGGTACCTGATCTAGTTCATGTGTTGTATTCTCAACACCGCCAAATTGAGTGATCAGGATGAGTATGATCCAAATAGCCAATGCCACGAAGATGAATTTGTATTTCTTGCTTTGGAACAACCCCAACTTCTTGGTGACGAAGAAGTATTTGCCCAGGCTGGCAATGATGAAATAGTAGAAATAAAAGAACGCAAGTAAGATCGGGATGCCATTGGATAACGGCCATCCTTTGATGCTGCCAACCGTAGCGTACACCAATACTCCTGTGGCAATAACAAAATTTCCAAAGAACATGGTAATGTAGTTCTCGGATCTTTCCAGGTACAGGAATCGTCCAATGAAGATACTGGCAGGCAGTAACAACGGACTGGTGAGGGTTTTCTTGATGCGTGTTAGTTTGGTACGAAGCAGTCTGAAGAACAGATAGTTCAGCATAAAGAAATACCCTGTGAGCAACAACAACACAAAACTCGCAGGACTAAAATTCCCGACAAGTATGGTGATGAGCATGAGCATTAAGGTCGTAAATGCGATCAAGAAATACCAAAGGCCTAACCGCTTGTAGAGGGCTGTAAGGGCTTCTTCATCACCTGCCTTGGCCAGCCTTGTCGTTTTCCTTTTATAATAAATATAGAGCAGGAAAGGCACCAAAAGCATGGGATAGCATATCCATTTTATCAAGGTGATCGGGAAGTCCTCGAAGTAAAGATTCGGTGCAAAACTGCTAATGATATAGTGAATCCATACGGCATATATCAATACACCCAGCGCGTAACGGAGGTAATTTGCACGGTTATCCGGTTTGTACCCTACGTCCTTGTTCGTTGTAAATATGTACACCGGAAACTTTGTAAAAGGCCAAAACCTGATGGGTTTAGAAGTATGCCACTCGGTATAGTTGGCTGAGTTATTCAGATTTGCAGCGTAATAGTTGTAAATAGGGAAGTGGGAGAGGGCTATTGCCAGTGCATTGATAAAGAAAAAAGCCAGGAACAATGAAAAACGGTCACGCTCAATGAGATCAACCATCATGGTAAGCGCCTGATCCATCTGCGTGAGTAACAACAGGATGATAATGATGATCAGCAGGCTTAAAAAGGATGATTTGTAGAAGTTCTTAAACGATCGGATGTATTTGTTGACCCAACCTACAAATCGCAACCAACGTGATTTTGACTTAGCCATACTTCGGTATTAATTCACTAAAATATTGATCTTCAATAGGGTAAACAAGAGGGTTTTTCCTGAATGTGCCCAGGTTGTTTTCCTCAAATAAGTTAATCAATTTCGCGCCCATGCCCCATATTCGCTTCCGGGGCCTCAGGATGATACGTACTGGCATCGTTATATCTCGACATGAACTCGTCCCAGGTAATGCGTCCTTCAACATAATCATTCACCAATTTACGGTACTCATGACCCGGACGGTGTCCCATATGCCATTGATCCCATCGATCCCTGCTTCGATCCCAATGCAGCTCCCTGCCATTGCCATTTGGATCGGGATCCCATACTCTTCCATCGGCGTCCATCGCACCTTCCCATACTTCATCTACCAGTCCATCCCGGTAAGGAGGTCTGTTGTTCATCAATCGAGTACGTTCTTCGGTCCATCGTATCAAATCCCCGTCATCCATCCATTGGCGCACATCCATTTCTGAAAAGCTCACATTGGACTCACCGTCAAATCCACGACGCGTATCCCGGGAGATGCGGAAATCGATCATTTCTATGTCTTGCCCTTCAATGGTCACGGTTCTTCGACCGGTTACCTGAGCTCTGCGCTGTCCCTGGTAGGGTATGGAAACATTCTCACCCACCTGAAGTTCGGCCGGTAGCTGTGGTAGTGTTCCCTCCGGAAGATTTACACCATCGATTTCCAACCCGCATACGGGGGTAGAGAAACGACACCATCTTCCATCGGAAGTTCTTCGGCGATAGGTATGTTCTCCTACGGAAACCTCGACATCATAGCGCGTAGCAAGTTCCGCATCCGAAACCGGACGGACATTCTCCGGATTGTTTACCCGTTCTCTCAGCATACTGAATTCCGCTTCGAGCTCGGGAGGATTCGATCGTACATTCGGTGGTTCCCCTTCGGCGCGTGCCGCCCCCCGGCCGTCGCGCATCCCAATGCGAACGTGTTCCAGAATTTCTTGTATGCCTTCCGGCAGACGCTGAACCAGGCGGGCTACAAACCCTTCCGCTACCTTAGCGCCCAGCCAGGCAATAACCAATAGGGCCACCATGATTCCTGTAGACATGGACGTTTGAGCGATACGACCATAGTAGATATTGTTTTGCTGCATTTTTTCGTCATCGACCAGCATACTATCTACAGCGTGGAGACTAAAGAAGCTTTTGAATAATACAGCAAGGTCGGTCGCAATGGTCGCGGCCAGCAGGACTTCACCTATGGTCCCGGCGGTGGCGAGTCCGGCTCCGAATCCGGCAGCGGCTCCGGCGGCTGTGGCAGTACCGGCGGTAATTGCCCCGATACCTCCAGCTCCGATTATGGTTTCTGCCGCGATGATCACAATGGCTACCCAGCCGTAGAAACGATTGGCCAGGGCGGCTACTTCTCGTTGTAAGTTCAGGATATCATCAATGGCCAGGCTTAGTTCAAGATTGGACATGTTAGAGAAAATCCCCGTAATGTGATTCCAAATATTAATAAGGTTCTGACCCAGCCCGTGTGGCTGTGGGTCCAGCAGTGTACCTATTCCTGCGAACGGATTTATTTGTTCGTAGATGGCGTTGTAAATAACTTCTCTCGGATTTTCCAACATATGCTCCAGTTGCGGAAGCATATGCACATGCCAAATAATGTCAAAATGCCGTTCGTCCAGTGGCGCAAACAGGTTGTAGAGTTGTTCCCGAACGATACCCTCTACAGCACCAAGGCCTTCTTCAACAAAGGAAATCACCTCTTCGACAATCGCCTCCTGGTTGTCAATAGCCCACTGAATCGCCTCCAACAAGGCCAGCGTTGACTTCAGGATTAACAGGGATTGTGCGTAACCCGGCACTACCGAAAGAAATGGCCTTACCCGTGAATCTTCCATAGCATCGATGAGCATATTCAGGGCTTCTATAGGGCTCTCCGGCAAGGTTAGGTCGAGATATTCGGCAATGTCGGTCACCGATCCCAGAATGTCCAGTGGATTGAATTGTTGAATGGCCTGAATGTCTCCCGATTGCTGAAACTGAAGCAGACTTTGCTGTGCCAGCAGCGATTTGCGTTGGATATGTGAGACGTGAGTCTTAAGACGGGATAATTTAGGGTATTGCTCTTTCTTTTGGACAGCTCCGGTAGCACCTTGCTGAACTGTATGCGTTAGTTCATGGGCCAGGAGATGCTTCCCTGAAGTGGTATCCGGAGCATAGCGACCTTCGTTGAAATAGATGTCACTACCACTGGTAAAGGCATGAGAACCCAGGTCCCTGTTCATTTGAACAGCAGTATCATTGGTATGAATGCGTACACTGCTAAAATCAGCCCCAAAGCCGGACTCCATTTCCGAGCGGGTGTGAGAGCTCATTGGAGTACCGCCACCACGGGATTGAGAAAGGCTTTGTTCTAATGAACCTGATGAGGTAGTATTTCGATGGGATCGCTGTTGAATTTCCTCAAAGGGCTTTTGCTGAACGTTTTGCTCTTCTGCCGCACAGGCGTCGCACTTTTGTTGTACACTCTCATCGTCATCCGCCATAAGTTGTACTACGGGTGTAATCTGCTCGGCCAGTGGCTTTTCCTGGATTTCTTCGGCTTCTTCTTTTTGAACCGCGGTGTCCTGAGAAAAGGTTTGAATTGTTGGAGCGGCAGGGGGGAAGAAAGTAGGAGCAGGGGTAGTATCCTGGGTCGCACTTGATTTGGCAACTACCTTATCTGCCATTGCATCGGCCTCCCGTTCGTAAGCGTCTCCTGCCTTACCAAAAGCAAGTTTGGCCTGTGCGGGAAAGAACGGTGTGTTTCCCTTATCGAATCGGTTGGCTGCTGTTCCGTTAGCCGATGTGGATGTTCCAAATACTTTCAAGTTGTGGCTGGTTCGGTATGGCTGATTTTATGGTTTTGGTTAATTTATTGAGATTATTAGTGAGGGCAAGGGTATATTCCTGTTTCATCACAGTAACGATGTATCCTCAAACAGCTTTGGCATATATTTATCATACTGCTTTCTAAATGCACTGTTTTCTGATAGGTATGCACGTGGCCAGAAAAGAAATCCTCTTGATTTAGATAACAAGGAAAGGTACTTGTCCATAGTAATCCCCATGTCCAGTAACCCAGCCTCGTTTCCAAAATGTGAAAGAGCAGGTGTTACAACCCCGTCATGTACCTGAAGGCATGCACAATTCGAATCGTCACTGTAGTAGTAGTCAAATGGCTTTAGAAGCTGCATATCTTCCTTAAGCTCAGCATCGTCGTACTCAAACCAGAGTTTGCCCTTCCAGTAATCTTCTTCATCACCGGTGAGCATTGTGTAGTATGGAACAATGTTAATAGAGCCTGAAATCAGGTCAGTCGTCATCTCGTCATACGAGTCAGTTCCAGGCAGGCTTTTAAGTCGCCATCGTATTGTTACCAAATGAATTTGCGTATAGAACTCCAGTAGTTCAGCGGATAATTCCAATCCAATTTCTTTAGAGGTGTAAGCGATATCGTCCTGATCTTCATGACTGGTCCTGAAATCCAGTTCCAAAACCTCTATCAGATTCTTGTCTTCACCGGTCTTAAGATCCTCAATTATATTTTCGAAGAGGGCTATGTAGTTTTTCATGTTTAGATGGGAGTTAAATCAATGTTCGGGTTTGCTGCAACAAGGCTTGCAATAGCCGCTTTGTCCTGTGCCTTATAAGTGCTGAATGGTTTTGGGTTGGCTGTTGCCGTATACATTACGCTGGCAGTGTAGTACAGGTCAATAGCAGAATATACGTCCAATGTCTTATGAGCTTTCAAGGCTTCTACCAGTCTGCGTGCAGTACTCACAGGTAATTTAATTGGAGCACTGGTGAGCTGACTACGTCCTTTACCATGAAGCTTCACGGTAACCGGTCCGGTAACCGCAGGTGGAGCGTCACTGGTTACCGTTTTAGAACCACCGGTCTTTGACGTATCCGGAACAGGATCATTAGTTCTGGGATCTAACTTCATATAACCCCAGTTTGCTGTTGCCTTGTGTAAGAATTCCGGGAATGAACCATGATAGCTAAGGGTCACGTCGAGGTACATAATAGTTCCCGGGGTGTATAGTTTCCTTAGAATTTGAATTTCAACATTTCGGTAGTAATCGTTGTTGGCATCCTTGGTGGCAGCTACAAGGTTAGTATCGTTAGCCGGTCCATGCATTTGATCATGAATGATATGGAAACGAACATACTTGTCAAAGATCTTATCGTCCACTCCGGAGTTTTTGACCTTGGTCAGGTGCGGCCAGCCCGGAATGTCACCGGCACCTGCTGCATTTGGATTTCCTTTGGTATTGCCGGGTAGTGCCGTAAGTGGTTTGGCCGATTTACTGGTCAATAGTTTACCTGAGTTTGGATCGATCTTGGTCAGTACGGTTGCATCCATGGTTCCATCAATTCCCAGGGTCTTAAGGGCTTCTGCTAATTTGGTAACAGTTCCCGTAACGCCTTCAATGTGTTTTCTGATCTTACCGGCTATAGTTTTCTGCTTTGCACCGGTGGCAGTTTCATACTGAGCGTCCAACTTGGCCAGTTCCGGAGCTGAGGCATAGAAATCATTCATGTGCTTTCTGGCCTCACCCAATGCCGGATTGCTTTGATCCGGGTGATTGTCCAGCAGGTCTTTAACCTTCTTAGGTGTACTCTGCACCCACAATTCAGCGTTCTTGCCTTCTCCTTTTACATAAAGTTTGTGGCTCTTCTTATCAGCCGTTTTAAATGTTTTCTTGAATCCTAGCCAGTCGACAAAGCTTTGAAGTAATCCTTTGGCCTTTGCCTTACCTTTCTTCACCAATCCCTTGAATGCCGACTTAGCCTTCATGATTAATTTATCCACCGCCTTATCGATACGCTTTCTAATCTTACCTATGATCTTCTGAACCTTGCGCGCCAATCCTCCAATTCCAAGCAAGGAGGCCAGGAATCCAATGACCACCGGTAAGGCACGAGCCAGGGCATTCTCTATGGCTGCTGCCACAGCTGAAACAGATCCGGAAGCTACGGCTTTCACGCCATCCACAAAGGCCTTTACCAATTCGATGATCTGACTTCCGCGCTCAATGAAGAAACGTACAACATCGATGATCATCATACAAGCCTTGACAAAGGCAGAGGCAGGATTCATGAGTCCCAGAACCCACTTGATACCGGCTTCGATCACCGTGGTGATCACCATACTCTTAATAGCGTCGATCACAGTTTCCTTGAGATCATTGAACTGCTCTTTCAGATATTCCCAAAGGCCGTTGATTCCGTCGTTCTTAATAATCATGAAGATCTCAAAACCGGTCTCAAGCGCCTGAACCATAGGCTCTCCAAGCAGTTTCACTGCTTTTCTTCGAATGAAATCCCAGGTGATACCCAGTATCTGGGCCACAAGGCTGAATATTCCCTTCAGACTGAAGAGATCGTCCGGAATGGTAATTCCCACAGGGCCGAGGGTTCCTGTTAACCACTGGATCAAACCACTTTGCAGGTGCGTTAATATGTTTGCTCCGAAATTGGTAAATCCTTGTCCTATTCCGGAGATCAGATTTCCGAGGAAACCAATCGGATCTGAAATAATCGCTCCTATAGCACTTATGGCACCCGCGAGAAGCTCCGTAAGCATGTTCTTGATCTCGATGATCGTCTTGATCACTCCGGCAATAGCATCCAACGCCATGTCGATGAGTCCGCGGTTGGCAGCCTTCATTTCTTCGATGCGGGCGTCTACTTCTTCAAGAGCAGCATTGTACTGATCGGCCAGACTATCAATGAGTTCATCCTGTTTACTGTTCACGGACTCTTCAAGCTCATCGAACTTGGTATTGATCTCGTCAGCGGCGTCCCGACCAATTTGCTGTAGATTTTCGGGTAGGGCGTTTACGTAGTCTTCAACTTCTTGTTTTCCGGTGCTGATCCTCGTTTTGGCCTCATTGAGCTTGGTCGCGACAATGTTAGCCACTTCGGTAATTACCGTGTCCATGTGATCAATGAACTCTTGTTTTCCATCTACAAAGAACTCATTCACTTCGTCGGGCATACCGGCAAATTTGTCCTTCAACCACCTTCCTTTACCGGTCAAGCCACTATAACGCCGTGATTTGTAGGCGTCCATTTTTCGATCCACATAGTCCTCAAATTTCTGCTTGGCAGTAGCCGTTCCGG
The DNA here is from genome assembly GCA_964614415.1 of uncultured Aureitalea sp. Classification (GTDB taxonomy): domain Bacteria; phylum Bacteroidota; class Bacteroidia; order Flavobacteriales; family Flavobacteriaceae; genus CAZTLE01. The sequence goes on along the minus strand of CAZTLE010000003.1, from coordinate 41,693 downwards.
CCGAGAATTTTTGACTGACTTCCGTGTCGAGATCACTTAATATGGTTTCTACATCTGTCTTGGTGTTTTCGTAGATGGTGTTTATCTCATCTGCGATACGTTGACGTTCTGCCGTATCGGTTGTCCCCGTTGTTTGTTGATCGGCAGTCACCTGGTTAAGCAGGTTGGCACGGTCCTGATGCATACCTTGTAAGCTTGCATCGGCGTTGGCTGTGGCCTGGGCTTCTGCACCCTGACGGGTAGCTGCTTCCTGTTGTCGCAATTGGGTAGGACGCGTGGCAGCGTCTTCCTGGGCTGTTTTCTTCGAACTTAGAGCCTCCTGGAATTTGGGCTCATTGGAATTGGCAAGTTGCTCCTCGGTGATCTCATTGTCCTCCATTTGTTGATCTACCTCGGCTGCATTGTCCTGAAGCGGTGTTTCTACTTCGGCGGCGCCTCGTTTCGGTGGCATGGCCTGTTCCGGATTAACCGCGGCCGGTTGTTCTCCGATCGGCGCTTCGGGTAGGGGAGTTACCTCTCTTTCAGGTATTGCGTCCGGGTTTGGTTCTGCCTGGGAGGTTTGCTCAATAGCACCTGAAGCGGCAGCCTGTTCTCCCTGAACATCGCCCATAGCGGCCTGATTTACCTCATCAATGTTGTTATTGTCCTCAAAATCGTCGGCTTCTTCCTGGTTGGCGGGTAACTGCATGCCTTCGATGCGCTCCATGAGCTTCGCCTTGAAGTCCTCGGCGCTGAATTCTCCGGCTTCGGCCTCGTCCATCTGATCTACCTGACCGGACTGCGCCATACTATCCCGCTCGTTGGCCGGTGATACTGCAGCACTCTGCGCGGCGCCCGCACTGGCCTCTGCCGGTTCATGCGCCTGCTGCTGTGTGGATCTGTCTTCCACACGACCCTCCATTTTCTTAAAGTTGGGATCTTCTTCCGGGCTTCGTGGTGTGGTTTTCGCGTCTCCCTTGCCTTTTCCTTTTTTCTTGCCCTTGCCTTTACCTTCCTGCGCTTCTTTCCCTTCACCGTCACCTTCAGCACCCTCTGCCGGTACTTCAGCACCTTCTGCGCCTTCCACCGCAGCATCTTCGGTAGCTACGTCACCGGTTTCTGCCGGAACTTCTTCGGCAGGTTGTGACGGATCGGCCTGGGTTCCTCCTCCGGAAGCGCTGGATGTGCTGTTCTCTCCTCCCGTCTCAGTCTCTTCCATGCCGGTTTTAGCTCCTGAAGCTCCCTGTTGAAGGGTATGTGTTAACTCATGGGCTAGCAGGGTTTGTCCTTCCTTGGTGGCCGGGTTAAATTGTCCTTCGTTGAAGAAAATATCGTTCTTGGCGGTAAATGCTTTGGCACCCAGTTCCTTGTTCATTTCGGCCGACTTACTGTCGGTGTGTACCCGAACTCCACTGAAATCAGCGCCAAAACCGGACTCCATTTGCTGCTTTACACCTTCTTTTAGGGGACTTCCTTTGCCTCTTGCATCACCAATATCCTTACTCAGGCTTGCTCTGGGCGCGCCTGGATTGACGGCTTTAGCCTGTGCTTCTTCCTCTTCCTGAGCTTGCGCTTCTTCTTCCTCCTGTAGTTGGACTTCTTTGGTCTGGGCTTCCTCTTCTTCACCTTCCAACTGCACACTTTCTTTCGTTTGCGCTTCTTCTTCCTCCATCATCTGAAGCGTTTGGGCTTCCTCTTCCTCCTGAGCCTGTGCTTCTTCTTCCTCTCCTTCCAGTTGCACGCTTTCTTTGGCCTGGGCAGCCTCTTCTTCCTCTTGCGCCTGTGCTTCCTCTTCTTCCTGTGCCTGCGCCTCTTCCTCTTCTTGCAGTTGGATTTCTTTAGTTTGTGCTTCCTCTTCTTCCTGGGCCTGTGCTTCTTCTTCCTCCTGTAATTGAATTTCCTTGGTTTGAGCCGCTTCTTCCTCTTCCTGTTTTTGAAGGTCTTCAAAAGGCATGCGTTGCACCTTCTCTTTTTCGCAGGCGTCACATTTTTCCTGGACCGACTCTTCTTCAGCCGATTCTAACTGAACCACCGGCGTTACGCTGGAAGCTAGTGGCTTCTCCTGTACAAAGGGACTTTCTGGTTTTGTTTGGACGGGAGTCGAAGTACTTCCCGGGAAGAACGGTTCCGTTCTGGAGGTGGTCCGATTGTTGGTTCGTTCCACCACTTTTTCAGCCATGGTATCCGCCTCCTGTTCATAGACATCTCCGGGTTTACCCACCGATAGTTTTGCCTGAACACCAAAAAAGGTATCATTGGTCCGGTTGTGAACCAGGGCATTGGGTGTTCCCTTGGAAGTATGTTTTGGAGGCGTTTTCATTGATTACGGCCTACTTGCTCATAGTTCAGAATGTATACTGCCCGGCACGTTTTATACCATGCCGGGATAACTAAAACTCGTTTAGGTTTATACCGCTGTTTTCAAAAGCGGCTATTGGTTAATTACTCCGGATACTTTATCCACAATCATACTGATTACGGCATTTTTAAAATGTCCCAGACTAATGGCTGAAATACCGGCCTTATGCAATGTTTTCATAATGACCAGATCCTTTTGACTTTTGAGTAACAGTTCGAACTCTTCACGGGTAATGACACCGTCTACGAAGAGTTCTGTCCATCGTTTTAGCTTCTCTTTGGCCGAATCGAAAAAGGCAGAAATATCGTTTTTCACACTCTGACTTTCTTCATCGAATTTGTCTTTGACCATTGAGAGCAATTCGTCCTTTAAATCTTTAAAAATCTTTTCAAAATCCATGATGTTATATTTTAGTTGGTGGCAGCGCTTAGAATTTGGCGCAAGGCATTTTCTGCTTGCTTGTCTTTCTTCGATTCATAGTCGATCATGAGATCGAATATCTCGTTGATTTGAGGCTTAAACTCATCGATAAAAGGTTGACTCATAGTACCCTGGCTTTCCCAGGTTTTAAAAAAGTCATTGATGGTGGAACCCTCTCGAGTAATTAGCTCCCACATTTTGCGATTTATTGTATTGTTCTGCTTGTTCCGTTCGTAGGTCAGCATATTCTGCATTTGCGTCTTTAGCGCATTGATGTCCGACAGATTATCGCTGTAAGGTGTCGTTGCCTTATTCATAAGGCTTTCCATCTGTACTTTTGTGGCCTTTGTTTCATCGAATGTAAACTGATCGAATGTGCTTACGCAAGCACTAAATACGACGCTCACAAACAATAGAAGGGCAGTGATTTTTGTTTTCATTGGTTTTCGGTTTTAATAGTATCTAAAGTTTTTTATTATCGATATGCTTTCTCGGCCAGGTGTTTCTCACACGGTGTACCTTTATCAATGAGGTCCTGCACAGCTCCGGGCTCTTTTACCGGATCTGCCTTGGCGAGTTCGGCTTTGTCTTTTTTCTTGATTCCCTTCGGAAGCTCCGAAAGCCCGGCAGGGAAGGAGGAAACAATAATGTCTACTCTGCGAAGTTTGTGCTGTTCGGTGACCGGGTCAAAACTCTTCAATGGTTCTTTGTCCGACATTCCCTTAAGCACAAAGCGATTTACTTTGATCGTTTTGGTGTCTGAAAGTTCCACCTCGGCTTTTCGGGATACGCCCAGTTTCCGCAGGAATAGAAAAACATTCTTAGCTCTGCGGTCGCTTACCTTCTGTTTTGCGGATTCACTTCCTACGTTATCCGAATGACCTCTCAATTCCACAAAAAGGTCCTGTCTTCTTATAACATCAGAGATGAGTGTGAGTTTGTCTCTTTCGCTTTGGTCCAAATGGGAAATACTGGTTTTATTGAAACCGTAGTTGATGACTAATCCCTGACCGAAAGACTCACCTTTATGCGGTCCGTCCGAGGCAAACCCTCGAAGTTGATCTCCCTTTTTACCTACGCCCTTGGCAATTTCGTTTTCCAGTTTGATCGTAGAATCATGGACCTGGGACGTCGCTCTCTGTCCTTCGGCATGAGCTCCGATCTCCATCAAAGAGGCGTGTCCGCAGAGTTCGTGCCCTAAGATGATCTCGGGATTGGAAGAGTAGTCCAGTTTATCTCCTTTTTTATTGTGAGCTCCGAACTGGAGGGGATTCAGATTGGAGTTTATGTGCACTGTCTTTCGGTCTTCATTGGTGTGAGGAGCGAAATGATCTGAGACAATGATATTCCAGTTGTTACTTTTTGGTCTTGTTAGTACATGCATACAACATGAGCCCGTTCCTTTGGAACCTTTCTTAAGTTCATCTTCTGATTTCGAGTGGGTAGGAGTTACGTCGCCGGTGGCTTTTACGCTGAAATCAGGACTTATCTTGCCCAATTGTGTTTTTACAAGCTTTAACCGGTCTTGCGTGGACAGGGATTTGGAAGGATCGGTGCCTTTGGGATTATCCTGTAAGTCATCCACGTATTTCTGTGGGTACTTGTCGTCCACTGTTAGTTTAGGCTGTATGAAATTTCCCGCGGCACCTTGCTGAATCGTATGGGTCAATTCATGCGCCAGGAGATGCTTCCCTTTTTTCGAATCCGGGTTGTATTTCCCCTGATTGAAATAAATGTGGTTGCCATGGGTAAATGCCTGCGCTCTTAAATGAGAGCTCATCTCCCCGGCCTGCGAACCGGTATGAATTCGAATATTGCTGAAGTCGACTCCAAATCCGTGTTCCATTTCACCCCTTACTTGTGTGTCCAGGGGTGATCCCCCTCCTTTACTGTTTTTAAGTGTGTTGCTTATTTGGGTTTTGGACCCTGAGGAAGCACTGGTCTTAGCCTGTACCGCTTCTTCCTCCTCCTGGGCTTGGGCAGCTTCCTCTTCTTCCTGAGCCTGTGCCGCCTCTTCTTCTTCCTGCATTTGTGCTGCTTCTTCCTCTTCCTGAGCTTGTGCCGCCTCTTCCTCTTCCTGCATTTGAGCCGCTTCTTCCTCTTCCTGAGCCTGTGCTGCCTCCTCTTCCTCCATACGCTGAAGGGGTTCCGCTTCACGCTGTAAATCACCCTTGTGGAGTGTAGTTACAGATTCTGCCAGAGGCTTTTGCTGTACGGCGCCCTCGTCTTCCTCCATTTTTTGTACGGTATCCGCACGATCGGATCCCGCAACGACTTTGTCTGCCATTTTATCGGCTTCTACCTCATAGCGATCTCCGGGAGTTCCTACCTTGAGCTTGGCTTGGATCCCGGGAAAAAAAGTGCTCTCCCGGGACGCCGTCTCGGGCCTTGGCTTGCTTCTTTTTCTTACGCGTTTCATAGATTCGTTTAAATGGCTATTTTCTTTGGTTTGGGCAGAAGCCCTTTGTCTTCAAGTCCCATCTTTATCTGCGCATACCAATAAGGAAATATCTTGTACAATTGATGCTCGATCTCGGCAACAATGTTCTGTTTGTATTTCGAAACTCCATATAGGTGATTGTACCCCAATTCCCGTGATTGCTGTGACTGTCGTGTCAACGAATTACCGGAAAGGAGCAGTGTGGGCTCAATACCTTCATAATCAAGAAGGCTGGCCAGGTTGTATTGTTCTATTACAATGCATGGTTCATAGCACAACTGTTTGAGGGGCTGGTATTCCTTGCGGTGCTCCTGGTAGATGCGTTCCAGTTCGTAATATGCTCGAACGAACTTGTTCTTTAGCTCCATTGACTGGAACCCGACTATCCCGCAGTTATGGGCATAGCCAAGGCTGGGATTCCAATGGGGGAGATGACCCGCGAATTTTGAAAAGAAGGCCACCTGACTCTTGTAATGAAGTGCATAGCTGTCTTCTTTGCGCTCCAGCATACAATGTTCAAAGTCAAAAGGAATGTGCTTTGTAATGAACACATCCGTGTCGAGATGTACGAATGGTTTTGTTTGTCGCTGAATCGCCTGAATTTTGGATTTCATCCATAGCTCAGTGTCGTTTTCAACAGGCATGCGTGTGACCCTACATGGCAACATATGAAGGAATTGAAAAGCGGTATCATCCACATATAATTCGATGTCCTTGTACCATATGTGGCTGTAGAGGATGCTAAGGGCGGTCATATAAACCGTTTCCTTGAGGCGGTTTCCCTGTGACCATCGATCATTGATAAGCGGTCGGGCGCTAAGACTGTATATGAGCTTGGGTTGTTCAGACATGTAGCGATTCTTTTATTTCGTTTGTTCCTTTTTCTTTTCGATAGGCGATGAGATTGTAGAGCCCTGCTTTTCGACTGTGTTTGTACAATCGATTCCAATTATAATCCTGGGCAGTGGCCTTTGATGTAAACTGACTTATATGATCGTTGTGCAGCCTTCGCATGGTGTCAAAGCAGGAATGCTGAACAGTTCGCCCTAAGAGCTCCGAAGTCGCGATACCACAATAGCTGAAATTTGGCCGGAAGAGATCAAAATGTACTCTCTTTTTGCCGATGTAGAACTTTCCTATATGGACTTCATAACTATCGCAATCATAAAACCTGCTGTTGTGTTTTTCCAGTGATATTTTTTGTGACAGGTCTTCTATCACCTGATCATTGTAGTATGAAATATCGATATCATGCACGGGCAGTTCGAAATGATCCCTAAGGTTGAGGTAATCAGCAACGCCACCCACAAAAACCACATCATCCAGATTCACTGTTTCGAACAGAAACCGGAAGGCTGCTTTTTGCTCGTCAAAAATGTTTAGCTCGTCTTTTGATATACTTTTCATGACTGTCGTTTTACCAATCCACAAAGAACAGTTTCTTATGCCATGGAAACTTCACTATCGAAAGATTCCAGGGGAGGTTGTCCAGTAAAATATCCTGGGTTTTTCGTTCTACGATTAATTTCGGTCCATCGTGATCCAATACCAGTTTTCCGGGTCGCTGCAAGAACTCGTTGCGCAACAGATCCAGGGAGGTGCTTTTGAGTTGCGGCAAATGCCCCATGATTGAATCCAGCAATTCGTGCGCTTTTTCGGTCAACTCATCACTTAAGACGACTTCCCGGCTTATCGAGAATTCCGGAGGTACTCCACAGAAGAACTTTTCCATGAGGTGCAGGTGCTCGTATTGTTGCTCATTGCCCGTTGCCACATAGTGGAGTAGATGAACGGCCATATCTATATCGACGATTGATTTACCGTCAAGAAGTCCACAGTTTCCAAGGAACGGCTTTATAAATGGATGCAGGAGTACAAGCCCCGCATTGTTCGCGTAGTATGAAGTCCCTGTATTCAAGTCGAAGATTTCCGAATTTGATTGTTCAGTATCCCCGGATGATGATTTTGCGTCCATCTCCTTCGTGGCCTCACTTTGGGATGAGGTTGTCGGTGTACTTTCGTTAGACTTTTTATCGCCCATAGCGGTACGCGCGTCGCCTTGTTCACGTTCGTTTTTGATATGCTCATCCTCCCGAGTACCATTCCGATCGGCCTCCGTTAGTTCCTTTTCCTGTTTTTGGTCATCTGCAGGAGCCGTTGAACTTGATTCTACATCGTTAGACTCCTTTGAGTTCTGTGAAGCGTCGGTGGGAGAGGAAACGGGTGAATCGAGTGCATCTTCATCTGTCAATTCTCCTTTTTCCGACGCCTCAATTACTTCGGAATCCGATTTCGGAACTGATGAATCCTCCGTTTCCGGAGCTTTTTGCTGTTGGGGTTGTACTTCAGAAGAAGTAGGAGACTCTTCAGAAATGATATCTTCCGAATCATCCTCCAAAATTGCCGGGTCCGACGAGTCATCCGAAGGAACAAACAGAATTTCCGAATCGGGGTCACTCTCGTCATTCCATTCCGAAGAAATAAAGGAGATCTCAATTTCATCATCCCCGAGTTCCGATTCATTATTCTCAATCAATCCGCCATAGGACTCGTTGATGGCCTCGCCCAGCACTTCCAGAATGCTGGTATCTTTCGGGTCAAGTTGAGTGAATAACTCCGGTCTGTTCCCAATGGATGTGTATAAAGGAGTGGCCTCACCTGTTAGTGCGGTTTCGATGAGGAAATACCACACATGCTGTTTTACAGGTGGCGCCAACTCACCAATAAGCGTGACAAATTCTTCTTTTTTGAGGAAAGAAAGTAGTTCCGGCTTGCGAGCCAATCGCGGAAGCAACAATCCCTTGAAGGCGTCCGATAATTGCAGCACCATGCGCCTGCGGGTGGTCTCTGACTTGAGTAGCTTGCCCAGAGATTTTATGAATGAAGTGTCCTCAATACAATCATATAACAATGCATCCACGCCTACCTCCGGGTCGTTTACATCCAAAACCCACCAGGGGTACCTCCCATGCTCCAGGAAGTGCAACAATGTGTCGCTTTTCTTCTTGCCGGACGGAAGCACTTTAAGAGCTTGTGAAGGCTCTTTGGAATGAAGGCTTCCGTTTGTAATGAATACCTTTTCCAACTGCCGCCCAATTTGTGCCTTGAGCTCCGTTATGTCCAGGGAAGCCTCCGAATGCAGATTAAGAGTGACCTCATCAATTTGGGCATCCATGTCATCCGGCAGGTCCAGAGCTCCAAAGTAGGACTCGATATATGGAAACACCTGTTCCTGAAGAAATTCCTCCAGGTTATCCTTGAGGTGATATGCCAAATCCGAAGAGTTGACATTCACTTCAAGGAGTACTTTTTGGATGCTATGTAATAAATGATCGTTCACGTAATTACCTCAATAATCTTATTAATTCAGTAGTTCGACTTACTATGAACGGGAAGTCCGAATACTGATTAAGTGCAATCTGCAGAACTTCTCTAATGGCCCCGGTTGGATCTAGATTCACTCCATTTTGAAGTACCCCGCTGAACAATGGGATAAAGGCATTGGCAAATACCTCGTCAATGATACCTCTGGACCCGACAATCATCGCGGAATCCTGACAACCCAGGATACGGTAGAAGAGATCCAGTTGCATTTCTACCAGTTGTGGTAACATGAGTCGCTCGAAACGACTGGGTGCCTCCAGAATGGCTTGTGTCATTGTTCTGAATCCGCTGAACGTATACATTTCCATAAGATCCGGATTGCGATCTCCGGAAAGGAAGGTTTCCAGGTCACTCTCCACAAGGCGGTAATTGTCTACAGCCAAGCGGAAGGAATCACGTGATGCAGGAATAATGTTCGCGAAAGCGGTATTATTTTGAAAAGCTTGCAGGCGTATGATTGAATCATTCACGAAATTCCGTGCCTCTTCTTCGCAACTTAGTTCGCGTCGAATCTCTATTTCCTGAACTACAGTGTCAAGTCCACAGTCTTCACTATGTGCCGTAAGAGATACCTCAATAGTATTTGTGGTGAAGTTTTCAAGGCTTCGCACCACATTGGTACGATTGGCTCTTTCAATCACCTCGCCATCAACCACCCAGGTATATCTGTCCATGTTATTGGATTCGTTACTAAGGATGAGATCATCGGCTGTAACTTCATGAGTAAAGGCAGCTCTTGGAGCCTCGTTCATAGTGACTGTGAATCCTGAAGGATGACCGTCCACTGTGAAGCTAACCACGGTTACACTGGAAGGAACATTGGCGGGAGCGAACAGGAATACGCCTGCCTGCTCAATCACACCGGGACCTTCTATCACCGGATTCGCATCCGGTGGTACTATGTTGAATGGATGGAATGATTCGTCATTGCGACAATACTCGGTTTCATCCAGAGATATTTCCGCGATCAGTTCGAAGGTAATTGGAGTTACCACTTCCGAAATACATTCGCCATTGGTTGCATTGGTGGTAACAGTAACGCTGTCTCCATCAAGAGCACCCAGATCGTATGTATGAGATATGATCAATTCGGTATCTACGGCCGCCGGAGTTCCATCACCAAAGTCCCAGACAAAGGATTGTCCATCATTAATGGACTGAGGGATGATCTCAAAGATCACCTCTGCAAGGTTGTTTGGCCGGTCGTAGTTTATGGATGCCACCGTAACTCCAAATACGGGTTGTGGTTCTATGGTGATAACACAATCGGTTTCAAGATTGTTAACTCTGAAATGAATTTCCTGACCGTATAATTCTTCGCTTACTAAATTCGGATTGAACACAAAGCGACCTGCTTCATTGCGTTCCACTCCGCCGTTGAGCCCGGGCTCAACTGCAGCGGAAACGAATCCACCTTTCGGGTTCACCTCAAAGAGTAATGGCTGCGTTTGAGGTGTGAAGCACAGGTGATTAACCGGAAGCATCAATTCAATAAAACTTTCGTCACAGCAGAGGTACGGAAGCATGAAGTCCGCTACTACTGGATTAAAGACAACCTGAGGTTCACCGTTTTCTGCAATGACCTCAAAATCACCTCCAAAAGGTGTTCCTCCGCCGGAAGGATATCCGTACGGATATCCATAGCCATACGGATATGGATAGGCATCGTATTCTCCTTCAATGTAGATGATAATGAAAGTTCCTCCGGGAACAACGCCCGCCTTATGCTCAAGACCTACGTTGCGCTCCAGGTAGTAGGAAGTGTAATTTTCAACGATCTCCTGGGCTTCGGTAGCGTTTACCGGTAATGCCACTACATTGAACGATAGTGCATTTTCTTCTTTTATCTGACCGAGAATTGACAGTACATCCTGGTAGTTCATTCCCTGATGTCCTTCGATACGGTAGAAATCATGGTCGATACAGAACTTAAGCGGCCGTTTGATACGAAGATGGCCTTCGTGATAGCTGTTGTTCATTCGTTGCCGGCCACTTATGGTCTTGTCGAAGTCCCAGGAGGCAATGATCTTATTCCCTACGTTGTAGTAGAAGGGAATCGCCTTATTGCTCAGAGCTCCAAGGTCCATGGACGGTGTCACTTTGATAAAGGTATAGTTGGCGTTGTAGTTGGTAAGTGTGAGAACTGCCCGTTGAATAAGGCTTCTTAGTCGTTGGGTATCTGTGTTTTCCGAATAACAAACATCCAGGTTTGCCTGAGAGAAGTCGATGACCAATTCAGGTACTGTATGATTGGAGGTCGAAGTGACCTCCACCGGATCACAATCACCGCAAATCTTTTGAGTTCCTGTGATGGCTGCAGATCGATAGAATCCATGTCTGAATTGGAAGCAGGTTCCGGTGCGTTCAACTTCACCCAGCATCAGGTGCTTCGGAAACGCATTCAGATCGGTGCAACAGCGCGTGGCTTCAGCTTCAGCCAGCAATAATTGAATTTCATGATAGGTAGCTACCAGGTCCTTGAGAAGGTCGTACCGATACTGAAAATCAGGTGGAACATCACCGGGAGTAAACGCGAACAGATCGTCCAGTTTTAAATTTATGATATCGCGAATTTCCGTGAGTCCAAGGCCGTTTAACAAGGTGTCATAGGCGTTGCGTACGCGACTGATCAGATTGTTCTTCAAGGTTTCGGAAGCAAATTTATCCTTTAGCCCCGGATAGTGGTGAAAGTCTTCTCTAAGCATAATGGCTCGATTGGACAGTAACTCAGGAAGTTGATAGAACAGTTCCTGGTAATCGATCTCACTAAGGGTTGTATCGAAACTCTTAATGTGGGCTGCATTGGGTTTGGATACCAGCAATACCTTGTAGTTTCCAATAATTTCAAGCCCTTGATTATCGCAGGTCAGGCTTACACACAGATCCTGCTCCTTTTCGTAGGTTTCCAGATATAGCAGTACTACCGCGTCTTTAACCGCGAGGCCTTCGTTGGCTTCGAGTTCGGAGAGGGGGAAGGTATCTTCGTCACCTTCTTCGGTGAGTGCTTCAAAAAGAGCAATCTGGTTTTCCCCCTGGTAAAAGAAGGGGGTATACGGAGATTTATCATTTTCATATACTCTGTAGTGGGTGTACGTGAGTTTCTCAATATCGATGATCTTGCCTCCAAGCTCTTCATCCAACTTGTACAGGTGAAACAGGTCGCCGTCTGTAGTGACTCCTGTTCCCTGGGTGATCTCAAGCTCGCCGGCTTCATTGCACGACACTTTGAAACCACATACGATTCCTACGCCGGTAAGGCAAATTCTGGACAGACGGTCCTGATCGTCAAAATAGTCGAGCACCTGATTTAAGTGTGCCTCGGTCAACACCTGATTCTTGGCGAATCGGCGATATTGTGTGGTTATTTCGGTTAATTTATTTGACATGGCTCAATCTGTTTATAGTGATCCTAAATTCGTTTTTCCTAGTATTACTTTTCCGCTGAGTTCTTCTTCCTCGTCTTCGCAGTCGAACAAGCGTCCTGTCGGATATACATTACTCATTGAGGAGATACTCTCTATGAGTGCTTTGAGTTCGGGTTCCGGTTGTTCCTGGGTCAGGTTGGTTTTGGCGAGGAGATATTCCTTCCAGGCCTCTTCGAAGATGAGCAGGTCGTTTTCACTTTGCTCCACTTCGCCTTCCCGATAACCTATCCAGCATATTTTGGCCAACACATGTGCGGGCATTTCCTGCCGGATGATGTTCTCCATATAGTTTCTGAAATCAGTATTGTAAAAGCGCAGGGTGAATCCCGGAATAATTATGCTTACGCGATAGGAGTAGGGGTCCAATGGTTCACAACTTTCACATTCGTCCGTGCAAACGGGCATGAACAGTGAGATATCCGGATTGTTCTGCGTGACATCCGGACGCAGAAGCATATGCTCCACCAGGAAGATTCCTTCTTCCGTGAAATCATACTTCATGAATTCGATGACTTCCAGCAGGGCTGTTTTTAACTCGTCGGCCGTATCGAAAAGATTGGTATCCGTAGCTACGATATAATCAGGGTGATTGGTATCCGTAACTTTCGGGTCTATAACGTCATATGAATATTTGTTCGCATTGTCTTTTCGAATGTGTACGTTGTCGATAACAATATCATCGGGGTCGGGATGATCTTCGAAGGCTTCTTCGATGTTGTAAGGTTTTGTCTGAATAAGCTGAATAACAGCAAAATAAAGACCCCGTGTTGCAATGAATACGTCGTAGTAATCATCCGTAGCCGAAAGAACAATTTCGTTGTCTTTGTTTCGAATACGCCAACGATAGACCGTTTCGTTCTCCGGATTCAGTGCCTCGAAGATCTCAACATACGAACTGCTCAGGTCGCGACGCGAGTAGTCCAGAATACCCAACAAGCGGGACAACCGCTTTTGAACGCCTGAAACATTGGTGGTGTTCCAAAGGTTGGCCGGTGGCTGTCTAAAATAATTAAAGGCCGAACCGCGTTCGCAGCCTGTTGTACTGTAGTCTCTCAGAAAATCTTCCTTGTTTCGAAGTACGATCTCATCGGCGCTGGAACCGTAAATGGTCTTCATGACGAAGGTGTAGTCTGTGAATCGCTCGGCGAAGCGGGAAATAAGGTGATCCAGCACCCGGTTCCTGCGTTCGATATTGTTGTCCAGTTTTTCGAACAGGGTTTCGGTGAGCGTTTCGTCATTGTTCATGCTGTAATCGGAAACCAGTTCCTCCAGACCTTCGATGTCCTTTACGCTTTGCGTGAAGAACGTTTGCGTAAGCTCTCCGTTCACTGCAAGGATCTCGTTGATCTTTTCAAGGTGTTTGAAATAACTGGCCAGCATCTGATCGTAGAACAAAAGATATCCCTGAAGCTGCTTAGCCAGGGCTTTTCGCATACGGGTAGGGTTTCCGGGAATCCCAATACTGGTAATTCCATAGGTATCCGGAAAGTCATTCTGAATGGTGGTGTATTCCCCGGGATTTGAATACTTCCCGGTAGGAATTTCCAGTTCCTTGTTTTTACTGGCGTTGTATTTCTGCACGGCATCTTCCTCTTCAAACTGCCCCAGGTATTCCGCTACTTTGTCGTCGTTAATGGATAGCGGAAGTACATCCTTGTTGTAGTTGAAGACACTTTTATCACAGAGGACAGGCTTGGTATCCGGATCAATGCAAATAATCGATTTCGGTTCGTTCTCCTCATCACAATTACCCAATGAAATGTCCTTGACCAATTTCACGCCTTCCACCTCCATGATGATATTGATGATATCGGAAAGTCGCACTTCGTCGCGAAGTTCGGCCGCCATTAGTTCTTTGGTGTCAATAAAACCGTTATCGAGAACAGGACCTTCAAAGATCTCTGTTGAAGTATATCCCTTTTCCAACATCTGTTGGATGGAGTAGAAGTATACCTTGGTCGCAAGGTAATTTTGGATCCGATAAAGGACCGTGGCATGGACGAGTTCCTCGTCAGCATCCGTAGCGACCTCAATATCGGCACAAATAGCTAGTGGATGGGTGTTAACCCGTTCGATGGTAACAAGGTCCTCACAGAGGTTTCGGTTGGCGTGATATCGCTTTCGAATCTCTTTACGGACATCTGCGATTTCAGAAACACCGAGGTCTTCAAAATCAACAACCAGTTTATATAGCCCTTTGAGATCAAAGTCCTTCTTTTTGCTGTTTGGCAATCCGTTTTGGATACTGGGATGGTAGCTCAGTTGGTCATCCTGGCAGTTCACATATACTTTCTTGTCGTATTTTCTGAGCCAGCAGTTTTTTACGCCGTCTATGTCAATGAACAACTTTCGATAGTCATAAGCGTTCACCGGCTTTGTAGGCAGGATTTCAGAAGCTTTATAGAATTGTTTGTTGATCTTCTTGGCGACATCATCACTGCTCAGGATATTCTCAATAGGGGTGTCAATACGCATTCCGAGGTCGGTAATGGCATAACACAGCATTTCGAGCATGGTGATACCCGGATCGTGCGAATTGTAATCCGTCCAAATAGCTCCTCCCATGGTTTCGATATGCTTAATTCCCTCCTTGCGCAGGAAGTCAAAATCCAGATCGTCCCTGGTGGTTACCTGTTTGGGTATGCTTTTATGTTTAACTAGTACTGACATTTTTCGGCCTCCACTTCGGGAGTCTTGTTACAGATGTTCGTAATTGAATTAACATTATGGGTCTTGGCTGAAACCAATACGGCACCGGGCTTTGAGGGCCCGATCACACGTTTTGGACTGTTTTCTCCGGTCTTGGTCAGAAGTACGTCCTCCAGGTAATCTACGTAGGGGAGGTCCTCCAGGTAATCTACGAGTACACTGACGTGTAGTTCGGTACCGAAGACAATATTCTTTGTAGAGTCGAAAGCCCAGGGCGATAAGAATTTTCGAATGTCAAGGATCATTTCCTTCTCATAGAAACTCTCATCGAAACCTTTGTGAAACTTTACATTTAGGCTTACCGTGATTTCTTCATAGTCCGGATTTATCACCTGGGCCTCGACATGCATTGAGTTGAGGGCGTTTACATAGTCTTGAATTTCGTTAAGAGTGGCTTTGCTAACGCGAGGTTGATATATATCGAAGACATTTTTATCTACGATGTCCGGAATGACCACCACAGTCACATCTCCCGGGGATAAGGAATCGTTGTCTTTTGTATGTTTTAAACAGAGCGCTTTAAAAACTTCGGGGAACTCCTGCAGAATCAGATGTTCATAATCCCAGATCGTTATGGCCCTGTTCTTATGACGAAGACGTTCGCTCACACGTCGATAGAACGAGGTATCTTCTTCCAGTGGTCGCCCACCAAAGGAGTTGAAGGGTTGGGATACCGATTTAACTTTAGGAACGCGATTCACCAGCTTACCAATAGTCCCTGCGGGCAGCCCATTCTGCAAGTGAGCCAGGTCATTATCGTTGTCCTTGAACTGTGACAGGACGGCCTGTGACACAATGTCTAATACCTTACATACGGCATCAAACTGCTTGTGTATCTTGGCTCGCACCCAATGGTATCCTGATGGAAGCCGGGTGTTTTCGGTGGTTGCCTGTCGCGGGATTGTAAAGGAAACAATACCTGATTTCAGGAAATTATCAATGTTGTTGCTCAGTATGAAATCCGAAAGGTCCATCCAGTGGTTATTGCATAGTACGCTCCACTCGACTTTCTGATTCCCAACGAATGAATCGGCATCCGGATTCTCACTGCCCTCCAGTATTTGGAATAGCAGCGACATGGTTTCCAGGTTCTTCGCATCTTCAAGTCCAATATAAAGTTCACCGCCATGGCAGTAATCCGGCACGAGCCACACGCTTTTGGCCTCATCACTTTTGATCGAAAGGATCTCCTCCGATACACTTTTTACCTTCAAGTATCCGTGTTCCTCATGTTGTCCGAAGGGTGAATGAAGGAATAGTCTGATGCGATTGTCCTCATATGATTCCTCCGATTTCACAGTGAAATCCGTAAACTCCTTGGCCGAGTAGTTCAGACTGATAGTCTCAACAAACGGGATGTAAGGGGCATTCGGGATAAGTGTGTTCGGATCGGTGCTTGCAAGTGCAAGTGCATATATCTTCGGGAATAACTCCTGTAAGAATGACTGATTCAGCGCTAAACGAACCGGACCGGCTTTGCCCAGTGTATAGTTGTCATTATCAAGTTCCAGATATGTATTGAACAACCCGTCTTCATTGTCATCGTTGAAAATCGAGATGGCAGGAGGCCGCTCATCCCATAGTTCTTTATGCAGAATGAATGGGCTTACTTTGAAATAGTCATCACCTGTTACGATAAGGTTGGCCGGGTCGGGATCGAGCATTAAACGGGCGTCGGAAGTAGTTCCGTCTCCGTCGTTTTCCAATCCGTCTTCAGGTTGATTGTCCGCCTCATCGTCACCTTCAGAAATGAATATGCTACCGGTATAGTCGGCAAGGCTATTTGTGTCGGTGGTTCTATAGGCCTCATAGTGTGACTTAAAAGAAGACGGTGTGCCTTTCCACAGCAGATCCACCCATAGTTTACCCCAGTTCTTGGAAAAAAGCTCGGGATAATCGATGTAGAAGTTGGACCGCCGCGTTGGTTGTGTAGTGAACGGATAAAACGGTTTATTTGGCTTGAGAACTCCTGTGTCATTCTCTATGTTCAAACTCTGAACACCGGAAACGGAAACCTCTACGGTGATCTTTGCAACGGGTTGATGCACCACGTTTCTAAAGATTGAATATCCCTTCTTGGTATTCGTCTTGAAGACCACTTTTACCAACGGATCTGATGTTGGATAGTTTTCCAGGTGCACTTCGGGATTATAGCCCGCCCAGGGTTTCATGTCTCGATCCAGCTGAAATACCAGTTTCAGCGTTCCTTCCGTGCCTTCGGTGACCAGAGGGTAGTCGTTTGCTCCACTGCCCAGAAATATGAGTTTTTCCTGGAGAGACAACGGGCCTTCCCATTTTTTCTCACCTGTATAATAGATATCGACGTTTTCGATAAGATCCGCTGCACTAATTGGCGAAAGGGTGGGGGGATCGAAAGAAATATGTAATGACACATTTCGTTCGCCTTCCGCCAGGGCTAACATCGGTGAAGCCAGTGTGAATCCCATATTGGCGGCTTCAAGTTTCGGAAACTCTTTTTGACGCGAGGTATAACCGAACGGATGCCAGAATGTGTTTTCATCGGGGAACTCGGCTCCGTTTCCGTCGTGTGAGTTGGCTATCGGGGCAGCCTTGATCTCCTCGTCGTCCTTGGTGTCGTTGTAAATGCTTTTTATGCTTCCTACGGTTGCCCGGTTGGCAATTAGCTCCTGTAAGGTCTCGAAAACGAGATTAGCGCCATTGGGATCTTTACCGGCATCCAACTCGGTACCCTGTTCGACCTTGTAATCTTCGATGCGCTTGGCAAGTTCAAAGATGATATGGGCCTGGTCCGGTTTCGGAAGCTCTTTTTCTATTTGAAGGACTTCTTTATAGTAAAAGTCCAGATGTCTTTGGGTCAGCTTGTTGAATCTGTTCTGGCTGAGAGAGAGGAGTTCAAGAAAACTAACGAACAGGGTGAGGTGAGGAGTCAGAGCCTGATCTTTCTTAAAATCATCAAGGATCTTCTTTACGTTCTCCGTAATTTTTTGATACTCGGGTGTTCCGCGGAACGGCAATTCCTCCGGGAGTTCGAACAAGTTGAAAAGCTCCTCCCAGTTTCCATCAGGTACTTTGTGATCGTTCGTCTCAAAGAAATTCACGTGATGTGCGAACGAATAGGCAAAGAGCACCCAATCCTCTGCACTAAAATCATGAAGTTTGAGATACTCCGGATTCAGTGCTTTTAAGAAGCGCTGTGATTGAGAGGTTCCCTCCCGTATTAGTAATATATCTTTACAATCTTTAGCCATTGTACAATGCTATATTTCACTTCCTTCCACTTTGTAGAAAGGATATACCATGTTTCCTCTTGAGTTTGTGATCCGGATCATGTAATCGATCTTTATGAGTAATTCTCCGGCTAGTTCGTTGGTGGTATCTATGTCAATGGAAAGCACATCTATACGTGGTTCGTGGTATAGAATGGCTGTTTTTATGAGGTCCTTTACGAAGGTCTTCAAACTAAGGTCCAACGGTTGAAAGAGCAGTTCTTCCAGGTTGCATCCGTAATCCGGTACCATGACCCGTTCGCCGAGGCGTGTAGATAAGAGTATCTCAAGACTTTTCTTGATATCCTCTTCGCCGCTCGTGGTTATAACGGTCTGGGCACTTCTGTTGAACTGGGGAGGAAATCCCCATCCTTCGCCTAAAAAGGGCTGATTAAAACTCATAATTATCCTATTAATACTGTTGGTTCTCCCATGACAATTGTACCACCGTGAGCAGTTGTATCGCCCATACGTGCTGCAGGCATTCCTCCGATCAACACGGTGGAGGAACCCATCGCAATGGTATCCGGTGGTCCTACACAGGTGGCCATATCGCCCACGCGGGCTGCTGGGAGCCCTCCAATGAGGACTGTTGGTTCACCGGCCGGCAGGATCGGACCTCCAACATGAGGCACTACTCCTGTGACCATTGGGCAAACGTGCATATCACTTATTCGGGCGGCTGGTAACATGGTGTTTATTGTTTATTGATATTGTTATTTTTTATTCAGTATTCAGTATTCAGTATTGAGTACAGAGTCTTACCTCATCCCTCAATCCTCATCCCTAGTTGATTTGCACTAAAGATCCCTTGAGTACGGCAATAGCACTGGTTGATACTTCGGCACCTGCGCTTCCTTCGGCTTTGAATTCAGCATTGGCTTTCACACTTACGTTCATACCCTCCAGGTTTAAATCACCTGAGGCCTTAACGTTAATATCTCCCGCACTTTCCATAGTAATCCCCGAACTATCGAGGGTAACCACGTTTGAGTGGTCGTCTTCTATGGTAATCGCGTCGGCGTCTTCATCTACTACGATCTTCTTTCCGGCAGGCGTTTCCAGCGTATAGGAAACCTTGTCATCATCAAAGATCATCTTCATCTCACTTCGCGTTACAAATCCTTTTTCGTGGTTGTCATCAGTGGCTGAAATCGGTGCCGGTTTGGCACTGCTGTGCAACATTCCCAGTACTACTGCATCGTTGGGGTCGTCATTGATAAATCCAATGATCACCTCGTCATCGATCTCCGGTCTAAAGAAGGAACCGCGATTTTCACCGGCGTCCAGGGTCGCTACACGACACCATATTCCTTGCTCTTCGTTGTCGATAATGGGAATACGCACTAATATTTTGTCTTCGCCGTCCGGATCATCCTGTAGCTGTGTAACCACACCTATCTGGAGTCCGTTTATGGCCGGAAGTAGTCCGGATGCGGGCATCGGATTGATGTCGTAGGTTTCTGAGAACCACTTGGGATCCATTCCGAATTCGGCGTCAACTGTCCAGTTGCCATCGCTTAATTCGTGTCGAATGGCTGAGACGAATACCTTTCCGTTAAAGCGATCTCCAACACCTTCAAGTTTCAGAATCGTACCTGGCTTAACACCTGGTATTCCCTGGAATTTCACGCGTCCGCGCGTTCGGGAAAGTTGTTGAAAAAGAGCTTTGGAATCGCTCCAGTCCTGTAATTCGGCATCACTCACGTTACCTCCATGACGCAGTTCCAATGCCTCGAGATCTATAACTGAGGCCAGATCCGAAGTGCTTAGGTTCCCGTTCAGGGAAACACCGGGATCGGAAGCTTCAACTTCCACGATCTCCTGATCTGCAGGATTCCAGCCAAATGCTTTGATCGCATTGAACTGGGAGCGTGCGTCAATCTCTCCGTCGAACCCTAACATGGTAGCTCCAAAGGCTATGGTCTCGATCTCATCCTGACCCAAATCGGGTTCGGCTATGGTGACCTTTCCGTCATCGATTATACAGATCTTACCGTTGGCCTGGGCTCTGGTCATGATGAAGTCCCAATCGGAAGCATCGTATTGTATCAGTTCGGCATGTTCATGGGATGTGGACTCTATATCGTTGTCAAGAGAATGGTTCCCCAGGATCTCTTCAATGATATCACTATCGGTACTTTCATAGAAGTAACTGGACTTCCTTCCTATAGTTGTCTTTACCGCTGCGTCCCGACATTCAATCA
Source organism: uncultured Aureitalea sp. (assembly GCA_964614415.1). GTDB lineage: Bacteria > Bacteroidota > Bacteroidia > Flavobacteriales > Flavobacteriaceae > CAZTLE01. Next base: position 21,522 of record CAZTLE010000003.1, on the reverse strand, counting down.
CCAGCACGGATACGCTATCGCGGATCTTGATGCTGTGTTTGATGACAATCCCTTTAAAAATTGTCTCTTCATCGTTGTGATAACCGGCAGTGATCTCAAGTTCCTTGCCTGGAATCATCAAATCCTCGTTGCTCAGTGCAAAGTCCTGTGTTGCCGCTTCTCCATCAACGATGACCAGTTGCGCGAAAGGAATACGGTTGATCTCCTTTTCGATCGCAATGTTCTTCACCTGATAGACACCCGAAAGCTCTTCCCCGTCGATCAATACCTTATGGGTTACGAGATCCGGACTCTGTGAAGTTTGTATGGTGCGACTGTTGTTCATCAGGAAACTTTTTCAACAGGAGGGAAGAGGATGGTTTGTCCTACCTCCAATTTTCTGAAATTACTTAGGTTATTGGCTTTGGCTACTTCCAGGTAATATTTGGAATCACCGTAGATCCTGAAGGTCATAAGCGGCAAGGTATCACCTGCTTTTACCTGACGGATATGCGTGAGGTCGGGCGAATTGTTATTCTCCTTCGCAACACGGAGGTTTTCCTCGACAGATCCTTTGAACTTGGCTTTTGCCAGGGCCCGAAGGGGAGTTCCGTCCGATCCGAAGAGCTTGAATTCAATGCTCATTTCCGTCAGCGTACCCTTAAAGAGGAGGGTTCCCCATCCGATCATCAGGTAATTGGGTTTATGTTCATCCCCGCTGTAATCAAAAACGATTTTTTTGAATTTCTCAAGGTCATCGATGATCCCGTCTCCGGTAGCATCTTCCTGTCCTTGAATAATACCCGTACGATCGAACAGGAAATCCAGTTCCAGATCTTCAGGGGGGGTGCGCACAAATTTCGGTTGGGTTGCGCTCGTACCCTGACCCTGGGCTTCGGTATACTCGACTTTGTAGCTAAAGACATACTTTTCGGGGTTTAGAAGGGAGGTGAATTCACCATCTCCTACCTTTTCCGAATAGCGGTCGTCTTTGTACGCCGTGATCTTGAGTTTCTTGAGTTCTCCGGTGCTCATTATCGTTCCAGCTTACGTTTTTGTATCGACAAAACCTGTTCTATGCACTCTTTGATGACATTGTCTTCCTTGTTCTTCGGCTTATCACCGGCCGGGGAACTGGACTGACCGTCGTCCTGTACATTGATCTTGATATGCAGTTCTTTAATATGGATAGGCATGATCAAACAAGTGTGAAATAGTTATACGACAGTTCTATGGTCTCTACTACAATTTTGCTTTCCTCGGCACTTAGATCGGATACGTTCCATTTAACCGGGTAAGCGCGAACTACATTCCAGGTGACCAAAGGATTGTTTTCCTCATTAAGCAATTTCACGGTAAGGTCAACGGGTGCGAACTGAAAGCTCTCGATCGCATCCCTACACCAATCGATGAGCTTGGAGTCCGTAACCATTCCCCGCTTGAGAACAAGGTTGGGAAACTTTGTCCTTACCGGAAATTTGTGCTTAAATCGGTTCTCACCGCCTTCGGAGAATTCTTCGGTTTCAATATCTACCGTCAATCCGGCTACCGATTGAAATTGAAAATCGGTATCCTGGGTAGTAATCCCGTTGAACTCTACTTTAAAGTGAAACCCTACCGGCGGATAGTACGTGCTCATTAGTCACCATTTTGAATGGTTAGACCTTCGTGCGCGATCTCCATGGATTCGATGGCAGTTTCATTACCATCTCCTTTAAGATCCGTGGATTGTACCTTAAGTGGGAATGCATTCTTTACCTTCCAGGTTACTACCGGCTCGTGCTCTTCATTGAGCAATTTGATGGTAATATCCCTTCTTTCGATGGTGTTGAGCTTCACGGTATTCCACCACTGGAAGTACTCGTTGTCATTCTTGAACGTACCTCGCTTAAGAGTGATGTTACTGAACTTCTGCATGCCCGGCATTTTGATCTTGCTGTACTCAGGGCTTGCTCCGTGGCGGTATTCGATCAATTCGGTTTCTACGTCCAGTCCTGAAACTTCGGTAAAACCAATATTTGTTCCTCCCCAGTCTACTGAGAAATGAAACTTCACTAATGGATATGTTTCTGGCATTTTCTTAAATTTTAAATGTTATGCTTCGATTTTATTAGCTGTAAATGCGATTACGATTCCTGCATTTTGTGAGAGAATTTCAGTATGATGAATTCGGCAGGACGCACGGCGGCCATTCCAATTTCCACATTCATTACTCCATTCAGGATATCATCGGCAGTCATAGTTTCTCCCAGACCAACGCGCACGTAGAAAGCTTCTTCAGGCTTGGCTCCGGCCAATGCACCTGCTCTCCATTGCAGTACAAGGAAATTTTCGATCATCGCCCGTACCTTAACCCAGGTATTGGCATCGTTGGGTTCGAATACGAATTGCTCCGTTGCCTTTTCAACAGATTCCTCTACCATGTTGAAGAATCGGCGTACGGGCACATAGCGCCACTCGTTGTCATTTCCGGCCAGGGTTCTCGCACCCCATACCAGGATTCCTTTTCCTGTAAAGGAGCGGATCGCATTGATCGATTTACCCGTAGTATGTACGTTTAGATCTCTTTGCTGATCGTGTGTCACCTTCAGTTTTGGTTTGAACACATAGCTAACACCAACATTGGCAGGCGCTTTCCAAACACCGCGATCACTGTCAACGCGAGCATAAATACCGGCCATGGCACTACTTGGTGGAAGTGTCAACGGCATTTCTCCAATAGCTGCTTTGATGGCGTTGTAAGCTGTGTTATCTACATTCTCAACGGCGTCAAGCGTGAGTCCCTGAAGCAGGCCGTCCGTATCTACTTGTTGTGCTGCGTTCACTGCATCTATAAGAGTTGGGCTAACCAGGTCAAGAACTGCCTGGATTACGGTAATTATCGTTGCAACAGTAGCTACAGCCAATGCTGACTCGGTTTTTACTGTCGTTCCATTCGCGGCACCGTTGATTACGGAAAGGTGCCCCTGAATGTCTGAGATCATAGTCGGCAAGGCAGAAGCTCCGTTGTTTACTGCAGTATCAACAGCGGCGCCCGCATTTGTAGCATCAGTGGCCACCCCGCCGTCCTCATCTGCGGCTGTTGCAGCGGCATTCGCTGCACTTACTGCGTCGTTTCCTGAGGCTACCACTCCAGTGAGCAATGCTTCAATAGAATCGAGAACATTCGTGATGCTGGAAGCGTTGGCCAAAGCATCGGCAGCGTTCATGGCCTGAATGGCTGTATCTGCTGTACCTAAATCTGAAGACAATGAGGCCGCATTAGTTAATGCCTGCTCCATCTGGGCAGCAGCATTTTCAGCGGCAGCAATCTCGTCGGCCAGGGCCTGAGAGTCTTCAGAGGTGTGTGTTACGTTAACAGAACCCTCAGCGTACTGATAGTCAAGGATCGTTTCCAAATACGGATAATATGCCGCACCGTACTTCAGATAGTCTTTTCCAAGGCTAATGCCATCTCGAAGGTTTTCTGCATCGTCTTCGGTATCATCGGAAGCATGTGTATCGATGATCGTAAAGCGATCCTGAAGTTTGTTACATTGCTGAAGTGCCTGGTCATACAGACTGTAGAAATTCGCCTGGCTTAATGCCTTGGCGTCCGGAAAGACAAGTAATGTAGGCTCGTCTTCTTTTTCTAACAGTGCCAAACCGTCTACAAGGGTGTCAAAATCTACTATGTTACCATTGTCATAAGGCCCTACTGAAACAATGTAGCAAGGACCACCACCATTGGCGAAGTACATCTGCATTGAATAATACATGAGATACGGTGACGGGACGGAGGGTTGAGATACGTTGATATCTCTTTCCAGTGCACCGTTCACAACCGTATCGGTCACGGTAACTGCAATGGTGGTTTCATCTTTTGCGAAACCAAACAGGTTTTCATACTCCAATAAGGAGGTAATTCGGGTAGGTACATTAGTAAGCGATTCTCCCTTCTCGATAGCTTTTTCAGTATATCCTATGAAGGCGGGAATTGCTGTTTCTACCTGGGCGACCGAGGGAGGGAATTTTGATATCTCCTCGACATACACACCGGGTGTTTTGTACGTTGTTGCCATAATTTAAGATTTAATTAATGTATATTTCTGAAAAGGTTTTAAGTATATTTCCGTTGTTGTCTTTCTCGTAAATAAGTCGGTTTGGTGCGGCTCCGGGACGCTCTTCACTGTCGAAAGAGTATCCTATTATCCCGTTCTTCACCAGGGGTAGCTCGGTAGGGTCCGAACTGTGCACCAGGGATCCGTCCTGAGCATTTCTGTAATTCCAAATAGTGCTTCTGTTTTTGATCTGAATTTTGAACTCCCGATGCGTAGAAAGCATTTCTCCGGTAGGTTCGATCAGATTTCTGGCATTTCCATCAACACCGGTCGTATCGTCTCCTGCCATTTCGAGATGAATGATCCCGAACAACCCGATATTTTCCTCATAGCTAAGGACCGACTGGAAGTCTTCATATGTATCGGGTTCCATATCGAAGTCATCGATAGAGTTTGTAGTGGTTTCCATATCTATATAGGTGAATGCTCCCAGCTCGGTTACCGGCTTCTTATTGGTAAACAGATATGGGATAGAAGGAACCGACGCCACTGTCGAGTAGTTTTCAAACAGTGGATCGGTCATATATAGAAGGAAGGTAAGGGTTTCGTTTTGGTTGAGTGCGATGAAGGGTTCGAATACCCCCGAGTTGGGTGCCGTTTCTCGTGCTCGTGTAAGTAGTGTTATTCCGCTGGAGTCCTGGCGAAAGATCATCTTTTGGTTAGTGATCATTCGCTGGGTTTCAATGGACGGCACGATGGAAGCAAATTCGGACAGTTGATATTTCAGCAACTGCTCGGATTTTAGTTGCGCCGTATCGTCAAATTCCGTGGCGCCATCGTCCAAAAAATAGTTGTGGTACAGGTTGATCCTGATCAACGGGCGATATGTTGCTGTAGCACTCATTATGTTTGAAGTAGATTTTTGGTCATTTCCGAGATAGCCTGGCCTTTGTCTTTCATTACATCGGCTTCGATTCGTAGCAGGCTTATTTTGTACATGACACTGGGAACCGATTTTCCTCCCAGCGTACCCCAGATATAGTTGAGTTGTTCGAAGGTGGGGGTATATAGCTCTACAATAAATTTGAACTCCTTTATGTCGTCCAGTGCCGTAATGGTAGGATTCAAAGGTGTATTTACCTGAGTGAATACTTTCTTAGACTGGAAGAATTCGATCACATAAGAAAGGGCAATCAGCGACTGGGAGTACCCTGTGCGATTGGCTGCGAACAAGACGTAAATGTTAAGGTTAACAGGCTTGTTCTTGTAAATGGTCTCACCATTATTGAAGCGTACGTTCGGATTGTTCTTCAGTGTAACCTCCTCGTCCAGATTGAGAAGACACAATACCACTTTATCGTTCATGGTATTGATGTCCGGGTCCTCCATCTTGGCAATGTTTTCCAGGACGACGAGATTGGCATCGGATGTTTGAGCTTCAAGATAATTGGAAACCTGATCCTTTATGATTTCCAGAGTTTCATAAATCATTGGTCTGCCATTGGGCATTGGGGAGTGAAAGAAGCTGTATCAAAACTACTTCGAGAATAGGTGCCATTCAAGAGGATTAAGACCGAAAATAAACGAGTTATTTTTTGCAGGAAGCAGGGGAGATGTCCGATAACCTATACAGGAAAAACCCTTAAGAAAGTCTCAGGATTTTTCCTGTTTTTTCTACGGTTTTTCCCTAATCGCATATGCTTTTACATATTTTTAACAATGTGAAACTTTAAATTTTAGAACAATGGCAAAACCTAACAAGTGTATTTCTGTTGAAGAAGCTAAGGTGCTTCATGACAATTGGGTTGGATCCCGAGCTCCGGTAATCCAGCAATCCCGAAGAGGCCGGGAAGACTGTCGAGAATTTGTGTATAGCGTCGCAGAATTGCAGGAATTTCTCGATTACGTCAGAGACGAATCTCAAAAACAAGGTATTGATAACCCAGGGGTTAGAATATACTTTGGAGCTTACACCGGTGAAAGCGGGGACCAAGCCACGATTTTTTTATCACCGACGGACGGCGGAGGATCTAACTCCGGAAATAATTATAATTTAGAGCCATTCAATTTTGGACAAGGCGGTGATCCGCCGACTAATTATAATCCCTAATAAGATTGTCTGAGCTTTTTCAGTCTCTTAATCTAGTTAATTACATGGAGTTTCTGGCCGCATTGGCCGGAACCATCCATATTTTAAAAAAGGGGGCAGACAAGTATACCAGATATTTTGTATACTTTCTGTGGTTAACATTCATCGTTGATATAATTGGGGCTTACCCATCAATAGCATATCATTCTAAGTATGAATATTTCGAGTTTATCTGTAACACGAAAATTGAAAGTAATTATTGGTGGTTCAATAACTTTCTTATTATTAGTTATTGGTTCTATATTACATATTTTAGATGGCAGCTGAAAAATGCAAGCCATATAAAGATAATTAATACTTTACTTGTCTGCTTCCTATTAAGTTCTGCCCTTAATTTGGCATTTTCTGGGGTCTATTTCACGCAATATTCTGTCTTTACAAATTTCTCGGGTGTTGCAGTTCTTCTATTATCGGTAGGTTTGTTTTACTCAGAATTACTTCGCAGTGACCGTATTTTGAAGTTTAACGTCCTTCTTCCTTTTTATGTCTCTGTAGGAGTTGTAATTTTCTATATGTGCTTGATTCCAATTCTCATTTTTAACAAGTACTACAAGTTCGATATAAGTCAGGAATTTGTAGATTTACACAGAACAATCTTAAGAGCCGCTAACGTCTTTATGTATGGGGTTTTTATTTTAGGCTTTATCCTATGTCCCAGGAAGAAATCCTCTTAATAGTCTTTGTAGTTGGGGTTCTGCTTATTTTATCGGCTTTCACCATAATTTTTGTAATTGCATTTCAAAAGCGTAAGAACAAATTTCTTGTTGACAAGTTGGAGGCCGAAAAACGCTTCGAAAAAGAACTCGCCAATACCCAGCTCGAAATACAGGAACAGACCTTTAAGAACATCGCCTGGGAACTGCATGACAATGTGGGACAACTCCTTTCCGTAGCCAATATGCAACTCAATATGCTGCGCACCAAAGCTCCCGATGAACTCAAACAGGCTGTGGACGACACCAAAAGCGTGGTAACCGATTCGGTTCAGGAGATTCGATCCCTTTCCAAGATCCTGAACAATGATGTCATTCTGAAGAACGGCCTGGAACAGTCTATAAAAACCGAATTAGAGCGATTTGAGCGGCTTAGTTTCCTAATACCACATTTTGAGCGCAAAGGTGAAGTGCGACCCATTCAGAGTTCCAACGAAATTATCCTGTTCCGTATTCTGCAGGAGTTCTTTTCCAATGTGATCAAACATGCCAAGGCTAAGAATTTATTCGTACTTTTAGATTATAAAGAAAAGGGGCTGACCATTCAGGTGAAGGATGATGGAGTAGGTTTTGACATGGCGCAACACCAGGGTAATTCTGGCATGCACACCATGAAAAGCAGGGCGCAATTGGTTCAGGCCGAGTTTGAATTAACTTCAGAAGCGGGAAAAGGAACCGACCTGCTTCTGACATATCCCTACGAACAAAACAATGCATGACAGGGGAGAACACACGATTGCAATTGTTGACGATCACTTATTGTTTGCCGGATCGCTGGAGCAACTCATCCACACCTTCCCGGGGTATTCAGTTATACTGAAAGCACGCAATGGTAAGGAGTTGCAACAACAGCTCAATATGGACAGGCCACTTCCGGAGATTGTCCTGTTAGATATCAACATGCCCGTAATGGACGGATTTGACACGGTGGATTGGCTTACCGAAACCCATCCGGAGATCAAAGTACTGGCACTTTCTATGGAAGACGACGAGGAAGTGATCCTCAAGATGCTCCGGCGAGGAGCCAAAGGGTACCTGCTGAAAGATATCCATCCTGATAAACTGCACGAAGCCCTGGACGAGGTAATCAAAAAAGGGTTTTATCATTCCGATAAAGTAGCAGCCACTTTACTACATTCACTGCATCCCAAACCGGAAGAAGAAGAACTTACTTTCAAGGAAAACGAGCTCACTTTTCTACAACTGGCCTGTTCGGAAATGACATATAAAGAGATTGCCGAAAAGATGAACCTGAGCCCGAAGACCATTGATGGTTACCGACAGGATCTTTTCAATAAATTACACATCAAGAATCGCGTAGGGCTGGTGATCTATGCCCTGAAAAACAACCTTATTTCAATTTAAGCACATCCCAGAGCGGATCGGAGGGAGGTAGAGCGGTAAGCGTAAGACTTTCCTTTTTAACCGGGTGGATAAACTCGAGTTTGTATGCATGCAGGTGAATACTTCCGTCCTTATTACTGCGATCGGCCCCGTACTTCAGATCACCCTTAATAGGACATCCAATGGCCGAAAGTTGCGATCTGATCTGATGATGGCGCCCGGTTTCCAGGGCTATTTCCAATACGGTGTAGCGATCTAGTTGCTCAAGGATTTTATAGGACAGTGCAGCTAATTTGCTGTCCGCGACCTCTTTTTCATGAGCATAGGATTTGTTTTGCTTTGGATTCCGTTTAAGATAATGCACCAAACGGTCGGAGTCCTTGGCAGGTCGTTCTTTTACGGCCGCCCAATAGGTCTTTTGAGTTTTTCGTTCCGAGAACAACTTGTTGAGTCGGGCAAGTGCCTTGGACGTTCGCGCAAAAACCACAACGCCACTGGTAGGGCGGTCCAGGCGATGCACCACACCGAGGAAAACGGCACCGGGTTTGTTGTACTTCTCAGCTATGTATTGCTTGCAAACCTCAACGAGCGGAATATCTCCTGTCTTATCTCCCTGAACAATATCCCCGGGGCGTTTGTTCACAACCAGCAAATGGTTGTCTTCATAAATTACCTGCAGATTATCTTTGGTTGACCGCACTATGGGAAGTGTTGCGTTTGAAATTTTAAGTTTTAAGTGCTAAGTGTTAAGTTCCAGGATTATTACAACCGACATTAATTTAAAATTCAAAACTCAAAACTTAAAACTTACAACTAGTATTGCTCCTGATCATTAGGGAAGTCGCCGCTCTTAACATCGCTGATATATTTTGAGAAAGCGTCGGTCATTTCACCATACAAATCTAAGTAGCGTCTAAGGAATCGAGGGTTGAACTCGTGCGTCATACCTAACATATCGTGTGTAACCAGTACCTGTCCGTCAACACCGCCACCGGCACCTATACCTATAATGGGAATGGTAAGTTCGCTGGCAACCTGTGCAGCCAGTTTCGCCGGAACCTTTTCAATAACAACAGCGAAGCATCCGGCTCTTTCGAGAAGATGGGCATCTTCGAACAACTGCTGAGCTTCCTCTTCTTCCTTGGCTCTTACCGTATAGGTTCCGAATTTATATATGGATTGCGGCGTAAGGCCCAGATGCCCCATAACCGGGATACCGGCATTTAGAATACGTTTTATGGATTCTTTGATCTCTTTACCACCTTCCAGCTTGACAGCATGGGCGCCGCTCTCCTTCATGATCCGAATCGCCGAACGCAGGGCCTCCTTGGGGTCACTTTGATAGCTCCCGAAAGGGATATCCACCACAACCAAACTTCGTTCGATCCCTCTAACGACCGAGGTAGCGTGATAGATCATTTGATCCAGTGTAATGGGTAAGGTAGTTTCATGCCCTGCCATGACATTGGAAGCTGAGTCTCCCACGAGGATCACATCTATACCCGAACCGTCCACAATGCGGGCCATGGTGTAATCGTAGGCGGTGAGCATGGAGATCTTTTCTCCATTCTTCTTCATATCTACCAGGGTCTTGGTGGTGATACGTTTGTATTCTTTTTTGGCTGTCGACATGTTGGTGTTGAATTGAAGCGTAAAAGTACTAAATTTGAAGCTCATCATTCAAAATCCTGCACTATGAAGAAGTTGTTCCTTTCACTGTTTGTATTGTTTTCTGCTGTATCTATAGCTCAGAGTTCTTTTTCCGAAGCCGATGCGAAGAAGATCATTGAAACCTTTTTTGATGGTTTTCACAAGGGAGACACCACGTTGATGCGATCGGTCATGGCCGAAAAGGTTGTTCTGCAAACGGCTTTTCAGGACAAGCAAGGCAACAACAAGATTACCGATGGCACGGCACAGAACCTGCTAAACGCTATCGCAAGTCGTACGCCCGATCAAAAGTGGGATGAACGCTTGTTAGACTATCGCGTTCAGATCGATGGCAATCTGGCCCATGTTTGGACACCTTATGAGTTCTGGTTTAATGACAGTTTTAGTCATTGTGGAGCGAACGCCTTTACGCTGGCTCGGACCGATTCGGGTTGGAAGATCATCCATCTGATCGATTCACGCAGAAGAGCAAGTTGCAAGCAATAGTGCTTTCCGGTTTTCTACCCGGGACTTTTCGATTCTTTTAAAATTCGATAGGCTGCCATCCGTTTTCCAGGATGTGATATTTAAATACCTTTTCCCGCTCGTCAAGGAAATTATTCTGCTTCCAGGAAGCATTTTTATCCCAGCCATAGGGCCTGTTTGTGTTTCCTGAATTTTCGGCATTTGTTTGCTTGAGCACTACCGTATTTACATCCAGTTGGATTTTGCAGGTGGCGCATAAGTGAATATCCTCGCCGGACAGGAAGGTGGCCGGCCATAATGACCAGTAGGCACTGAGCCACTCCCGTTTGAAGAAGTACGAATTGCATCCATAATCCACTACCGTGTCTTCTTCGCAATAATTCATAAGCTGCCCGTTCTTTGCATCACCTACATAATGTTTATATGAGAAGCCCAGTTTAATCTTCTCGGGCCGGTAGTTATCCTTCGGAATGATCCGGCCGGTACAGGTAATGATCGAGTTGTATTCCTCGCACTTTATACAACAGTTCTCAAGCCACTGAGGACCGGGGATGATATCGTCATCGGGAAGCCATACGAACTTCGTCGTTACGTTGATGGCAATGGAGAATCGTCCAAAATACTTGAGATTCTTGTCGATATCCATTAGGTTAATATAGGGAAGGTTCTCCCGGTATTTTTCGACAACACTGCGGGCGTCCACATGGTTTTCGTAATGGATTACCCAAACTTCCTTGGGCAACACTGTGGAGTTGATAATGCTCACAAGTTGCTCCTCGAGATGCGGCCTTTTCCAAATGTTTAAGATAATGGTTACGTCGACGATGGGTTTGTTGTCGAACTCTTTAATTTCGAAAACTCGCTCCTTGGGTTCCTTTTTCCAAAATGAGAAAAGCCAGGAAGATAATTTGGTAAACAGGTTAATAATAAACATAGTCTTATACGTTAATAGTGGGTTGCTGTTGTTTTATAAGTTTTTGATACAGACCGCCTTCAAGGTTTAGCAGCTCTTGCTCGGAACCGCTTTCAACGATCTTACCTTTATCGAATACAAGTATTTTGTCGGCATCGCGAATCGTGTCCAGTCGATGAGCCACGATAATTGCCGTTCGGTTGACCATGAGGCGTTCCAAGGCCTCTTTGATGAGCGTTTCGGTACCTGAGTCAACGGAACTGGTGGCTTCATCCAGTAGTAGTATATCCGGATTCTTTAGCAATGCTCTGGCAATTGCAATACGTTGTCGCTGTCCGCCGGAAAGCATAATTCCGTTCTCGCCGACCACAGTATCGAATCCTTTGGGTAGTTTTTGGATGAATTCGTATGCGTTGGCTTTTTTCGCCGCATCTATGATCTCATCCATGTCGCAGTCCCTGACCGAATAGGCAATATTGCTTTTTATAGTTCCTCCAAACAACTCAATTTCCTGGGAAACAACACCGAAAATGTCCCGGTATGCCTGAAGGGGAAGCTCTGAGATGGGTGTATCATCGAGTAAAATGCTACCTGACGTAGGTTCGTAGAACCGCAGTATTAATTGAATGAGTGTTGATTTACCGGCTCCGCTCGGTCCTACGATTCCAATCTTCATCCCTTTGTGAATAGTCAGGTCAAGCGATTCCAACACGGTCTCGTCACGGTCTTCGGAATAGGAGAAGGAACAGTTCTTAAATGCAATGGTTTTATCGAAACTAACAGGTATATCATTATTCCCCTGGTTAGGCTCCTTCTTTACTTCCATAAGCCATTTTAGCCGGCCCACCACACTAATTGAATTTTGCAGGTTTCCGTAGGCACTTGATATCTTTGAGATGGATTCTCCCAATAGAAAACTGGTGAAGAAAAAGGTCACCAGGCTTCCTATGGTTGCCTCATCCGTTTTTAACAGGGACGTGCCATACCAAAAGATAAATACCATGACGACACTCGTGATCATCGCTCCGAGGGAATCCAGACTAGTGGTATAAACGCCTTTTTTTACACTGTCGTTTACGATCTTATCCAGAAGCACTTCGTGTTCTTTCTGCTCCCGGGCTTCATTTCCGAATATCTTTACGGTGCGAATCTTCTGTAAGGTTTCTTCCACATAAATGAAGGATTTGGCAAAGGAATCCTGAATGCTTTTGGAAATCCGGCGTACACGCTTTCCGATAATAATAGAGAGCAGGATGGCAACCGGAAATGTAACAAGGGTAATCAAAGTGAGTTTTACGCTCACAAAGAACATGATGGTTATGGCAACTACCATGACAACGGTTTGGTAGATAAAAGTGGGGATCTGCTCGCAAAAAATGTACTGCACCATCGCAATGTCCGTATTGATCCGGCTGAGCAGTTCTCCAATCCGTTCCTTGTCATAAAAGGACACCGGATATCTCAAATACCTTTTGTAGAGCTCTTTTCGGAGGTTTCCGATGGTGAGCTCATTCATCTTATTGAACATATACCGTTGGATGAAAGTGAACAGATTAAGTGCCACTACGATCCCCAGAAGCAACAAAACAAAGTTGTCAATGGACCCTAGAGTCCCTTGCTGAAGGCCGTTGAGCAACAGATCCACAATTTGACCTGTTATTACGGGTAGTGAAAGGGATAACGCCCCCACGATAAATAAACAGATCATCCCATAGACGAAATATCGCCGAAACGGCCTTAAAAATGCTGCGATGAATTTAAGGGCCTTGATGGTAGATAAGTTCTTTGTTTCTTCCAATGTGTTTGTTTTATGAGCTTTTAGAAAGTGAGGTTTGCCGATTGTTTTCTTTACTTATTCCGTCCCTCCGTTGATGTTCTTTCCAGCGTGCTTTAAAATTGAACTTGATATCGTTGTGAAAAAGATGAAAGTCAACTTTCACAAAGTCCCGCTTAGGAATACAAGGGAAACCCGCCGCATTGGGATGTGAGATCTGCAGTACGTTGTTACTTACCTGACAGGTCAGTGCCCGTTTTCGTATTTGTTTCAGATCGTAAGTAATACCACCCAGGTGTTGGTCCTGTGTGCCGGGATTGTCTGTATTCAAAGACCATGTTACGGGGTTTGTACATGTGGTATTTCTGAACATCTCCGGGAAGTAAGGAGGATATCCTCCCATACCGAACGTACACCAGGAAACATAACCTCCTGTTTCAAGCGAATGGCGGACAGGTTTAAGCCGATTGAAATAGTCATTCTCTATAGGCCAGCCCACCAGGTATACCATGAGTATTCGACTAAACAGAGCGTCATCGGGTTCGCAAACCTCTTTAATAAGCCTTGCTATGTGACACGCTCCCTGACTATGACCGGCCAATACCAGGGGTTTTCGTGCATCACCCTCGCGCAGGTACTGCAGAAAGGCCTCTCTTACATCTTCATAGGCTGTGTTTAGAGCTGTTTTGCTGTATTCCGATTCTTCGAAGAAAGAGTATAAGGTGGCCTGCTTGTACATGGGGACATAAATGGTACATTCTTCTGAAAAAGCATTGATAATGGGTAGGACCGATGTTCTCATGATTCGCTCCCTTGACACCCGGCCAGAATGTTGAGAATTCCAGCGCAGCTTTGAATGCATGGTCGTGCGATGAACAAAGAACAGGTCTATGGGTTTTTCCTCCGTGTTGAATTCTGAAATAGCGGGGTATTTTGTGGCATATTTTGTTCCTAAATCGAATTGTTCAGGATGGATCAACCAGTTTGACATTTCCGTATAGTCATACCCGGGTAAATGCACAGGGCGTACCATCGGTTTTAGGAACCGATTAAAGCGATACATGTCCGGAAAATGCCAAAATAGCTGTTTCAAGATGTCGATGGTTTTAGTTCCGGCTGATGTCCCATTTTATAGAGGAATTCCAGGTTCTTGCCCAGCGTTTCCCGAAATGAGCTGAACTCCCAGTACGGAAGGTCAAACTCCTTCGCGGTAGCCCTAACGATTTTCGAGATCTTCGGATAGTGTATATGGCAAATGCCGGGAAAAAGATGGTGTTCTATCTGATGGTTCAGTCCGCCAAAGAAGAAATTCATAAACGGGGTACTTCCGTAGTTACAGGTCGTGTACATCTGGTGTTCGGACCATGAGTTATCGATATTGGCGTTCTCACCCGGACTGCAAAAATCCACATCATTCACAAGGTGAGCCGGTGTAAAGATGAAATAGAGAAGATATCCTCCAGCCACATGCAGCAACACCCAACCTGCCAAAATGAGCAGTATGCTTTGCTGAAAATAAAGAAACGGCAACACCAGGAAAACGGTGAAATGAATGGCTTTGCTGGCAAACAGGATAATATGCTCCCGAAGCTTGTGTTTCGGAAGTTCTACATTACCGATCTTTCGGGTATAGAAGTTTGCGTAGTCCTTATAGAAGACATAGTCAAAAGAAGTAAATAATGCGATCACAAACACATAAATATGTTGGTATCTGTGAAACCAGAATTTCTTCTCATAAGGCGACATTCGAATGATATTCTGATGTGAGATATCATTGTCATACCCATGAATATTCGGGTAGCGATGATGAATATCGTGCATCATCTTCCAGACGTACGAGTTCGATCCGCTCAAATTGAAAATAAGTCCCATGGCATAGTTCACCTTATCATTCTTTGAGAACGCATTGTGCATGGCATCATGACCTATGTTTAAGGCACTTAAGATCATAAAAACGCCCACGAAAAATTGATTGACGAGGAACCAAACCGGGGAGAGTTCAATAAAGTATGGCACAAAGTACAACACCGCAAAAAGTGATAAGAACAGTAGCGTTTTAAACCACATGGCGGCATTCGATTTTCTGGAAATGTTGTTGTCCTGAAAATAGTCACTGATCCTTTTGGATAGGACTCGTTGAAATGAGGAATTGTCTCTGTTTTGTTTATATGATAACACCGTGATAGTTTTTTGATTTTACACTTGCAAAGACCACATTCTGTCTTTGGCATCTTTGTTATAACCTTTTGGGTAAAACAGCTTTACAGCAAAAAGGATCAGGAAGGCTCCCACCAGTCCAACACCGATGAATCCCAGGTAGTACCAGGGCCATTCTCCAATAATCAGGGGGTGGTCCTCAAACGGAGGCGCCATAGTGTAGATATAATTAGTTCCACCGATCATGTTGATAATGTGGGCAGGGATGACCAGGAAGCACAGCATAATTACAGAAGCTCTAAAGACAGAGTAGCGCTTGATCTGCATCCCCTGGTTGAACATGAGGAATATCGGGACCACAAAAATGATAGCATGCTGAATCATATAGTCCACTTTCAACACGATATGCGTACCATGAATGAATAGTGGCGTCATGAGAGCGTTCACGGCACCCAACGAACCGTAGAATAGTAGATATTCAAAAATCTTTTGGTTCTTATTAATAAGCACTACGGCACAAAGCAGGGCGCTTATATCGCACATTTGAATAGGAAGATTCTCGTACCAGGCAACGTCTGCCATGATCACTCCAAAAACGTAGAAGTAAATCGACTTGGCAATAAAGAAGATTAAAAATATCCAGGCAAAGCGCTTTCCGTATTTGGGATAGTATTTCTTCAGAAGGAAATATCCTATTACGGTAGTTGCCAGTGTAGCCAGCATTAAGATGTAATGTTCGGTACTAAATAAAGGTACCTGTCTTGGATCTGTCATTTTACGATGGTTTGTTTGAGGTTAGTGTTAGAAACAGTATTATGAACAGTTGATAGTTTTCTATATGAAAAGTAAAGGACCATCACTTCAAAGAGCACGATGGCCAACAGGAACAACAACATGAAAAGACTTGCATACGAGGAGTCGAACAAAGCAATGATAACATATGCGATGATCGAGAGTGCAAGCGCTACCAGAATCAGCTTCAGAAGCCGCCTGTTTTTTAGGAACGGCAACAATACCCACAATGGATTGAATAACAGTAAGTGATGGTTCCAGTATGTTTCGGTGTGGGCCGAAATGATCCAGATATACCCCAACACCAGACCTGTAAGGCCCAGTACAATGCAGAATACATTAGCCAGAATGGATCTCGATTTCTTAGTATAAAAGTAAAGGGAGATGGCGATCAACAATCCCAGACCTATCAGGATCAGCAATGTACTGCCGGTGTTCCTTTCAACGATCGCCGAAGCATAAAGTTGATCAATCGATCCGCTTAGCACATTGACCTTTTTTACCAAAGGCTTCCCATTGTACATGGCTTCATTCAAACTGTCGTACAAGTGGGTAGGGAGGAAAGTACAATCCTCAATGGCGGCATCCGTCTTCACTCCAAAAACGATATTTATTCCAAGTGTCAACAAAGGATCCGGTTTCAGGAAGCTGTTCACTTCAGACCTTGCAATGAGCGCCGGATGCCTCAATTTACTGCTGTGAGCAGCCTGTGTGGCCAGGATAATGTCATTGATAAGATCGGCCGTCTTGGTTGTGCAATTCTGATCTATAAACCGGTACGCATACTTGTTTTCGCCGTTCAGGCGGTACACCAGGTCATCCAGTATTGATTGTCTTTCAAGAAGGTTTAAATCCAACACCTGTTCAACAAGCGTTCTCGATTTTTTCTTATAGTAAGCCACCAGGGCAGGTGTTGGGCCTTCCGTAGACAAATAATAATTGAGGTCTCCCCTGATAAATTTCAAATAGAAACCTTCATCCTCAAAGTTGAATGTTCCAAAATTGAAGATAACATCGAAGTCCTGTGTTGGATCCCATACCCGGATAGCAGTATGTCCAAATGCCTGATAGGTATAATCGCCAGGGCCATAGGTGAGTATACTCACGGTGGAGGCCTCCGATAACCGTATGTCATTCGAAAACAGTCCGAGTGGAACCAATAATAAAAGGACAAAGAAGCGTCTCATACTTATCCGATTAATTTTTCCAGTACTCCGGCCAGGTAATCAATATCCTGCCGGGTATGATTGGTCATAAAACTGATCCGGATCCGTTGTTCCTCAACCGGAACAGCGGGATATTCAATAGTGTTCAGGAAGATTCCATGATCATGGATCTTACCGTTTAATTCCCTGATATTGGTCTCCTCCGGGATGCGAATGGAAAGGATACCGGCTTCAGGTGGGGTAACCACATCAAAATGGCTCAATAACTCATGAGCGTATTTCACATTTTCCTTAAGCTTCGCCATCCGCTCGGGTTCCGATTCGATGATTTGTAATCCGGCCAAAACGCCCGATACATTCACGATCGGCATAGAGGCACTGAACAGGAAGGGGCGCGAAAAATAGCGGAAGTAATTAATGATCTCCTTTGTACTGGAAATAAAGCCTCCGGACATAGCCAGACTCTTGCTGAATGTACCAAGAGTAATGTCGATATCCCCTTCAACATCGTACATTTCTGCAGTACCCTTACCGGTTTTTCCGGCGGTTCCCAGACCGTGCGCATCATCCAAAATTAGGATGGCGTTGTTCTTTTTGGCTACTTCAACGAATCCTGAGAGCGGCGCCGAATCGCCATCCATGGAATAAATCCCCTCCACACCTACGAACAGGTCCTTATAGTCCATAGTGAGGTTATCGATCTTGTGTTGAAGATCTTCCGGTGAATTGTGTTTGAACTGCCTTTTGGGTCCGGTCGTTTTATTCAGACCGTCAATAAGAGAAGCATGACTCAATTCGTCATACAGAAATACATCTCCTTTGGAGTGAAGTGTAACCGGAATTGCCAGATTCGCCGAGTACCCGCTGGAATAGAGGAGCGTGGACTCACATTGCTTTATTTCGGACAGTTTGTCTTCCAGCTGGCGATGCAGCTTTGTATAGCCATTGAGTATGGGAGGCCCTCCAATTCCTGTTCCGTATTTTCGAACGTCCCGTTCTATAGTCTCAAAAACGAGAGGATGATTTGCCAGGTTCAGGTAGTTGTTAGAGCCGAACATGAGCATATCCTTTGTGCTCCGGGTGCGTTTATCGTATATAGTCGTAACCCTGTCCTGGGTCGAAATGACTTCTCTAAAGTAGGTGAGGCTTCCTTTTTCTGCAGTGACATTGGCCAAATCATAGAACTCTCCAGCCTTTTCATAGAGCCCTTGCTTACGAGTTTTGGTAATAACGTCCTTGAGATTAGAACTGATCTTTAACATAACAATTCTGGTTAAGTAATTAATAAAATTTGTTCGCTATCAATACCAGGTCGGGGGAAGGAGGGGGTTCCTGATACAATGCTATTTGTTCAATAGAACTATTTCTTTTCCTTTTTCTTTTTCTTTTTTTGTGCTCTACGTTCTTCCAATTCGGAAAATAACTCATCATAATCGGGGTCCATGGTTCCCATTATGCGATCCCAAATAGTGAAGTAGAAGCCGTAACTGTATCCTTTTCCATAATTTTCCAGACTTCTGCTATCGTGATGCAAATTGTGATGCAGAGAGGTGTTGAGCCATTTGCCTAACCAATGTTTATAGAAACCTTTGGGAGCAAAATCAAATCCACTATGGCCGTACACCGCAAACGAAATTTGAATCACCAGATAAACACTCAAAGCGCTTATATGGAGTGGCATTAAAAATGCGAGAATCGGTAGAATACCAATCTCAAATATTGCCTCGATCGGACTAAACGAGTAGGCCGACCAGGGTGAAGGGTTGGTTGACTTATGATGTACCTTATGTACCCAATCGAAAATCTTAGGCAGATGCATAAAACGGTGAATCCAATAGTAGTACGTTTCATGGATTATCATCATGACGGGGAAACAAATAATGTAGTACCAGACCGGGTACTCATTAAAATCGAAATAGATCTTTGTGTATGGTGTTAGCGGACCGAATAGGGTGAGGTAAACAACCAGTGATATAACCGATATCGACGCGATCGAATAGAATACCTCTCGCTGCAAGTCTTTCTTACTAAGTTCCTTCTGTTGAATCTTAACGGGTTTGAAGTATTCCTTGAACAGAATATACAGAACCACGAAAAATGGAATCGTAAATATTAGAAATTTGGAATAGTAATCAACAAAAGTTTGGATATATTTGAATACAAACTCCATCACGCAATAGCATTAAGTAGGTTAACGAACTACACACTTGACAATGCAAATACGTAGCGTCAGAATAATTTTATGAAACTATTTCGGGGAGGAATTCATAAAATTAACACAACTGTTCGAAAAATAAAAATCTATTGTTGTGAAAAATGCTCCCCTGTTTTAAATTTTATGAAGACTTTATAAAAAACAGGAACAAATGACCATCTTCAAGATAATTAGCATAATCTTTAATTTCTTTTTGAAGAAACGGAAGAAGAACTTCGATAGTGAAGTGATAGAGAAGTTTGAGAACAAGGAGGTCGTCGATGTGACCGTGGTATTCAATATTTGGAAACGACCTCATCTGGAAGAACAACTGGTGAGTATCATTAATCAGTCGGTTGTGCCTAAAGAACTATGGATCATTCACTATGAAGATCACATAGAAATTGCCAATATCATAGATAAGTATAAAAATGCGCTTCCTTATATTAACGTGTTGCGATCTGAAAAGAATCTGAAATACTTCGGGCGCTTTTCATTGGCTATCAATTGCACCACAAAGTTTGTTTGGCTTATTGATGATGACATTATTCCCGGCCGAAAGTGGTTGGAAAACTGTACTCAAAAATGTGAAGAGCTCAATTCTATTATAGCCTGTACCGGCAGGATCATACCTAAGAACAATTTTCAACCTGAAAAATTCAGTCTCAGAGGGTCATTTAAGCATTATGTAGGTGTTCCCAAAGGAGTGAAGACGGTCAATTACTGCGAAAAGGATACACGGGTGGACTATGGATGCAACAGCTATTTCTTTCAGCGGGAATGGCTTAGTGCCTATTGGTCTGTTTGGCCTGCGACCTTCCAAACCGGAGAGGACATACATCTTTCGGCTGCCTGTAAAGAGCTACTCGGCGTAAATACGGTAGTACTGGAACAAACCGATGAGGACAACAATGGCAATCTATACACTCCCTACGGAAGTGATGAGGTGGCTACCTGGAAGCAGGGGAATTTCCTCAGCGAGCGAGAAAAAGTCTTTCGTTATCACATCCTGGAGAAAGGCTGGAAACCCATCGAATGGGATCACCTCGAAACCGAGTCCGGAAGCATCTAAACCTTATTCTTTTGGAGAAAGTACTCCCTTGACGCGGTCCGGACGAAGAGTCACAAAAGGAGCCTGTTTCGGAAAATCATGTACCATTGCTACATCGTAGTTCTTGTAAAGTATACGTAGAACCAGAATCATTTCCACTATAGAGAAATGGTTGCCCAGGCACATCCTAGGGCCACCACCAAAGGGATACAATGGCTTCTTTCTTAGATCAACCCGGTTAAATCGATCCGGTATAAAATCATTCGGGCGATCCCAGTTGGCCTCATCGCGATGCATTCCATAGACGTATAAAATGAACGTAGTATTTCCCTTCCAGCTAAAGTCACCAAAGGAGTCGTCTTCTATGGATGCCCTGTCAAGCACCCATACCGGCGGGAATAACCGCATACTTTCATTGATCACGTTCATCGTATGAGACGACGAGAGTAAACCATCCCAGTCTAAAAATTTATCGCTCAATTGGGTGATTTCGGCGATTAACTTTTCACGCTCATCCTGGTGATGCGATAGAAGGCTGATGCTCCACGACAGCGAATTGGCTGTGGTCTCATGACCTGCAATGATGAGAAAGAGAATTTCGGAAATGAGATCATCTCTTCCCATGCTTTCTCCGGTGTCCTCATATTTGGAATCCAGAAGCATTGAAAGGACGTCGTCCTTTTTCTCTCCCGATTGGATCCTGGCTTCAATGAGATCGTTGAGCATATCTCGGATTACCTGGAGGTTGGACAATGTCCTTGCTCTCTTGCCTGTAATTCCGTACCACCATTTCATGTAGGGTTGTGTTACTTCCTTACTACACATTTCCTGTGCCTCCAGCAGCAAATCACTAATCTTAAAAAGCTCTTTTATCTCATATCCGGAACTGAAGAGGCTTCGAATGATTATCCGGAACACCAATTTGTGCATCATTTCATAAAAATCCACTTCCTTATCCATGGGTACCTCCTCCATAAAGTCATAGATCTCTTCTTTCATGAGTCCAACGAGGTTCCCGATGCTTTTCTTTGTAAAGGAAGGCTGCATGAGCTTTCGCTGTCGCAACCAATCCTCACCGTTTCGAAGGTTGATACTATTGCCCAGGTAAAGCCCC
>CAZTLE010000002.1:0-76433 GCA_964614415.1 uncultured Aureitalea sp. | reverse complement strand
CATAGATAAGTGTATTTATAACGTGGTCGAAGGTATTGACGTCATCGTTATATAAAATAATTTCATTCTGCCGGGCGTCCTTTTCGGCATACAATAATTCTTCCTGAAGTTTCTCCTGCAATCCCATAACAACAAGATATAGACTAAGTTACAAATTTTGAGGCAATCCAATCATTCTTTGACTTCTTTTCAACGAATTCCAATCCCAACTTATTGCAGGCCTCAATGATAATCGGTAGGTCATCCTTGTAAAAACCGCTTAGATAGATACTTCCACCTTCAGAAAGTGTATTTCGATACGCAGGCAGGTCCTGTAGAAGTATGTTTCTGTTGATATTCGCTATCACGATATCGTACTGTTTTCCTGCAAGTAATTCGGCCCCTCCCACATATACCGAGATTGCCGATGAACCATTGCGCTCAGCATTCTCAATGGAATTTTCGTAGCACCACTGATCGATGTCTATGGCATCTACGGCGGTCGCGCCTTTCATCTCAGCCAGTATAGCCAGCACTGCCGTTCCACACCCCATATCCAGCACCCGCTTGCCTGTAAATTCATTCTCAAGGATAAACTGCAACATCATCAAAGTTGTTTCATGATGTCCTGTCCCAAAAGACATTTTGGGTTCGATAACGATCTCATATTTAAGATCCCGCGACTCGTGAAACGGCGCCCGTACCCTGCATGTATCGTCTACCTCTATTGGATTGAAGTTGCTTTCCCAGGCAGCGTTCCAATTCTCCTGTTCTATTTCTTTTGATGTATGGGTAATGGTAAACTCAGAGGATGACAGAACTTGAATTCCGTCAAGAATGTTCTCATTCCATTCGGACTTCTGAATATAGGCTTGCACCCCTTCTTCGTTCTCTACAAAACTCTCGAATCCCACCATTCCCAACTCGGCGATCAGAATCTCGGTCCCCGGCTGAAGCGGGCTTACGATGAAGGTATATTCGAGGTAAATCATGTCGAAGTGTTGGGTAGGGAGTGTTGAGTGTTAAATTTTGAGTTTTAAATTTCATTTTCACAACTTAACACTCAAAACTTAAAATTTACAACTTAAAAGGAACCTGCGATCGCCATAAAACTATCGGCATCAAGGGAAGCACCGCCTATAAGTCCGCCATCCACATCGGGCTGACCGAAGATCTCTCTGGCATTTCCGGGCTTCACACTTCCGCCATACAGAATGGTTACGTCCTCCGCAATCTCTTTTGAGTACGAATTGGCAATCGTCCATCGTATGAATTGATGCATTTCCTGGGCCTGCTCCGGAGTCGCGGTTTCCCCGGTTCCAATCGCCCAAACCGGTTCATAAGCAAGCACAATTTGAGACCAGTTATCATTCTCAATATGAAACAAGCCTTCCTTTAATTGACTTTTCACGACGTCGAAATGCTTCTCGCCCTTTCGATCGTCCAATTCTTCTCCAAAGCAAAAAATGATCGTCATACCCTGTGCCAGGGCCGCATTCACCTTTTCAGCCAGAAGCGCGTCGGTCTCACCGAAGTAAGCTCTTCGCTCGCTATGTCCCAATATCACAGTGCTTACGCCTACACTTTTAAGCATGTCCGCTGACACCTCACCGGTATAAGCACCGTTCTCCGCCTGATGCATGTTCTGAGCCGCTACCTCAACCCCTGATTCACTAAGCAGATTGACAGCCTCCATAAGATTCGTAAATGGCGGCGCCACCATGACTCCCACGCCATCAGGTAAGGTATGTTGTTTTAATTCATTTAGTAGTTCCTGAGTAGCCCCAAGATCGTTATTCATTTTCCAGTTTCCGGCAACAATTTTATTTCTCATATAATTAGGTTCTTATTTTAGGATCCAGCCATGCATAGATCACATCGACAAAAATATTGATAATAATGAATAAGGAAGCAATGACCAGCACAGCGCCCATGATCACAGGAAGATCTAACGTATTGAGCGCGTCTACGATCTCCTTACCCAGGCCATTCCATCCGAATATATACTCTACAAATACGGCACCGGCCAACATGGACGCAAACCAACCCGAAACCGCAGTCACAACCGGATTTAGCGCATTTTTTAGCGCGTGCTTCCGTATGATAGCCAGAAAAGCCAGTCCCTTGGCTCGCGCTGTCCGGATGTAATCCTGACTCAATACTTCCAGGAGTGAATTCCGCATTAACTGACTTACCACTGCGAGCGGTCGGATACCTAGTACAACCGCCGGAAGAATGAGGTTCTTCCATTGAATATACTTTCCTTCTCCGAAGTCATCGACTTCATACAGGCTTCCTGTCATATTAAGGCCGGTAATCTCATGTAGTACAAATCCGAACAACCAGGCAAACACAATTGCGCTAAAGAACGAGGGAACACTCATGCCCAGCGTACTCACAAACTGAATAGTTCTATCGATCCATCCGTCTTTGAATATCACGGATACAATCCCCATGAGAATGCCCAGTATAATGGCGATGCTGATGGCCGATACGGCAAGGACCACTGTATTGGGAAGTGTTTCTGAAATAACAGTACTTACTTTCTTCCCATTCTTCTGAAATGATTCCCGCAAATACGGGAACTTTATCACCGCTTCCGTACTTCCAATGCTGAATAGCCGGGAAGCTCTGTATCCGGTATCACCACGAAATGTATAGTCGTCCTCGTTAGTACTGTGAAAAGACAGGGGAGACAGATCGTTAAGATAATGCAGGTATTGGGTTCCAATAGGCTTGTCGAAGCCGTATTTCTTCTTGACAATGGCAATCTGTTCTTCGCTTTCATTCTGTCCCAGCATCATGCGGGCCGGGTCCCCCGGAAGAATGGTAAAAAGCAGGAAAATAACCGTGACAACTCCAAAAAGTGTCAGGAGTGCGTATCCCAGTTTCTGAAGCACATAGCCGGCCACCTAGTTCTCTTTTACATCCTCTATGCTAAGGACTTTATATTCGAAATCTTCCCCGAAAAGATCTTTGGCATACTCCTCGACAGTATTAGGAAAACCTGCTTCGGTACGTCGTTCGTTCACACCTTCCGGATCGGCAATAGGCCAAATGAAATCACCCCGCTCGTCATCATAGCTCATTCCCTGGGTGCCATAAATTTGTGGCTCCCCTTTCCCCATCAGGTAGCGGTCTTCCATCATGGCCACGAGGCGGAAAGGAATTTCGTCATTGGCGCCTGCCTCTTTGATCAAAGGAAGGAACTCGGCAATCCTGTCGGGGTTATGTTGCAACACGTACCAGGCCGCCGTATTGGTAGGTTCCCCTACCAGTGACTTTCCAGGGTATCCAATGTCGTTGAAAACACGCTCCACGAAAACCATATTGCTACTGTCTGCCTCCATCTGCAAACCCCAGACATCTCCGTTGTATTCAGATTCCGAAAGCCCCAGCGATTCGCCCAGTTCTTTGCGCTTTTCAGGAGAATCGGCCATAATGAGCTGGCGATACCGCTGATCAAGTTCTGCTATACTATCCAGTTGTTGCTTCAAAACCTGATCAATTTTCGGAACAGGGTCTCCAACAGTTTCAAGTACCAGATCTTCCGCATCATTCCAATGCAGCTTTTGGGTAATAGTACCTTTCTGTAACTCTAAAATCCCGGGATTGCTACGAACGATGGTTTTTAACGTGGTCATATCGTTGTAGTAAAACTTGAAGTTGAGATCATGTTTTGCGATGATATCACCGGTATCCGGCTCCAGGGAAGCCGAGAATCCTACTACGGGATACCCCTTTTCAAGTGCTTCGTCTGTCACTTTTTTTATCGCTGTAAACCCTTCGTTATCAAAATCACCCCGGTCAAGGCTGTAAGCCACCACAACAATGAGATGATCCAGATTCAGGAATTCTTCGGTATAGTCCTGATCATCGCGCTCAATACTAAAATCATGGATGGGTGGTTCATACGGCTCCCGCTCGAACGAAGTATTTACCTCTACAAAAGTTCCTCCTTCAGGTTCGGGATCGAGTCCGCTCGTATTGGAAATTGTGGTCTGCTTACCGTTGATCTCGTAGACCCAATCGTACTTTATAATGGGTGGTAACGCATCTTCAGGAACTGTCATTCCTTCAGGAATGTTAGTTCCGATCTTATATGCTCTGAAATCCAATATAGGTAAGTGCGTTAATACGTGATATGTGATCCACAGACAGGCAAACATGGAAAGGGTCAAAACAATACTTCGAATACCCTTTGAAAACAGCGGAGTAATATATTTTCTTCCGAAGAAAAGAATAAGGATCAGTACCAGTAAGATCACATCTTTCCAGAAAGACTGCCAGGGATTCAGTGGAATAGCATCTCCGAAACAACCGCAATCGGTCACCTTCTCAAAGTAAGCCGAATAGAACGTAAGGAACGTGAAGAATATAATCATCAATAGCAAGCTCCAAACGGTAAACTTCCTGGCATAACCTATGAGGATCATGACCCCCAGAAGCACCTCGAAGATCACTACAAAAATGGCAATCCAAAGTGCGTATGGCATTAGGAATTCCAGGTTCAGAACTTCGGGAGCGAAGTATTCTTCCAACTTAAACCCAAACCCCATGGGGTCGTTCAACTTAATCAACCCACTGAAGATGAACAGTAGTCCGACAAATATTCTCGCAAATCCTACTAGATATTTCATATAAATACCAAATTATAAATTACAAAATCCAAAGGTCAATTAAACTTACTTATAATGGTCGACAGAATTCTTCGCAATTGTTCTGCCTCATCAATAAGGTTGTCGATATTGAATTCCTTAGGATTCATTTCGCTTAACAGCATTAACCAATATTTTGATTCTTTAGCCTCCTTTCTCGCAATCTTGAGTCTAAAAATAAAATCTTTCTTTCCTACTTTCTCGTTTGCCTCAATATAGTTTGCACCCACAGAACCGGATGATCTTACAAGCTGCTTACCGTCCTCATAATTTACAATGCTCCAAGGTAAGCCTTCGACCAGTTTCCGGCATTCCAACGCAAATCGAAATGTTCGTTCCTCTAAATCGTACCCTCCTTTCAAATCTCTTCTTCACAGCGGCGGATGTTTGGAATTTTTAATTTGTATTTGGTATTTGCTCAATTTTGCCCTAACAAAATTAGAGCAAACACAGCATAATTGATCATATCCTGATAATTGGCATCAATGCCTTCGGAAACGATTGTCTTCCCTTCGTTGTCCTCAATCTGTTTCACTCTTAGTAGCTTTTGAAGAATAAGATCTGTGAGAGAACTTACCCGCATGTCACGCCAGGCCTCACCATAGTCATGATTCTTATCTTCCATGAGTTGCTTCGTGAGGGCCACCTTTTCATCGTAAAGGACAATAGCTTCCTCCGGGGAAAGGTCAGGCTGATCAACCACACCCTTATCCAACTGGATCAACGCCATAACCGAGTAGTTTATAATTCCTATGAATTCACTCGTTTCTCCTTCATCAATTTTTCGCTCCGTATTTTGCTGCAGACCGCGAATGCGTTGCGCTTTAATAAAGATCTGATCGGTAAGTGAAGGCAACCGAAGGATTCTCCAGGCGCTACCGTAATCTTGCATTTTGTTGATAAACAGTTCTCTACATCCTTCAATTACGGCATCATACTGGGCTGAAGTATCTGGCATACTTTGATTGAGATTTTGCGTAAATTTCGCGTAAATAAATCAATTTAAAAAATTGAAATCCATCAATTGCAACGGGCAACTCATCGACCTTTCACAACCCAGGGTCATGGGGATTATCAATGTTACGCCGGACTCGTTTTATACAGGTAGCCGGGCGGTCACCGAAACGAAGATTCTGAAGCAGGCTGAGACCATGCTCTCCGAGGGCGCGACTTTCCTGGATATAGGAGGATACAGCAGTCGTCCCGGAGCGGATGACGTTTCCATAACGGATGAAACCCAGCGGGTAATTCCGGCTATAGAGGCGATCCTCAAAAGCTTTCCGGACGCCTTGATTTCGATAGACACCTTCCGAAGTGAAGTTGCAAGGGCTGCTATCGATTCGGGCGCTGCATTGATCAATGATATTTCGGGAGGGCAATTGGATGAAAATATGCTTCACACCGTGGCTGAGCTACGGGTTCCCTACATTCTTATGCACATGCGGGGAACGCCACAGACCATGACACAGCACACCACATATGACAATCTTATCGAGGATATCCTGTATTATTTTTCAGAACGAATTGCACAAGCGCGTAACCTGGGTATAACCGACGTGATTGCCGACCCCGGTTTCGGATTCTCAAAAACGATAGCGCAAAACTTTGAACTGCTGAATTCCCTGTCTCATTTCAGGAATCTCGATGTTCCGTTATTGGTTGGTGTCTCCCGCAAGTCCATGATCTACAAAACACTTGGGACCACAGCTGAAGAGGCACTTAATGGTACTACAGCGCTCAATGCACTGGCCTTGAATCAGGGTGCTGCCATCCTTCGCGTACATGACGTGGCGCCCGCCATGGAGTGTGTGAAGCTCATAGAAAAATTGAATGTTTCAATGAATTAAAGTACATTTACAAAAACCTCCGTTCCTTGGATCTACTCGACATACGCGTTATAGATATAGTGGACATTGTACTGGTAGCCTTCCTTCTTTATTACCTGTACAAACTTGTGAAAGGAACCGTGGCTATTAACATTTTCGTGGGGATTGTCATCCTCTACGCCATCTGGAAGCTTACCGAACTATTGGAAATGGAACTTCTTAGCAAGATACTGGGAGGATTCCTTGGAGTAGGTATGTTTGCTCTTATCGTGGTATTCCAGCAGGAAATAAGAAAGTTCCTGTTGATGTTGGGATCTACCAATATCCGGGCCCGAAGACGGTTCTTACGGCAGTTCAAACTGGTTTCCACGGAGCGAATAATTACCACTGATGTGGATGCTGTTGTAGCCGCTTGTCGCAATATGGCTGATCACCGTACTGGAGCCTTAATAGTTTTTCAACGTAATAACAGCCTGGACTTTGTGAAGAACTCGGGGGACGAGATGAAGCTTGAGGTCAATCAACCCATCATCGAAAGCATTTTCTTTAAGAACAGCACGTTACACGACGGTGCGATGATCATCGAGGAGAATACGATAACCGCCACCCGGGTCATCCTTCCGGTATCCAATGACAAGGATATTCCGCTGCGCTTCGGACTTCGACACAGAGCGGCCCTTGGGATCACTGAGCGTACGGATGCCGTGTGCCTGGTGGTTTCGGAAGAGAACGGTCAAATTTCCTATTTGAAGGAGGGTGACTTCGTGCTGTATGAAGGAATGGAAGGACTAAAAGCCCAATTGGAAAAAGATCTAAGTTACTAGCCATATAACCATGCAATGCAAAAATTGTAAGACCTCTCTAAGTATTGAAGACCGATTCTGCAATAACTGTGGAGCGCGAGTCGTGGACCAAAGGTTGACTTTTCGATACCTTGCCAATGACATTAGCGAACGCTTTTTCGACCTTGACAATAACCTGCTCCTTCGCACTATAAAGAATATGTTCTCCCGACCCGAAGAAGTGATCGGTGGTTATATTGAAGGGGTTCGCCGCAAACACCTCAGTGTTGCGAACTACGTTGCCCTTGCCATTACCCTTGCTGGATTGCAGTTGTTTATTGTGCAAAAATTCTTTCCTGAATCTATGGACGTTTCCTGGATGGGACAGGAAAACAACCCTGTGCTTGAGAACGGTACTTTCCTGGATTCAATGATGGAGTATAATTCACTTTTATATATACTGTTTATTCCGGTCTATGCCATTATTTCAAGAATAGTGTTTTTCAACTATAAGAAATACTCCTACCTGGGACATATTGTAATTATCGGATATACTCAATCACACCTGGGAATTGTATTGTTTATTCCGATCCTCATAGCGCTTGCATTAGGAGCAAACTATTTCATGATGTCTTATGTGACCATTTTCATCATGGTGGTGTTTTCCTCGTACTGTTACAAAAGACTGTTCCAATTGAGTTGGGGCAAGCTCATACTTAAACTACTCCTTTTTCTAGTGATCGGGTTGTTCTTTTGGATAGGAATTGGAATACTGATGTGGGTGTATCTCTTCGCTACAGGGCAGGTAGATATGCAGGAGTTGATCGAAGCGAGTAAGGCACAACAGGGAATGGGTTACATCGCCTCTTCAGCCATGAACTGGACCTCGTAAAGATTCTTGTAGTACCCGTCTTCTTTTTGTAGTAGTTGTTTGTGCGTACCGGTTTCCACAATCTTTCCGGCATCCATAACAAGGATCTTATCCGCACGCTTAATGGTCGCAAGACGGTGTGCGATCACAATTGAAGTGCGGCCCTGCGTAATCTTCTCTGTAGCATTCTGAATCATTTCTTCGGAATAGGAATCTACCGAAGAAGTAGCTTCATCCAGAATAAGAATACTCGGATTACTCACATAGGCGCGCAAAAAGGCGATAAGCTGTCGCTGGCCAGAGGACAGCATGGTCCCCCGCTCTTTCACATTGTACTCGTAGGCATCCGGCAGAGAGGATATAAATTTGTGAACACCTATCTCTTTGGCGGCTTCAATCACACGGTCTTTTGAGATCTCAGGGTTGTTCAGGGTGATGTTGTTCATAATGGTATCGGCAAAAAGGAACACATCCTGCAGCACGACCGCAATATGTGTTCGCAACGAGGCCAGCTTATAATCCTTCACTGAAACGCCGTCTACCTTGATAACTCCGTCATTGATCTCGTAGAATCGGGAAAGTAAATTGATGATGGTTGACTTTCCGGCTCCGGTCGCTCCAACTATCGCCACTGTTTGTCCGGGTTCTACTTCAAACGAAATATCCTTGATCACCTCTTCGTCCTCATTATAACCGAACCGCACATTTTCAAAAGCAATATGACCAATAACCTCCTCCAATTCTTTAGTTCCTGAATCGTCTATATGTGAGCGCGTATCCAAAATACCGAACACCCGGTTCGCCGCCACCATACCCATTTGGAGTGTATTGAACTTATCGGCTATCTGACGCAGGGGCCTGAACAGCATTTGGGTAAGATCGATGAATATCACCAATGTACCCACGGTGATAGCACCGTCAAGGACCGCATTAAGCCCTCCATACCAAACCACAAGACCACAGGCAATAGAACCTGACATCTCAGCGATGGGGAAGAAAATGGAATTGTACCAAACCGTTTTTACCCAGGCTTTTTTGTGCTTTTCATTGATTTCCCTGAAACGTTGATACTCTGTTTTTTCACGGGTAAAGATCTGAACGATCTTCATCCCCGTAATGCGCTCCTGTACAAAAGAATTCAGGTCGGCCACCTGGTTTCGAACTTCCTCGAAAGCGGCCTTCATTGCGCGTTGAAACACACGTGTTGCGTACAACAACAATGGTAATATGGCGAATACGATGAGTGCCAGCTCCCAGCTTTTAATAAGCATAAAACCGGCAATGACCGCCATCTTCAACAAATCACTGATGATCATAAACAATCCCTGACTGAAAATACTGGAGATGGTTTCAATATCGTTCACCGCCCGAGTGGTCAAACGGCCCACAGCACTCTTGTCATAGTACTTCATTTTGAAGCTTAGCATGAGCTTGAACAGCTTCACACGGATATCCCGGATCACATTTTGCCCCAGCCAGTTGGCGTAATAGATGAACGCGAACTGAAACAATACTTCAAACAACAGCACCCCTACCATTAATAACACATAGGTAAGGAAGCCTTCCCCATCTTTGGGCACTATGGAATTATCTACGGCGCGCAGCAAAAGTTCGGGGCGTACGATGGCAAGGCCGGACATGGCAATGGCAGCAAAGGCCACAAAATAAAATGTCCAGCGATAGGGGTTGGTGTGTTCCAATAACCTTCGGAACAGCTTAAAATCAAATGCTTTTCCCGTTGTTCCCTCTTTCATTACACTTTAATTCCTTCCGGATATGTTACCCTGGTTAAAAACAGTCCGTGAGCGGGCGCCGAAGCACCTGCTTTCGATCGATCCTTACTATCTATGATCTCTTTAAGGTCGTTACTATTCAACTTGCCAAATCCAATATCCAGCAATGTACCAACCACAGCCCGAACCATATTTCGCAAAAAACGGTCGGCTACGATCGTAAATACGAGAAAGTCGTCATCGAGTTCCCAGGACGCTTGCTTCACATCACAATAATACGTCTTTACATCGGTATTCGACCTTGAAAAGCATTGAAAATCCTGATGCCCCAATAGCAATTTTGCCGCTTCGTTCATTTTCTCCACATCTGCCTTCTGGAAAATCCGATGCGCAACCTCGAACCGGAAGGGATCTTTACTCAAAACGATCCCATACTGATACTCCCTTTCAACGGCATCAAACCTGGCATGTGCCTCATCGTGTACACGATACATCTCAGTAATTGCGATGTCCTTTGGAAGAAAGGAATTGAGACGAAAAACCACTTCTTCGAGATCATCAATTCCCTGTTCGATATCAAAGTGTGCTATCATCTGGCTCGCATGCACCCCGGTATCAGTCCTACCCGCTCCGGTAATCTTTATCTCCGTTCTGAAAAAGGTAGAGAAGATCTCTTCCATGGCCCCCTGCACCGAATGCGCATTGGGCTGGATCTGCCAGCCATGATAGTTCTTTCCGTTAAAGGCTATGTCAACAAAATATCGCAAGGAATGGCTATTTTTGGAAACACAAAGATACACAAACCGATGCCCTCAGCATTATCATTCATATTCTCTTAACATGCCCTATGAAAAAGATACTTCTTCTTAGCGACACGCATGGATATATGGACGACGCTATATTGAAATATGCCGGGCAGGTGGATGAGATATGGCATGCCGGAGATATTGGAGACCTTTCGGTCACGGATGCCCTGGCGGAGCGCACCACTTTGCGGGCGGTTTTTGGTAATATCGATGGAGCCAAAGCCCGGGCCGAGTTTCCGTTGCACAATCGGTTCCACTGTGAGGATGTGGATGTATGGATCACTCATATTGGAGGGTATCCGGGACGCTACAGCAGGGAAGTCCGTGAAGATATCAAAGCCAATCCGCCTCGGCTTTTTATCACCGGTCATTCGCATATTCTCAAGGTAATGAATGACAAGAAGCTGGGATTGCTTCACATGAATCCGGGTGCGGTTGGAAAGCACGGGTTTCACAAAGCGCGTACAATGCTTCGCTTTGAGATTGACGGTGCGGAAATCAAGAATTTGGAGGTTATTGAATTCCCCAGATAAAACCACAACAAAAAACCCCCGAAGTTGGCATATCTTCAGGGGTTTCGCACTAATATACTAAGATGTAAGGTTTACCGTAAACGATCCACAGATTTTACAAGATCCTCATCCCTTTTGATGGCTTTGTTGGCCATCGCTAATAAAACGATAGAAATGACGGGAAGGAGGACCCCAATACCCTTCACAGAGACCAAAGACTCTCCGGGTAAACTTAGCGATCTGTAAACGAAAACTCCCAGTAATACAAAGTTTAATATGATGTTCAAGCGGTTGAGTACAAACTGCAACTGACGCTTCTTAAAATTCAGTATTGAAATAACCGTTAGCAGGATAGAACCAAAGATAAGTCCCATCACCAAAGGCTCACTGCGGTCAATGGTCACGGCCCCTTCAGCATCGTGTAAAGTAGGAAACCAAAGGTATAATGCTCCCATGGCCAATGCCGAGAGTATAAGATAAACCGTTTGAATTCGTTGTATCATTGAACCTATTCAATAAGAGCAAGCAAAATTACTGTTTCTTTTTAAAAAAATTAAATGCAAAATTTAAATTATTGTTGTATACTTGCACTACACAATTCGTAGCCACTTCAACTTAGGTTACCTGGTCTTCAACGCATTTTTCAACTGATTTACCCTCGAAGCGACAGTTTTATTTATAAAGTATTCTTTTAACCTATCACAACATATAGATGTTTGAAATTTCAGAATTAAAAGCGAAAAAGCTTCCTGAGCTTCAGGAGGTCGCTAAGGCACTTGGGGTGCCTAAATTCCGAAGCATGAAGAAGTTGGATCTCGTTTATCAGATTCTAGACTACCAGGCTTCAAACCCAGCTGCCGTAAAGGCAGCCACCCAGGATAACAAACCTGAAGAGACCCCCGAGCCTAAAGGACAAAAAGAACGCAGACCCCGTGCCCAGCGTTCTGACAACCGCGCCGGCGGTAACCACCAAAAAAATGGGCAACAAAAGAAAGAACAACGCCCCCGTCAAGACAACAATCCTCAACAGAATCAAAAGTCTGCTCCCCAAAACAATGGTAAGCAAGAGCAACAGGCTCCTCAGCAAAATGGCAAAAACAATGATGCCAAATCCCAGCAGGAAGCCAGAAAACAAAAAAGTGATTCCGGCGATAAGAAAGGCGGTGATAAAAAAGGCGCCGATAAGAAAGGCCCCGATAAAAAGAACGGAAACAAGGACACTCGCAATCGCTATAAAGAACCTGATTTTGAGTTTGAAGGTATCATAGAAAGTGAAGGAGTACTTGATATCATGCAGGACGGATACGGTTTCCTGAGATCAAGTGACTACAACTATCTCTCTTCTCCGGACGATATTTATGTATCACAATCACAGATACGGTTGTTTGGCCTTAAGACAGGTGATACTGTTTTGGGAGAGGTGAGACCTCCCAAGGAAGGCGAAAAGTACTTCCCGCTTATCAAGGTGAACAAAATCAACGGGCTTAATCCCAATGTGGTGCGGGACAGGGTTTCCTTTGAACACCTTACTCCATTGTTCCCGGATGAAAAATTTAACGTAGCAGAGCGACAGAGTACAGTTTCAACACGAATCATAGACCTGTTTGCTCCTATAGGAAAAGGACAGCGTGGTATGATCGTTGCCCAGCCCAAAACGGGTAAGACGATGCTGCTTAAGGATATTGCCAACGGGATCGCTGCGAACCACCCCGAAGTGTATCAAATTATCCTGCTCATCGACGAGCGTCCTGAGGAGGTAACCGATATGCAGCGCAATGTGAGTGGCGAGGTAGTTGCTTCTACATTCGATAAGGAAGCTTCAGAACACGTTCGTGTTGCCAATATCGTGATCGAAAAAGCCAAACGATTGGTGGAATGTGGCCATGATGTTGTGATTTTGCTTGACTCTATCACGCGTTTGGCGCGAGCCTATAACACTGTTCAACCTGCCAGTGGTAAGATTTTGAGTGGTGGTGTGGACGCCAATGCATTGCACCGTCCCAAGCGTTTCTTCGGAGCTGCCCGGAATATTGAGAACGGAGGTTCGTTAAGTATCATTGCTACGGCACTTACCGAAACCGGTTCTAAGATGGATGAGGTGATCTTTGAAGAATTTAAAGGAACCGGTAATATGGAACTGCAGTTGGATCGCAAGATCTCCAACCGCCGTATTTTCCCTGCGATCGACCTTACGTCGTCCAGTACCCGTCGAGACGATCTGTTACTGGAAGAGAACGTTATCCAACGTATGTGGGTAATGCGCAAGTATTTGGCCGATATGAATCCTGTGGAAGCCATGGAGTTCATTAACGACCGTATTAAACAAACACGTAACAACGAAGAGTTCCTTATCTCTATGAACGGATAATGTTTCTCGAAAGTTGAAAATATAAAAAGCCCCGGCGGATGCCGGGGCTTTTTTGTACAATACATTTATCGTTTTACTATTTTCTCGGTCCAAACCCCTTCTGAAGATTGTACATTTAGGATGTACACCCCACTGGACAGGCCTGACACATCCAGGGTACCGTCAGATATTGAAGCATTCACTTTTTGCCCCATCACATCGTACATCTGCATAGATTCCAAATGAATCCCTTCGGGTATCTTGATGTTAATTAAGTCTATCGCAGGATTTGGTGTTATAGAAATACTCTCCAACATGGTTTCATCATTATTCAGCGTGTTAGTAGCCAATAGATCCAAAATAATGTGTGAATCGGGAAATCCGATCTGAGAAACCGGTAAGGGAACTCCTCCACTGCAGGAGATTGATGAAAGGTAACCGGGTGACGTCTCTCCCAGCGTATTATATCCTATGCGGGCATCATAGGACATGGGTGGTGTGTTGTCCGGCAGGTGCAAACTTAGTATCAGTTCAGTAGAAGGATGCACCACCGGCTGAGAAGAAAAAAGAACCTTTACGAAAGCTCCATTATCACCCGAATCCAGTGTTAAGGTTTCCATGGTTATAGGCGTTAGCAGGACCGTTGGAAACTCCTCATTGGATGTATAAAGGGTTATTCGGGCATCAATAGTGGCATTAGGAGTAGTATCAACAAAATGAAAAGGGAACCGGGCGCCCACAATTGCAAGATCATCGAAAATACCGAAGTCTTCAGGGGTATAGGTTCGATAGTAGGTATTGTCCGCGGTTGATCCGCCAAAAGCGCAGGCCGGGCCTCCTCCCAGGGATATTGTATTGTCAATCGAGTGACTCAAAGTGATCACCGTGCGGTTTTCTGATGTATCGGTAATCGGGTCGATGGTTCCCGGGGTGAATTGATCAAATCCGAACGAATTCGGAGAACATATAGCAAGCGCACAACCTGCCAATGCAATTTTTACGATGGCTTTTTTCATAACTTTTTTATTGAAAGGTAGCCACCACACCCGATTCGGGCGTGTAATTTTGTCGGCAATTCAGGGGTAAAATTCCCTCCACGTAATAGCCGATAATAGTTATCCAAAAAAGGACCCGGGTCAATGCCCGGGTCTCCGTTTAGAATATGTTGTCCTCTGTTACTTCACTATTTTCCTGGTAAGGGTTCCGGCAGACGTGGTCATTTTGAGTATGTAAACTCCTTTTGAAAGACCCGAAACATTGATCTCTCCGTTGGAGATAGTATTCAGTATTACTTTTCCGGTTAGGTCATAAACCTCCAGGGATAAGATCTCGACCGATAAGGGTGTTCTCACCACCAATATATCTTTCACCGGGTTGGGATATAGTACAATTTGGGCCAGCAGTGATTCTTCGACCCGGACTTCGCACTCACCAAACTCCAGAATACCGAAAAGCTCCCTTCCTCCATTCGCTTCTTCTATCTCAATTCGCTTGATCTTATGACCGGAATCATCGATAAAACCAAAGAAATTCTCCATTCCCACGGTATGTGTCAGCGTAAAGGCATCCACCAGGTCATCGTTAAAGTTGTATATCCTTATGTCAGTGGCTGTGTCGGTACTGTTCCAAATATCTAACCCCGCAGCAATTACAGCCACCGAAAACTCAATAACAGTGAATTCTTGAGCGCTATTTGCACCTACAAGGTTGATCGCGTTACCAATAGTTCCTGTCGATACTCCTACAACAGTCCCATCGCCGCCGGCTTCCATTGAAGCCACTACCGAAATGTCGTCTACAATCTCACCCGGCGCAAAACAATCACTTCCCTGGCTGTCGATCACAGTACCGCAATTTGTTTCTCCCGCCGGCAGTCCGTCAAAATCTTCCAGAATTATGCCGAAGACACATGTTAGCTTTGCCTCATTCCGCCATGTAGTTCGGTCGGTAAAGACAATGGTTTCCGGCTCATTACTATGCATGGCACCTTCATCGGTGCTTTGAAATCCCTGTCCGAGTATATATACCGTGACTAAAAAAAACAAAAGCGCAATTCTTTTCATTTTGGTATTCCTTATGTCGCTCACGTATAAAGGTATAAAAAAAGCCCCGGCGACAACCGGGGCTCCATCGTGCAATAATTATTCCTTATCTCTTAATGATCTTTTCTGTAAGCGTACCTGCAGAAGTCTTCAAATTCAAAATATAAACACCTCTTGCAAGATCGGCAACATTAATTTCTCCATTGCTGATTGTGTTGCTCACTACTTTTCCAAGGATATCATACATCTGTACGGCCTCGATCTCAACACCTACAGGAACTTTTACGTTCAGGATATCGGAAGCCGGGTTCGGGAATACTGAAATTTGAGATAACAGTACATTGTCCACAGAAAGTGGGCAATCTCCAAACTCGAGGTTACCAATAAGGTCTCCACCACCGTTGAACTCTTCAACTTCAACACGTGCAACCGCAACGTTAGTAATAAATCCGAAGAAATCCTCGGCAGCAACAGTGTTGTTCAATGTAAACGAGTCGATCAGGTTGTTAGACTCATCAAACAGACGAACATCTGTCATCGGATCTGAGTTATTCCAGATATCCATTCCTGCAGCGTATACAGCCGGTGAGAAGTTAATAATTGTAAATTCGGCAAAACTATTGGCCCCAACGAGTCCGGTACTATTTCCGATCGTACCCGTCGAAATACCTACGGCATTTCCGTCACCACCGGCTACCAACGAAGGCTCAACGCTAAATCCGTCAATCACGCCACCGGGAGCAAAACAAAGGTCTCCTGCCGAACTAATAAGCGGTCCACAAGTAGTTACACCTGCCGGAAGCGCGCTAAAGTCTTCAAGGGCTAATGTTCCACCGCAATCGGTACCATAGTCGGTTTGCCATGTGGCCCGGTCGGTGTACGTACTAGTACCACCTTCGGTAGCACTTACAATTTCAGTCCCATTAGAATTAATAGGATCGGTGTTCACAGTAGAGAGGTCTACTTCAGAAAAGCTCTGTGGCTGTTGTGCGAAAGCAAAAGCAGTCACTAAGAGACTTAGTAATGTAATTTTTCTCATAATTTTAGGTTATTGGTTTAAAAATGGCTGAGTCTAAGATAGAAAATAATACGGTTAATTTTACGTTAAAGGCTAATTTGCAGTAATTGCCGATCAAATTTTCCCCGAAAAAAGCACAAAAAAAAGCCCCGGGTTTTAGTGCCGGGGCTCTTTAGAGAAGGTATTTAACTCCTATTTTTTCATAATTTTCCTGGTGAGAACACCCGCAGATGTTCGCGCATGTAATACATATATTCCGGGTGAAAGGTCCGAAACATTGACCGCTTTAGTGTCAATGACCATTTTGACCGTTTTACCCAAAACATCGTATACTTCCACCGATAGGACATCGATTCCTGAGGGAACTTTCAGGTTAATCGCATCGCTGGCCGGATTCGGATAAACGGTTACGCTCGAAAGATCAAATGATTCTGTGCTTAGCACATCACAATCCCCGTTCAAAGTATAAAAGCCCTCGGCCTCATCTTCGGGACCATTCCCATTGCCAAAGTCAACATAGCCCCATGTAGCAGTATTTGCGTCAAACTGTACAAATGGCTCTCCCACAAGAACATTGGAAGGATTTACCGGATCTTCTCTCATTTCAAAGAAATTACTACCACTAAAAATATTGTTTGACATTTGAATCCCAATCCAGTATCGTGTTTCTGTCCCTGCCTGTCCATCAAACGTAAAAGGAGTTACATTAAACTCGACTTCGTGAACGTCTGCGGCCGGGTTCACCCAGGGCATGGTTGAATTAACGGTAACGGGAATGCCGGATTCCGAAGAAATTTCCGCTCCCGGGAATCCGGAACCGTCGTCCTCATAGTAAATAACGGTTGCAAAATCAGGCAATGTGGCCTCCGAATTGACGGTCAGGAAATTAGAAGTGACGCTTTCCAACGTGAAAAACTCATCCGCCGGTACAATCACATCAACAGCCCCGATAAAACCACTTTCGGGAGAAGATCCTGCCGCTCCGAGAATATCTCCCGCGGAGTTCCCCTGGCTGCAAGCATCTCTACTCTGATCAATTTCCTGAGCACTTATTTGATCCTGCTGAGTCACCGATACGGATGTTTCTAATTCGATTCCTTTTTCAGAAATTGTGATCTGCCCTTGCGCACACATGATTCCAGCAAACAAAACGACAGACAACAGTGAGGTAATTCTCTTCATAGTTAAAGATTTTTTAGTTAATAAAATGACCATGATCCTTCCTTGAAATTGTATTCCTAACAAGGTCTCCGAATCATTGATTCTACCTTGAAGTTCGAGATTAAATTGAGATATTCCATGGCTCATTTAATAAGTGCATCGCCTCAGTCATAACCGGATAATTTGAAGTAATAATCGCAAAATCAAATAGGCAAATTGTCGCAGTTTCTCTGGGTAGTTTTCCTTACATTTAGCGTCAAATCCTTTCCAATGAAGAAAACTGCATTCGCCTCATTTATTTTGATTGTTTGTGTATTGTGTTCCTGTGGTTCCGACCCGGATCCCTCGGAATTTGACTTTGAAACCAGATTTGAGAAATCAGCGGGAAAAGAGACGGCAACCTACGAAGAAGTGACAGCGTTTTATGAAAACCTTTCCGAAGCCTACAACTCTGTGGCAATCTATGAAATGGATAGGACCGATAGTGGCGAACCTCTGCATCTAGTGACTTTCAATCCCGACCGCTCGTTCGAGTCGGAATTCGCCGACAGAAGGGATAAGAACATACTTCTTATTAACAATGGAATTCACCCCGGAGAAAGTGATGGTATCGACGCCAGTATGATGTTGGTCCGGGATATGGCCGAAGGCAAAATTCCGGCTCCCGAAAACACGATCATTGCGGTTATTCCGGTCTACAATATTGGTGGCGCGCTCAACCGGAATAGTACGACCCGTACCAATCAAAATGGTCCCGAGGCATACGGTTTCCGGGGAAATGCGAGAAATTACGACCTTAATAGGGACTTTATAAAAGCCGATACGCGAAATGCGCAGGTTTTTGCTGAAGTTTTTAATATGCTTAACCCCGATCTGTTCATTGACAATCACGTGAGTAATGGAGCCGATTATCAATATGTGCTAACCCACTTATTCACGCAACATAATAAATTAGGAGGCGCTTTGGGCGACTACCTGCACACTTCGCTAATGCCAAAACTGGAAGATTCACTGGCACAGAAGGAATGGGATATAACGCCCTATGTAAATGTATTTAACCGCACCCCTGAGAACGGATTTTCTCAGTTTTTGGACAATCCCAGATATTCTACCGGATACACAGCCTTGTTCAACACATTGGGTATGATGGTCGAAACCCATATGTTGAAACCTTATAAATCCAGAGTAGAAGGAACTCTGGAACTCATGAAGAGCTTTATTCAAATCGCCGATGCCGACTTCGAGCTAATACGCGAACTTAGAAAGAACGCTCGGTCTCAATACAAACCGGGGGATCACTACCCCATAGGATGGCGCATAGACAGCACCAAGACTTCCACCCTGTCTTTTAAAGGCTATGAGGCCGAAATGGTTACCAGTGACCTTACCGGAGCACAACGACTGCGATACGACCGCACAAGGCCCTTCACAAAAGACGTTACCTACTACAATTATTTCACCCCCGTCGACTCGGTGATCATACCTGCACAATATTACATTCCCCAGGGTTGGTGGAATATTGTTAGAGCGTTGCGATCCCATAAGATACGGGTAGACCGGTTACAACGGGACACTACGGTCACGGCCGAAGTTTACCGAATTGCAGACTACCAAACCGTCCGTAGAGCTTACGAAGGTCATTACCTGCACTATGGTACAACTACCGAAACTACTACGGAAACCATCACAATGAAAAGAGGGGATTATGTTGTGAATACAGATCAGGAGGGTATCCGATTCATCATGGAGACCCTGGAACCCTCGGCACCGGATTCCTACTTCAACTGGAATTTCTTCGACACCATTCTTCAGCAAAAAGAAGGGTTTTCACCGTATGTATGGGAAGACAAAGCGGCGGCATTCCTGGATGCAAACCCGGACATCAAACAAGAATTCGAAGAAAAGAAAGCCGGTGATCCCAATTTTGCAGCCAATTGGTATGCGCAGTTGGATTGGATCCATAAAAAATCCCCTAATTACGAATCGTCACACCTGCGATATCCTGTCATTAGGGTGGGTGGTTAGATATTCCTGCGGAAAGAGTAATTTGATATTTTCATAGGAATCCTGAAGGGCTTTCTGCGTCTTTTCGAAGTTCTTCCAGCGCGCCTTTTTAATTCCTTCGTTACGCTGCGGAGTAAAATCACCCTTGTACTCGGTGTACATCTCGTACCAGTAAGTAATTTTTAGTTTGAATTTTCCGTTACGACGGAATATGTGATAAGTCTTATCGATGAAACGACGGATCTCAAGGCCGGTAACACCTGTTTCTTCTTCGACTTCCCTGACGGCGGCTTCCTGATACGTTTCATCCTTTTCGATACCGCCTTTTGGAAGATCCCAGCGATCATTACGCCGGATAAAAAGGATCTCCTTTTTACTGTTAAACACCAGCCCCCCGGCTGCTTCTACAACCGGTAATTTCTTGCGGAGGAACCGTTCCAGTTTCTCTTCGTTCTTGTGGTATAGATTGACATACAAGAGATGTCCCTTATTAATCTGCTTGACAAGATGCTTAAAGCGCGCCAGCTTTAGAGGAATCGCGGTATACTGTTTCCCAATGTTCTTCCTCGTAGAAAGGATTATGGGAATATCTTTCACAAAAACTTTATACATTTGCTGGCGTTCGTTCTTACGAGAATCAGCGAAAAAATGGCTGTGTTAGTGATGCAAATTAATAGAATAATATGGCAACCGCAAAACACATTGTTGTGATTCGATCAATAGTTGAAAAAACCCAATAAACAGCAGCAAACGCATGGAACTAAAAAGCAGACAGGTAACCGTTCAAAAATCAGCGGCCGAACTTTGTGAATTTTTAAGCGATGTCAAAAACTTCGAACAACTTATGCCGGAGAATACCGACAAATTTGAAGTGATTGGTGAAAACGCGTTTGTATTTGCATTGAAGGGAATGCCCGAGATCGCCCTGG
Source organism: uncultured Aureitalea sp. (assembly GCA_964614415.1). Classification (GTDB taxonomy): domain Bacteria; phylum Bacteroidota; class Bacteroidia; order Flavobacteriales; family Flavobacteriaceae; genus CAZTLE01. Next base: position 55,765 of record CAZTLE010000002.1, on the reverse strand, counting down.
AAGTAAAAGAGGTTGAGACCCCAAACAAAGTGGTCCTGGGAGCTATGAGCGACAAGCTTCCCTTTACGCTTACCGGGAACATTGCCGATCAGGAGGCAGGCACATCCGTCGCAGACCTGTTGTTCGAAGGGCAATTCAACGCCATGATGGCTATGATGATCAAAGGACCTATTACCAAATTTCTGGAAACTCTGGTGGGCAACATGGAGTCTCTCTAGAAGAGCATCCGGATCTCTTTGTTCCGAAAGGTGCGAAGTACTTCATCTTCCATTTCGATTATGAGGCTACCCTGATCTTCTACCCCGCGAATAATTCCGTTAAACCGGTGACCGCTGGCATCTTCAAATGCCTGGACCGCGTCCTTCTTAAAAAGTCCTTCCGCGTAGCGGGTACGGATTTGAGCCGCAGCTTCCGGTATCATAGCCGTTTCACTCATAATAGCATCAGCCAAACCATTGAGAACCTCATTGAGATTAAAGTGAGTTCCTGTTGCCAGTTTCATTGAGGTCGCTCGCGGCAGATCGTCGAATTCAACTTCATTCACGTTAAGTCCCACGCCCATAACCACATCTTTCACGGTTCCTGATTCCGAAGTACTTTCAATAAGAATTCCACATATTTTTCGGGAGGCTGACATAATGTCGTTGGGCCATTTGATCATGACAGCGGGAACGCCAAAACGTTCTAATGTGTTTTTCACGGCAAGAGAAATCGCCTGAACGATCATAAATTGATCGGCCATGGGTAAGGTTCCAAACCTTCTAAAGACACTAAACGTAAGGCTTTGACCGCGAACAGACCTCCAGTGATTTCCCTGTTGACCCTTGCCTTTGGTTTGCTCTTCGGCGACGACCAGCACCGACTCCACCAACCCTTCTTCCCTGGCAAGTGCTCGCAGGAACGAATTTGTGGAATCAATGGCATCAAGTTTGATCTGTTTCACGGAGAATAAAGGAATTAAGATTCTGTTAATGTTAATGAGCCAGAACGACTCAAGAAACAAAAAAGTAATAACTTTGTGCAAATAAAAATTTTTAATGTCTAAAAAGGAAATAGGAACAGACCAACTTATAACACAAATTATTAAAGGAATTGAAGAGGTAAAAGGGCAAGAAATTGAAATTCTTGACCTTAGGGAGATAGAGAATACCGTATGTGACTATTTCATTATCTGCAACGGAACTTCCAATACGCAGGTTAACGCTATCGTAAATTCGGTTCAGAAACTTGTAAGCAAAACCCTAGGTGAGAAACCCTGGCATGTAGAGGGTAGTGATAACGCAGAATGGGTTTTAATAGATTATGTGCACATTGTAGTACATGTCTTCCAAAAGCATATCCGCGAGTTCTATGATATTGAAGGACTATGGGGAGACGCCAAATCTGTTAAGATCGAAACGACAATCTAAAAAAGAGCCTAATGGCAGAAGAAAATAAAAAACCCGAAGCAAGAAAACCACGATTCAATGCCTATTGGATCTACGCGGCTATTATTCTTGTTTTTCTAGGCATTCAATTTTTTGGTGGGGGAAGTTGGAGTCAACCTAAAGATATAACCCAATCCCAGTTTGAGGATTTCCTCGCTAAAGGTGATGTGGACAAGTTCCTCATTGTCAATAAAAAGAAGGTTAAAGTATTTCTTACACCCGACGCCAAGACCAAACCGGAGCATGCCCAAAAGAAGAGCAGTAATTTTCTTCCGGCGGGTCCCAATGATCCGGATTATGAATTCGAGATAGGCGATCTTCAGAATTTTGAGAACACCTTCAAACCTATAATTAGCGATAACCAATTAGCGACGCAGTACGACATAAAAACAGAGGAGAACCTCTTTGGAGATATCTTCCTCACCCTCCTTCCGTTTATTGTCATAATCGGAATTTGGATCTTCATCATGCGACGTATGTCTGCGGGAGCCGGCGGAGGAGCCGGAGGCCAGATTTTCAATATCGGAAAGTCCAAGGCCAAGCTCTTCGATGAAAAAACAGACGTGAAAACGTCGTTCAAGGATGTGGCCGGACTGGAAGGCGCGAAAGAAGAAGTACAGGAAATTGTGGACTTCCTGAAGAACCCGACCAAATACACCTCTCTGGGAGGTAAGATCCCAAAGGGAGCCCTGCTTGTAGGACCTCCCGGAACGGGAAAAACATTATTGGCCAAGGCAGTTGCCGGTGAGGCCAAAGTACCTTTTTTCTCCCTGTCCGGATCGGACTTTGTGGAAATGTTCGTGGGTGTGGGAGCTTCCAGGGTACGTGATCTTTTTAAGCAGGCTAAAGAAAAATCGCCGTCCATCATTTTTATCGACGAGATTGATGCCATTGGGCGCGCGCGTGGTAAGAACAATTTCTCTGGCTCTAACGACGAGCGGGAAAATACGTTGAACCAGCTTCTCACGGAAATGGATGGTTTTGGTACTAACACCAATGTCATAGTATTGGCGGCTACCAACCGTGCCGATGTCCTCGACAAGGCACTTATGCGAGCAGGTCGATTCGACCGACAGATCTATGTTGATCTGCCTGATGTTCGGGAGCGAAAAGAAATATTTGAGGTGCATTTACGCCCCTTGAAAAAAGATAAAACCGTAGATACCGATTTCCTCTCCAAGCAAACGCCGGGGTTCTCGGGTGCGGATATTGCGAATGTATGTAACGAAGCAGCGCTCATTGCTGCCCGTAATGAAAAGAAGGCTGTAGGTAAGCAAGACTTCCTTGATGCAGTGGATCGAATTGTTGGTGGACTGGAAAAGAAGAACAAGATCATTACTCCGGAAGAAAAGAAAGCGATCGCTTTCCATGAAGCCGGACATGCTACCGTAAGTTGGATGTTGGAGCACGCTGCTCCGCTTGTAAAGGTTACCATTGTTCCCCGTGGGCAATCACTGGGAGCCGCCTGGTATCTACCCGAAGAGCGACTTATCGTTCGTCCGGAGCAAATGCTGGACGAGATGTGTGCCGCTTTGGGTGGACGTGCCGCGGAAAAGGTGATCTTTGACCAGATTTCAACCGGAGCGCTAAGTGATCTCGAAAAAGTAACCAAGCAAGCTCGTGCCATGGTAACCATTTATGGCCTCAATGATAAGATTGGAAACCTCACATATTACGATTCCTCGGGTCAGACTGAATACGGATTCACCAAACCGTATAGCGAAAAGACCGCGGAGATGATCGACAAGGAAATTTCCAATATTGTTGAGGAACAATACCAGCGGGCTATTTCACTTCTGGAAAAATACAAAGATAAGCTCACCGAACTTGCCAACGAACTGTTGGAAAAAGAGGTTATCTTTAAGGAAACGCTGGAACGTATTTTTGGAGCCCGTCCTTTCGAGAAATCGGAAGAGGAACCCAAAGTCGCCGCGTCCTAGATCTATTTCGATCTTCTGTCTCAAAAGACAGTTTAAACACGCACCTACTTCGCCGCAGATTTTATATATTTGGTGATTAACGTGTAAAAACTCCTCAATTGAGATTGAATGAGTCTGTTTAAGAGACTTTTAAACCCGAATTACAAGTCGGAAGATAAGCTCCGTTCTTCCGAGCGTAGTAAGTATTTCCCTGAGGAAAAACTACCTACCGACGAGAAGTTCACGTACAATTTTAACAAGAACGGAGGCAAATTCCTGTACTGTGAGAGTATGGAGGAGGTCATGGAGGCTTTCGATAACATTCTCCTTGAAAATGACTGGTACGAACGGGATGTGATGTGTATTAACGAGCAACTCAGTGCTCGTTTTGACGGATTTAACCTGAGTTTCGGGTTGAAGTCCTCGTCTTCGTTTTTCCTGTCCACCTGCGAATCCTTAGTGGCCAATAACGGATCCATACTATTGTGCTCCAATCAGATCAAAGAGAAAAAACTCAATGAACTCCCGGCGAACTTCGTGATCTTCGCCACTACGAGCCAATTGGTTGAAACAATTAGCGAAGGACTTCGTATCATTAAGAATCAAAGCCGCAGTTATATCCCCAGTAATATTACTACCATTCAGGATTTCGAATCGGACAAAGAAAAGGATTTTATGAGTTACGGAAGTAGTACAAAAAACCTATATTTACTGCTTCTGGAAGACTTGTAATATGAAGGAACTCATTGTTCGGTCTATCTCCGGCATCCTCTACATTTCTATCGTTATTTTTTCCATGTTCGCTTCGAGGGAATGGTTCATCGCACTGTTCCTTGGACTTGGATGGATTACACTGTACGAGTTCCTGAAGCTTATCGACATAAAGAGTTATGTCTCCTATGCCCTGCTACCTGTATTCCTCTATTTTTTCAGTTATGACATCTTCGACCAGAATGCCGTACTTGTCTTGTTGATACTGGCTTGTTTTGTCAATCTGTTTTTGTTCAGGGACCTCCTGGTCGTACACCGCATTCCGCTCTTCGAAAACAAGAAATACATTCTAATCCTGTTTTACATCATCACGGGCTTCGTCTTTATAACCCTTATTCCTTTTAAGAATGGAGCCTTCGAACCCTACCTTATCATCGCGGTGTTCATCATGATCTGGGCCAACGATACATTCGCCTACCTGGTAGGAAAGAACTTCGGAAAACGCAAGCTCATGGAGCGTGTCTCTCCCAAGAAAACAGTTGAAGGGTTTCTGGGTGGATTATTGGGTACTGTGACTATGAGTTTTCTTATCTTTGATTATACCCAACTCTATAGCCTGAAGGTCTGGATAATCATGGCCGTGATCGTTACATTTTTAGGCACCCTGGGCGATTTGATCCAGTCCAAGTTTAAGCGTCAGGCCGGGGTAAAGGACAGTGGAAGTTTGATGCCCGGACATGGAGGTATCTATGACAGGCTGGACAGTATCGTTTACACCAGCCCTTTTATTTATGCATTTTTGCAACTCGTAGACTATGTTTCATAAAGAAGGATTTAAGATCATCCTCATTGCGCTTAGTATTTGCGTAGTGGCTAGTATTGCCGTTAGCAGGCTTGTGGAAGACACCCTGATAAAGGGCATTATAATACTTACGCTTACCGTCCTGTTAGTCTTGGTATTGCAGTTCTTCCGAAACCCTAAACGTCAGTTTTCATTAAATACGGACCATGTTCTTTCTCCTGTGGATGGCAAAGTGGTAGTTATTGAAGAGGTATTTGAGAAAGAATATTTTAAGGATAAACGACTTCAGATCTCAGTATTCATGTCGCCGCTCAACGTTCATGTAACGCGTTACCCCGTAGGAGGCAACATCGTGTTCAGCAAATACCACCCGGGGAAATATCTTGTTGCCTGGCATCCAAAGTCTTCCGAAGAAAACGAACGGACCACCGTAGTAGTTAGATCAGGCGGGTTTGGTGATGTGCTCCACAGGCAAATTGCGGGTGCCCTGGCCAAACGGATTATAAATTATGCGGAAGAAGGCACCCATATTGACCAGGCATCGGAAAGCGGATTCATAAAATTCGGATCACGCGTGGATGTCTTCCTGCCGCTGGGTACCAAGGTGAATGTATCTATCAATGAGAAAGTAAAGGGGGGAATCACGGTATTAGCCGAAAAATGAATGCTACCGAATTAGATAAGGCCTTCCTGCAAGCCGTGGAAAGTATCAACAATCATCACGAGCCTTTTCCGGCCGATTTCCTGTTGCGTTTATATGCGCTCTATAAACGAGCTACCAACAACCAGGAACCTCCCAGTAGCAGCAAGCCTCTCATTAATGCCTTTAAGGCCAATGCATTGTTCCAAGCACGGAATATTAGCATGGAAGAGGCAAAGAAACTGTATATAGAGGCGGTGAATCACTACTTTCTGTACAGAAAATAAAAATTCCACCCTTCGGCAGGCTCAGGGTAAAAACTTCAAATCGCAAATTTCAAATTCCAAAACGATTGTTAGGAGGGCAAATTGAAAATCAAAAATCGTAATTCGTAATTCGTAATTCGTAATTCGTAATTCGTAATTCGTAATTCAAAAATCGTAAATCGGCCTTACTTCAGTCCGTCAAGACTGGCTTTGATGGTCTCGATTTTGGCAAGGGCGTCGGCCTCTTTCTTACGTTCGTTGGCTACCACCTGTTCGGGGGCATTGTTTACGAAACGCTCGTTGCTCAATTTCTTCTGAACACTTTTTAAGAATCCTTCGGTGTAATTGAGCTCCTCGGTAAGCTTGGCAATCTCTGCCTCCAAGTCGATAGCACCCCCCATGGGAATGAAATACTCGTTGGATTTCACCCGGAAGGTCATCGCCCCTGATAGTTTATCATCGATATAGTTGAGCTCAGACAGGTTCCCGAGCTTCTTTATCACAGAATCGAATGTAGAAGCGACATTCTCAGAGTTAATAACAGACAGGGTAAGCGTATCCTTGAAAGCAATGTTCTTCTCTTTTCGAATGGCCCGAATTCCCGATACCACTTCCGAAGCAAAATCAAATTCAGAAATCAGGGTTTTGTCGAAAGCCCGTGTTTCCGGCCATGTGGCAACAATAAGCGATTCGTCCGCACTGCGTTCGGATATATGTTGCCAGATCTCCTCGGAAACAAAAGGAACGAACGGATGAAGTATTTTCAGGTTGTCTTCGAGTGCAGCAATAACCTTGGCCTTTGTTACTGAAGAAATAGGAGCTCCGTAAGGCGGTTTGATCATTTCCAACAGCCAGGAGCAGAAGTCGTCCCAAACAAGCTTATAGGTGCTCATCAGGGCATCACTGATGCGATACTTTCCGAAGTGATCCTCGATCTCACTGAGTGCTTTTTGAAATTTATGTCCATACCATTCGAGGGCGATGGCCGCGGTTTCGGTTTCTTCGGTTGTTTCCGAAACTTCCCAACCATCAATGAGACGATATGCATTCCAGATCTTGTTCACAAAAGCCTTACCCTGGTGACACAGGTCGACATCAAACATAAGGTCATTACCCGCCGGTGAGCTCAGAAGCATTCCAACGCGCACTCCATCGGCACCGTACTCGTTCATCAATTCGATGGGATCAGGTGAATTCCCAAGCTGCTTGCTCATTTTCCGACGCTGTTTATCCCGAACTATTCCGGTGAGATAAACACTATCGAAAGGCTTTTCGTTGCGATACTCATATCCGGCAATAATCATACGTGCCACCCAGAAGAACAGGATTTCCGGAGCGGTTACCAAATCCCGTGTAGGATAGTAATAATTGATCTCGTCGTTGTCGGGCTCCAGAATACCGCCGAAAACACTAATAGGCCATAACCAGGACGAGAACCAGGTATCTAACACATCCGGATCCTGACGCAGGTCGGAATCGCTCAATTCACTATTTCCGGATTTCTCCCGGGCTATTGCCAGGGCTTCTTCTCTGGATTCGGCAACGACAAAGTCGTCTTTTCCCTTACCGTAATAATACGCCGGAATCTGGTGCCCCCACCATAGCTGACGGCTGATATTCCAATCCCGGACATTCTCCATCCAGTGTCGGTACGTATTGATAAACTTCTCAGGAACCAGGCTAACTTCATCTTTCAGTACGGCATCCAATGCAGGCTGAGAGAGCTCCTTCATTTTCAGGAACCACTGATCGCTTAACCGGGGTTCAATAACCGCTCCGGTGCGTTCGCTGGTTCCCACTTTATTGATATGGGTTTCGGTCTTGGTGATAACCCCCAAGGACTCCAGTTCCTTCACAATCTCCTTTCGCGCCACGAAGCGATCCTTACCATTGTAATGCAAGCCATATTCATTAAGGCTTCCGTCTTCATTAAGGATATCGATCACCTCCAGATTATGCTTGTCGCCCAATACTTTATCATTCTCATCGTGCGCCGGTGTCACCTTAAGGCATCCGGTACCGAACTCCATCGTTACGTATTCGTCCTCGATAATCGGAATCACACGATTGCAAATAGGGACAATAGCTTTCTTTCCCTTAAGATGGGTGTATCGTTCGTCTTCGGGGTTAATACAGACGGCTGTATCGCCCAGAATGGTCTCCGGACGCGTGGTGGCAATGGTAACAAAGTCATCACTACCTTCAATTTGATACTTCAGGTAGTACAAATTCCCCTGTTTCTCCTGGTAAATAACCTCTTCATCGGACAGGGTGGTCTTGGCTTCAGGATCCCAGTTCACCATACGATAACCCCGGTAGACGTATCCTTTGTTATACAGGTCTACAAATACCTTGTATACCGAAGCTGACATATCGTCATCCATGGTAAACTTGGTGCGGTCCCAATCACAGGAAGCTCCTAGCTTTTTGAGCTGTTCCAGAATAATACCACCATGCTTATGCGTCCACTCCCAGGCATGCTCCAAAAATTCATCCCGGGTGAGGTCAAATTTGGATATACCCTCATCCTTGAGCTTTTTAACCACTTTGGCCTCAGTTGCTATGGAAGCGTGATCGGTTCCCGGCACCCAGCAGGCATTGTATCCCTTCAATCGCGCACGACGGATCAACACGTCCTGAATGGTGTTATTCAGCATATGTCCCATATGTAATACACCCGTCACATTAGGAGGGGGAATTACGATGGTATAAGGCTCTCTTTCATCGATTTCAGAGTGAAAATAACCATGCTCCATCCAGTAGCTATACCACTTATCTTCAACATGTTCAGGGTTATATTTTGCCGCTAAAGCCATAGTTTGGTCCAATTTTTGGAAAGTAATGTGCAAAAGTAGGTATATCTGCAAGATTATGAAAGTGGATAACTTATTTTGCAGTGTAGGCAAAAGTTGCCTACATTAGCGTTTACCAAATTTAGAATCATGAAAAAGATTATTCTATTCGTGTTTGTCGCCATGATCGGTTATACCGTGAATGCGCAGGCTAACATTAAGTTTGACAAGGACGCCATTGATTATGGCACCATTGAAAAGGGAAGTGACGGTGTACGCGTCTTCACATTCACAAACACAGGTAACAAGGACCTGATTATAGGAGATGTTAAATCCAGTTGTGGGTGTACGGTTCCTGAAAAACCAAAAGGTCCTGTTAAGCCAGGTGCTACCGCTGAGATTAAGGTGAAATACGACACCAACCGTGTAGGACCTATCAGAAAGACCATTACAGTGTATTCAAACGCTGCAGACGATCCGATCAAGGCGCTCAAGATAAAAGGAGAAGTCCTTGCCGACGGAAAAAGCGTTCTGGAAAAAACGAACTAGAACAAAACGACATACTGAAAACACCCCCCGCCTTTCGGTCAGGGGGTGTTTTTTTTATATCACTTTTTTAAGGACAAAGTTGCGTTTAAATGCCTGGCCATTGCGCTCCAGTTGCAGGAATATCCTTCTGCCCTCTTTGGACTGAAAAAGTTCCACCAATTGATAGATATCGAAGAAGTGGGCAGGCTTGCCGTTCACCATTTTGATCTCATCCCCTTTTTGAATACCTACCAGGGCAGCCGGAGAACCTTCTCGCACGTCAGCCACCATCATTTTGGGCGCCAGCTTGTAGGCAGCCGACTTTTTAATGATCTCTGCGGCAAACTTGTTGACATCCCGGGTGTCAAAACTTAACGGGGTGTTGAGCGTCTTGTTCTTGTCTTCCACAACCACAACACCGTCGTGCTCTACCGTTATACCGCTCATATTGTAGTAAAAAGGAGCATTGAAATTTCCATTTCGTTTTAGCCTCATCCTCCCATGCGGATAATCAATGATCACAGTGAAGCGCTTTAATACACCTCCACCTACACTCCCATCTCGTTTCTCATACATTTCCATGTTCGCCAGGGATTCTTTTTCGGGAAAGGCCACGTTCACTCCATCTAACATATAATCCCCGATTTGAAGCCTGTCCAGTCGTGATCTCTTGCCATAAATGTTACCGCTTAATCCCAATCCGAGAAAATCCGGGAAATAGTTCTTTGGTGCCTCAACGATCGTCGTTTGTTCGTCAAAAAGCCACAAGGCATCACTGGATCCTGAATCCACTAACAGTGTTACCGGAATCTGCTCTCCCTGAGAAGAAACCTGGAAGTCCACATAGGGTTTCCCCTTTTTTAGGGTAAGTTCGAAATCTTCACAGGACCTGCAGGATTTGTAAGTATAATGGACAGGATTGTAAAATGTGATACGTTTGGAAGTATAGTTCGTCTTAACAACAAAATTCTTAAAAAAGTCATGCCCGATAACTCCATGAATAGGAATCCCCATCCTGGGGGAAAAGTTGAGCGACTCATCAAAGACCACATATATCGTATGATTGATGTCGAAGGCCTCTCCAACGCGAACCCTGTTGTTCCTGCTTTTTAGTGCCTCCACACTGCCCCCCTGACCTAATCCCCTGAGGCGAATAGGTTCTACATCCCGTACCTCCACGGTATCCTGCTGAGCCAGTCCGAATAGAATTGTGGTCTTTACACCTGTATCCAGGATGAAAGACAAATCCGTACCATTGACCTCCACATCAACCACCACCAGATTATTCACCAACTTGAATGGGACCTTATCGTCAAAGACCTTATCGGGAAGAATAAAACCGCTTTGAGAAAATGCGAAAGTAACGGTGCATAAAAAAACAAGTATAGCCCTTACTCCACGCACCAAATCTTTTCTTTTCCATCAACTTTATTCAAGATAGGAAAAATCCCAAAAAGCGCAGTAAATCCCGGTGTATTTTAAGATTTATTTTGCAACTTTGCCCCTAAATACAGTGATTATGCCGTCCATTTCGTCCAAAGGTGTTCAAATGCCTGAATCCCCCATACGAAAGCTGGTTCCTTACGCCGAGCAAGCCTATAAAGAAAATAAAAAAGTCTATCACCTGAACATAGGGCAACCGGATATCAAATCCCCTGCGGTGGCTATGGAAGCAGTAGCGAAACACGGTATCGAAACCCTGGCCTACGCCCGTTCGGAAGGATCCGAAGGATATCGCGAAAAACTGGCCGCATATTACAAGAAAAACGACATCCATGTGACCTCTGATGATATTATTGTGACCACCGGAGGTAGTGAAGCCTTGCTTTTTGCCATGGGTACCATAGCAGACATGGGGGACGAGATTATTATTCCGGAACCCTTTTACGCAAATTATAACGGATTCGCTACGGCTTCCGGTGTGAGCATAGTTCCGGTCATTTCTAAGATCGAAGATAATTTCGCGCTCCCTCCAATTTCCGAATTCGAGAAGCTCATCACTCCGAAGACCAAAGCCATCCTGATCTGCAATCCGGGGAATCCTACAGGATATCTGTACTCGAAGGAAGAGATCCAAAAACTGGCTTCCATTGTAAAAAAACACGATCTGTTCCTGGTATCCGATGAAGTATATCGTGAGTTCACCTATGAAGGACGTACGCACTACTCCATCCTGGAAGAAGAAGGTTTGGATGACAACGCAATAATTATCGACTCGGTCTCCAAGCGATACAGTATGTGCGGAGCGCGAATCGGCTGCCTGGTTTCCAAGAACAAACAGGTAACGCGTACTGCATTAAAATTTGCGCAGGCACGTCTGAGCCCACCCACCTTTGCGCTGATCGCGGGTGAAGCGGCGCTGGATACGCCACAACAATACTTTGACGACGTCATTGCCGAATACGAGGATCGCAGAAATACACTTATTGAGCATCTCCAACAGATTCCAGGAGTTAAAGTAGGTGTCCCAAAAGGTGCCTTCTATTGTATTGCCGAGCTACCGGTGAGCAATAGCGACGATTTTGCACAATGGCTGCTCGAAAAGTTTGACCTGAACAACGAAACGGTCATGGTGGCGCCGGCAGGCGGATTTTATTCTTCTCCGGGAGTAGGACTTAATCAGGTTCGCATTGCCTATGTGTTGAAGAAGGAAAGCCTCATAAAGGCCGTACAGATCCTGAAAGCGGCCCTGGAGCAATATCCCGGATAATGACGACCGAATCCTATAAATCGCTCAAACCCTACAATACATTTGGCATAGACTGCCGGGCCCGTTACTTCACTTCTGTCCAATCGGTTTCAGAGTTAAGAGAGGCCCTACAATCTCCTCTTCACACAGATTTCTTTTTACTGGGAGGTGGCAGCAATATCTTGCTCACCGGAGATATTGATGCGCATGTAGTCCATCTCGACCTGACAGGGATTACGGAAGTTTCCAGGAACGAGAACGCAGTCGTACTTGAGGTAATGGCCGGTGAGAACTGGCATGAATTCGTCATGCACTGCATCGAAAATGATTTTGGAGGTATTGAAAACCTAAGCCTTATTCCAGGCAATGTGGGCACCGCTCCTATCCAGAATATTGGTGCTTATGGGGTTGAGCTGAAGGATGTATTTATTAGCTGTAAGGCCCTGGACCGGTCAAATTTGGAAGAAAAAGAATTCACCGCCTCCGAATGTCAATTCGGGTACCGGGATTCCATTTTTAAAGGAACGGCAAAAGGGCGTTATGTTATTACCAGCGTCCAATTACAGTTAACCACAGAAAATCACTCGAAGAATACCTCCTATGGGGCCATTGAATCATGGTTGCAGGAGCACAATATAGACGATCCGTCAATTCGCGATATTTCAAATGCTGTTATTGCCATACGTCAATCCAAGCTTCCCGATCCTAAGGTGTTGGGCAACAGCGGTAGTTTTTTCAAGAATCCCGTGATCGATCTGAATGCATTCAGAAAACTGAAGCTAAACCATCCTGAAGCGCCCTACTACGAGGTCTCCCCTACCGAAGTTAAAATCCCGGCCGGGTGGCTCATTGAGCACTCCGGATTTAAAGGCAAGCGTTTCGGAGAGGCGGGCGTTCATGATCGTCAGGCGCTGGTGTTGGTTAATCACGGTAATGCTTCGGGATCGGAGATTTGGAATCTCGCCCAGGAAATTCAGAAAAAGGTCAAAGAAGACTTTGATATTTTGATCGAGCCGGAAGTAAATGTTATTTAGCCCCTTCCAGCACCGCACTTAGGATGTGAACCACACCATTGGAACCTGACAGATCGCTCTTTTCAACATTGGCGGTATTCCCTGCCGAATCTGTCACAGTAATGAGATCTCCCTGCACCTTAATGTCCAGTTCTTCACCGGACAAGGTGGTAACGGTTTGATTTCCTCCGCTTTTGATCTGCTCGGAATCCAAATTGCCTTCAACAATATGGTTCTTCAACAGCGTTGCCAGCTGAGTGGTATTGCCCGAATTGAGATAGGACCTCATCTTTTCCTGTGACAGCGCATTGAACGCATCATTGGACGGAGCCAGCACTGTATAAGAGCCTTCATCCCCGGCGAGCATATCCGTAAGCCGGGCCGTAACCAGGGCACTGACAAATGTTTTCAATTCAGGTGTCGACATAGCCTTGGAAAGCACACTACTTATTGCAATTTTATCTGCTTCGGTGAGTTCTTTCTTTTCGGGGGCAACGACTTCAGTCGTCTCCGAATTCTCAACAGAAGTGTCCTCCTCAGGGTTTTCGGAAGATGATTTGTCATTCTTACAGGAAAGCTCACCTGCCAAAAGAATAGCACTAAAAAGATAAACAAGCGATCGTTTCATGGTAACTCCAATAATTTGCGGTTAAAATTAACCAAATTCGGTCCATATCCATGAGAAACATTGTATTTTTGTACACAAATACGACCTATGGGAATTTTTGTTGTTACCCTGGCATTATTACTACTCGCTTTTGCCGGTATAGCTATTAAGATATGGGGAAAAAAAGACGGAGAATTTGCGGGCACCTGTGCCAGTCAGAATCCCTTTTTGAACAAAGAAGGTGAAGCCTGTGGATTTTGTGGCAAGACTCCCGATCAATTCGACACCTGTACCGAACCTGCCCATAAATCCTAACTGGTTTCCAGGCGATGACGGGCATCAGCGAACATCTATTTAGATTTACCCTATTAGTTCGTTAGTATGCTTTGGATTTACCTTGTCCCGGTTGTTGTTGCAATCAACTGTGTCTACTATGTGCTGTTCTCCCGGATGGCCTTTCATAAGCACAACGACAGGGGAGAAAAGCAAAACTTCCCGGTATCCCTTATCGTATGTGCCAAGAATGAGTCAGATAATCTCAGCAAACATATCCCACTTTGGTTGCGACAGGACCATCCCAAACTCGAACTTATTTTAATAAATGACGCTTCTTCGGACGAAACTCCGGAGGTCATGAACTCATTTGCACAAAAAGACCCCGAACGGGTTTCAGTAGTTCACGTAAAGAACAACGAGGCATTTTGGGGCAATAAGAAATACGCTCTCACTTTGGGTATAAAACGTGCGAAAAGTCGCCGAATGATCTTTACGGATGCCGATTGCCGTCCCGCGAGTGACCAATGGATCTCCACCATGGCCGAACAATTCAGTACCGAGAAACAACTCGTACTGGGTTATGGAGGATACGAAAAAGAAAAAGGTCTGCTCAACGGACTCATTCGTTTTGAAACCCTAATGACAGCCGTTCAGTATTTTTCCTATGCATTGGCGGGGATTCCCTATATGGGTGTAGGGCGCAATATGGGCTATACCAGTAATCTCTATTACGCTAACAACGGTTTCATGTCGCACATACAGCTGCCCTCAGGAGATGACGACCTGTTTGTTAACCAGGCAGCTACCGGAAAAAACACGACGGTTTGCCTGGCCCCCGAAGCCTTTACCTACTCCGTTCCTAAAAAGACGTTTTCAGATTGGATACAACAAAAAAGGCGCCATATCACCACTTCCAAAGAGTACAAACCCCTGCACAAATTCCTGCTTGGGTTGTTCTATCTGTCCAGTCTGTCATTCTGGGTGCTTGCACCCCTGGCATTGATTCTGGGCGATTGGAAGTTTGTATTACCGGTTGTAATTCTTCGGTTTGTGCTTCAATATGTTATTATTGGAAGAGCCGCAGCCCGGCTTAAAGAACAGTCATTGATCCCAGCCATACCCCTTTGGGAATTATTTTTAGTGTTCATCCAAATGACTATCTTTATTTCCAATACCGTCTCAAAACCCACACGTTGGAAGTAACCGGAGAAGAAATTCAAAATCAAATACGAGAAGCGAGAAAAGGCAGACAGAGTGCTTTTAATTTCTTGCTGGACCATTTTTGGGGAGACGTCTATCTATTTCAGTTAAAACGGGTTAAAGATGAGTATGAAGCCGAGGATATCACTATTGAGACCTTCTCGAAGGCCTTTGATAAAATCGATTCCTTCAATGAAAAATATACCTTCAGTACCTGGCTGATCACCATTTCGAAGAACATTCAAATCGATAAGTCGCGCAAGCGAAATGCCTCTATCTTTTCCCTGACTACCGACGCATCCGAAGAACATGTCAATAGAATTGCCGATCATGCCCCTACCCCGGAAGACAA
Organism: uncultured Aureitalea sp.; assembly: GCA_964614415.1. Classification (GTDB taxonomy): domain Bacteria; phylum Bacteroidota; class Bacteroidia; order Flavobacteriales; family Flavobacteriaceae; genus CAZTLE01. The sequence continues at coordinate 40,543 of CAZTLE010000002.1, read as the reverse complement.
GCTTATTACGGAACAGAATCTGGCCGAGCTGTTGCGTTTTATCAAACAACTCAAGCCACCTTACCAGGAGGTGATCAACCTTAGGTATTTTCACGAAATGAGTTACAACGAGATCTCCGAAACCTTAAAAGAGCCTTTGAACAATGTAAAAGTAAGGTTGCTACGCGCCAAAAAGCTGTTGGCCGAGATCATTAATCAAAAAAAGTCCTGACGTGCTTTCCACTTTTAAAAAATTAGGTCCGGGATTCCTGTTTGCCGGAGCCGCCATAGGGGTCTCTCACCTGGTACAATCCACACGGGCAGGTGCCGATTTCGGATTCGGGTTGCTATGGGCTTTGTTGCTTATCAACGCAGTAAAGTATCCCTTTTTTGAGTTTGGGCCTCGTTACGCGAGTGCAACAGGCGAAAGTCTGCTGGAAGGATATCGTAAAATGGGAAAAGGAGTGCTTGCGGCCTATTATGTAATCACCTTTGCCACAATGTTTACGATCCAAACGGCGGTTACCATTGTTACTGCCGGGATTGCAACTTCATTGTTCGGCGTGGGCACCGAAGTCCTTTGGACAGCTATAGTAACGGGCATTTGTTTTACCGTACTCGTCATTGGTCGTTATAAGATTCTGGACTCGCTCATGAAGATTATTGTGCTTTCCCTTACCGTTAGTACCATTATTGCAGTAATAATGGCCGTGGGACCCGGCCATGGTGGGAGTCTGAAACCGGTATTCCCCACAGAAGTGGGTGCCGTTGCTTTTTTAATTGCCTTTATGGGTTGGATGCCGGCACCTCTCGACATTTCCATATGGCATTCCATCTGGACTGTGGAAAAGAAAAAACTGGATCCTACGGTTTCCCCAAAGCAATCGCGATTCGACTTCAACGTAGGATATATCACAACTATAGTGCTCGGAATCGGTTTTGTATCCCTGGGAGCGCTGGTCATGTTTGGCAGTGGAGAGCGCTTTTCGAATGCAGGTGCGGTTTTCGCCAATCAGCTCATTTCCATGTACACATTCAGTTTGGGAGAAGGCACCAAGATCATCATTGGTATCGCTGCACTAACCACTATGTTCAGCACCACGCTAACCACGTTGGACGCCTCCCCAAGAGTTATGCATCGCACTACCGAAATTCTATTCGACCGTCCGGTGCGTCGGGGATATCTTATTTGGCTGCTCATACTCGTAGCCGGAACATTGTCTATATTTTTCTTTTTTGTATCTGAAATGGGACTCCTCATAAAGATCGCTACGATACTTTCGTTCTTAACGGCACCATTCTATGCCATCATAAGTTATAAGTTGCTCACGAGCAAGCACACTCCCAAAGAAGCACGACCCTCTAAATCCATGACAATCTACAGCCTGGTAAGCATACTTGTATTAGTGGCATTCAGTATTTGGTATCTCACCACTTTATAGTTGAATTTTACGGATTCTTCGTACTTTTGTATTCGCTATGGAAGCACAGACAGCAACGATCCAAAAACCGGCTCCCAAGCCTAAGTGGCTTAGGGTGAAGCTACCTACGGGAAAGAAGTATACCGAGCTTCGCGGTCTGGTTGACAAATACAATCTTCACACCATTTGTACCTCGGGAAGCTGCCCTAATATGGGCGAATGCTGGACAGAAGGTACCGCTACCTTCATGATCCTGGGAAATATCTGTACGCGTTCCTGTGGTTTTTGTGGTGTAAAAACGGGGCGTCCCGAAACAGTAGATTGGGATGAACCTGAAAAAGTAGCCCGTTCTATCAAGATCATGAATATCAAGCATGCCGTGGTAACCTCGGTAGATCGCGATGATCTTAAGGATATGGGTTCCATTATCTGGGCCGAAACTGTTAAGGCGATCCGACGTATGAATCCCGAAACAACCCTGGAAACCCTGATCCCCGATTTTCAAGGTGTTACCAGAAATATTGATCGTATTATCGAAGTAAAACCTGAAGTAGTCTCCCATAATATGGAAACCGTAAAGCGGCTTACCCGGGAGGTTCGAATTCAGGCGAAATACGAACGTAGCCTGGACGTATTGCGATACTTGAAGGAACAGGGCATAGAGCGCACCAAGAGCGGTATCATGCTTGGCTTGGGTGAGACAGAGGACGAAGTATTGCAAACTATGGAGGATCTGAGGGGTGTGGGCCTTGATATCGTGACCATTGGTCAGTACCTGCAACCTTCCAAGAGGCATCTCCCGGTAAAGGAATTCATAGAACCCGATCAGTTCAAGAAATACGAAAAGATTGGTTTGGAAATGGGCTTCCGACATGTGGAAAGTGGCGCCCTTGTGCGATCTTCCTATCATGCACAAAAACACCTCACTTAATTCCTTCGGAATCGTATGAGCACCCCCGTAAGAGTCGGCATCAACGGATTTGGCCGAATAGGCCGTAATCTCTTCAGATTGCTAAGGGATCAGCCGGAGATTGACGTTGTAGCCATCAACGATATTTCCGATACCCGGACTATGAGCCATTTGCTTAAATACGACAGTATTCATGGGGTATTAGATGCCGAAATCTCCTATTCGGAAACGGAAATTTACGTTGACGGTCGGTCTGTTCGTTTTTCTTCGGAAAAGGACATCGCCAACATTCCCTGGGAAGGTGTGGATCTGGTAGTTGAATGTACCGGAAAATTCAAAACCAAAACCGATCTGCAAGCACACCTGAAAAATGACGTATCCCATGTCATTCTATCGGTCCCACCTCTGGATGATTCCGTTAAAACTGTGGTATTAGGCGTAAACGACCACATACTCACGCCAGACGATCGGATCGTTTCCAACGCTTCGTGTACCACCAACAATGCGGCACCCATGCTAAAGATCATCGACGATCTTTGTGGGATTGAACAGGCGTACATCACGACCATTCACTCGTATACGACCGATCAGAGCTTACATGACCAGCCCCATAGGGATCTCAGGCGGGCCCGGGCGGCCAGTCAGTCCATAGTCCCCACCACTACCGGTGCTGCCAAAGCTCTTACCAAAATTTTCCCCGATCTGGCCTCGGTAATTGGGGGTTGCGGTATTCGGGTTCCGGTACCCAACGGATCGCTCACGGATATCACTTTTAACGTAAAGAAGGATGTTGATATCCAAACGGTTAATGATGCCTTTAGAGAAGCGGCTTCCGGCCGATTTAAGGGTATTTTGCAATATACCGAGGATCCCATTGTTTCGATCGATATTGTAGGCAATCCCAACTCCTGCATCTTCGACGCGGGTATGACATCGGTAATTGGAAGGATGGTTAAGATCATTGGCTGGTACGATAATGAGATCGGATATTCCTCCAGAGTTGTAGATTTAATCCTACAATTATCCCGGTAAATATCGAGGAAATGACTATATTTATCGCCGAAGTACATGGGAATGATGAATTTAGCCCCCATTAAATATAAAATTGTTATTCTCCTTCTGGTGAGCGTTTTGTCTTTTTCAGGCATTTTTGCGCAACAAACCAGGAGAGATTCTATTGCCGATATTCAGACATTTAGAACCGAGGCTAAGTCATCCATCGCTGTTCAGAATTTTAACGATGCGATCGTTGCACTTAATAAAGCGCACAACCTTTCCTCAGACCTTAGAGACCCGATCTTAAGCACCGAAGTTCAATTGGATTTCGCCGAACTGCATTTTATCCTTCAGAACTACGATAAGGCAACTTCGGAAACCGAAAAAGCCATTGCGGCTATAAAAGAGCTTAAAGATCCTAAGAAACTGGGCGAAGCATATACCCTATACGGATTATTGCTTACGCAAACCGAAGATCTCGAGGGAGCCGAAAAGCATCTGAAAGACGCAGACCGGATTTTCACCGATCTCAACGATGACCGGAATCGGGCTAATGTGATACAGGGGCTTGGAATCCTCGAACTGAAAAGACAGAATTACAAAACCGCTGTCAATTATTTCGATGCCGCCATCCCACTATTCCAGACCTACGAATTAACCCGTCAGGAGGCCCTTACATTGCTCAACAAAGCAGAGGCCATTCTTCATTTGGATCAGTCGCAAACTCCAAATTCCCTGGGACAGGCGAAACGTGCATTGGATGATGCGACCCGCATTATTGACCTCAACGGTTACGATCGCCTGAAGATAGACAGTTACCGTATTGCTTCGCATATCGCTTTACGCTCCAATAATTTCGGAGAAGCCCAGACTCTAATTGAGACGTACGAAAAGAAACGCGATTCGCTCTATCAGGTATATGTTGAGGCTATTTCTACCGGTGTCGAAGCCGAAGCGAGTATCGTAGATCTGAACAATATCATCGAAGAGCAGAAGGAAGATATTGATAAGAAACAGAAGTCTATCAACTTCGGTAAGATGACTACCGGGCTGAGTATCGCCCTTATTGTTATTCTGTCACTGCTTACCCTGTCATTATACAAAAACAACAACCTGCGAGCCAAGGCAAACGAGCTGTTGCAGGATAAGAATAACGAACTGCAGTTGGCCAAGGAAAAAGCGGAAAAGGCATCTCTCGCCAAGGCGCAGTTTTTATCTACGATCACACACGAACTTCGAACGCCACTGTACGCGGTAACAGGGCTTACGCACCTGTTACTGGAGGAGAATCCTAAACCGGATCAGAAAGAGCACTTAAACTCCTTGAAGTTTTCCGGAGAATACCTGCTTTCGCTTATCAATAACATTCTTGACCTCAACAAACTTGAGGCCAACAAGGTAGAAGTCGAGAAAACGACCTTCGTACTTAAGAAACGTATCAACGACGTACTTATCGCCTTGCGAAAGTCTGCCGAAGATCGAAAGAACAACCTGCATTTCGAATTTGACGAAACCATACCTGACAAACTGGTAGGTGACCCGTTGAAACTGTCCCAGATTCTGATCAACCTGGTTGGAAATTCGGTGAAGTTTACTCAGAACGGTGACGTGTATGTCCGGGTGCGAAACATCGATCAGTCGCACAACAAAGTGAAGCTACATTTTGAAATAGAGGACAACGGCGTAGGAATTTCCAAGAAGAAGCAAAAGAGTATTTTCGAAACTTTCTCACAAGCGTCGTTGCAGATCAATCGCAAGTTCGGAGGTACCGGTCTTGGGTTGTCCATCGTTAAGAACCTTTTGGAACTCATGGGCAGTAGAATTCATTTGGAGAGTCAGCTGGGCAAAGGTTCCAAGTTTTGGTTTGACATAACTTTTGATATTTCCGAAGAGTTTGTAGAGGATAAAAATCCGAGAAACATCATCTATGACGTTGATTACGTAGCGCTTGAAAACAGAAATATACTCATCGTAGAGGATAACAAGATCAACCAGATGATCACCAAGAAGATCCTCGAGAAGAACAAAATGAAGTGTATGGTGGCCGATAATGGAATGGACGCCATCAAGCTGGTGAAGGAGCACACCTTCGATGTGATCCTGATGGACATCCACATGCCCGGTATTAGTGGTATTCAGGCGACACAGAAGATCAGAGAATTCGACAAACAAATACCTATCATCGCTCTTACCGCGGTTACCATTGATGAGAATCTGGACGATTTCTACCGTGCCGGTTTCAATGAGATCATTCCAAAGCCCTTCAAAACAGAAGAGTTCTTCGAGAAGATCTATCGTACGCTCGAGAACCGGAAACTTCCCGTGAGCAATTAGTGCTCCTCAATCTTTTCTAAAATATACTTTTGAAAGAAAGGCTCCTGCCTGTTCAGAACAATGGTTTTTATCGGCAGGTAGTAGAAAGCAAACTTTTCCAATCGGTCCTTTAATCGCATAAAGTCTTTCTGGGTGGTAAGAATGATGTCCTTTTCCTTCATCTTTTCTATTTCTGAATCAGAGAAGGAGTGGTGGTCCTGAAATTTCATATGATCGAACCTGAAGTGTTTTCCCTTTAAGAACTCCACCAGGGGTTTGGGATTAGCAATTCCGGTAACGAGGGTAAACGGTTTGTCCAGGAGGTAATCCAGTGGCTGTGTTTCTGAAATACCGTATATCAGTGAATCGTAACCTATTTTCGAAAAATAAATTCTTTGATGCGACTGAATGCGCAATGCCAGTTGTATTTCCTGAAGTTTGGCATAGGCCACTCCCTCCGGACACTTGGTCACCACAATGCAATCGGCTCTCTTCATTCCCTTGCGAGATTCCCTCAGATTTCCGGCAGGAAGAAGCAGATCGTTGATGAACAGGTTGTGATAGCTGGTAAGAAGTATATTCAGAGAAGCCGCAACACGCCGATGCTGGAAGGCATCATCCAAAAGAATTATATCCGCATTTGGTTTGAGTCTTTCTATGCCCTGTCGGCGATCCCCGCAAACGGCAACCATGACCTTGGGAAAATTCCGTTTGATTTGCAACGGCTCGTCTCCAACCTCTCTGGCGGTATGATCGGTTTTCACCTCGAGATAACCGCTTGTCTTACGACCATACCCCCTGCTTAGAACAGCTACTTTGTGGTCTTGCTTCAGGAGATTAACCAGATATTCGATCATGGGAGATTTACCGGTACCGCCCACGGAAAGATTCCCAACACAGATTACCGGAACGTCATATGACGTACTGGACAGGATGCCATTATCATATGCATAATTACGCAGTGCCGTTATTCCGTCGTACAAAACGGAAAAGGGAAACAGGAGCTTACGGAAGTCGGGCATATCGCGAAAGTATAAAATTCGATCCACGTCACGGGCCTCTGGGCACGGTCAAAGATGCACATAAAATTGATAAACTACTATCTTTACCCCAAAATACAATCCATGAAGGTACGAGAGGTCATGCAATTGTTGGAGGAACTAGCTCCGCTTTCCTATTCCGAAGATTTTGATAACACAGGCCTTCTGGTGGGTGATGCTCAGCAGGAAGTAACCGGGATATTGGTTACGCTTGATACGCTGGAGTCGGTCGTTGATGAAGCCATTTCCGAAGGCTGCAATCTCATAGTGAGCTTTCACCCCATTATCTTCTCAGGACTCAAAAAGATTACGGGCAAGACCTACGTTGAGCGCGTGGTAGCCAAGGCCATCAAGCACGACATTTCCATATTCGCTATTCATACAGCTCTCGACAACGCGTGGAACGGGGTGAATGCCATGATCTGTGAGAAGCTCGGGCTTACCAATCGGTCTGTGCTTATCACCAAGCCCGGGACCATTCAAAAGCTCATCACCTTTGCACCCAAGGATAGTGCCGCTTCGGTAAGACAGGCACTGTTCGATGCCGGAGCCGGAAATATAGGCAACTACCAAAATTGCAGCTTCAATATTGAGGGTTTGGGCAGCTTTGAAGGAAATGAAGACTCCAACCCTACTATCGGTGAAGCCGGCACTACGCATTACGAAGAAGAGGTACAAATAGGTGTCACTTTCCGGAAACACCTGAAAAGCAACGTGCTTAACGCCTTGTTCAAAGCACATCCGTACGAAGAAGTAGCCTATGAAGTTACCACCCTCGAAAATACGAATCAGCATATAGGCATGGGAATGATCGGGACGTTGGAATCCCCTATGAAAGAGGAAGACTTCCTCCAATTTGTCAAGAAGACCATGCAGGCGGGATGTGTGCGACACTCACAATTACTGGGTAAGGAGATCTCGAAAGTAGCGGTACTTGGCGGCAGCGGTAGCTTTGCCATTGGAGCGGCCATCGGTGCCGGTGCGGCTGCCTATGTGACTTCAGACCTCAAATACCATGATTTTTTTAGGGCCGAAAACACGATTTTATTGACCGACATTGGTCATTATGAGAGCGAGCAGTACACAAAAGACCTGTTAGTTTCCTTCCTTAAGGAAAAAATCACTAATTTTGCACCTGCCTTACCGGGAAGTAAGGTCGTTTTATCGCGAATAAACACCAATCCTATTACATATTTGTAACCTATGGCTGCAAAAAAAGAAATAACAATCGAAGAGAAACTAAGGGCGCTGTTTGATCTTCAATTGATTGACTCCCGTATTGATGAAATACGAAACGTACGTGGTGAGCTTCCTTTGGAAGTGGAGGACCTGGAAGATGAAGTTGCCGGAATGAACACCCGCCTTGAAAAACTCAATACCGACCTCGAAGTTATTGAAGACAATATCAAGGATAAGAAAAACCTGATCGAAGAGGCCAAAGGGCTTATCAAGAAATATACTTCTCAGCAAGACAATGTGCGGAACAACCGCGAATACAACTCGTTGAGCAAAGAGATCGAATATCAGGAGCTTGAAATTCAATTGGCTGAAAAGCACATAAAGGAATTCAAAGCACAGATCGAACAGAAGAACCAGGTGATCGAAGAAACCAAAGACCGTCTCAAGGAGCGCGAAGAGCACCTAAAGCACAAGCGCAGCGAACTGGATGAGATCCTGGCTGAAACGGATAAAGAGGAGCAATCACTCATCAAAGAATCTACTAACTACGAGAAGAAGATCGAAGAGCGTTTGGTAAATGCCTACAAGCGCATTCGTTCTAACGTTAAGAACGGACTCGCAGTAGTGGCCGTTGAACGTGGTGCTTCCGGAGGTTCATTCTTTACCATCCCACCACAAGTTCAGATGGAGATCGCAGCTCGCAAGAAGATCATTACCGATGAACACAGTGGTCGTATCCTTGTGGATCCCGATCTTGCACGCGAAGAGCGTGAAAAAATGGAAACGCTTTTTGCAAAGTTGAAATAGAATTTCAGAATATACCGAAATAGAAAGCCCTCAGTTTTTGAGGGCTTTTTTCGTATTTTTATGAAAGGAAATAAGGCTATTCACGACCCAATTTCCAACTACATAAATTGCAGATAAAAATGAAAAAGTACAGTGTGTTATTAATTCTTGCCGTCCTGGCGGGAATCCCTGCAGCATGCCAACCGTCCAACAAAAAAAATAAAGATGCCGAAGCATTGGCACAAAAGGAACTTACACCCGTTCAGGTTGAGAGCACCGACGGATATGCCAGAGCGTACTTCGCCAGTGGTTGTTTTTGGTGTGTTGAAGCCGTCTACGAAAGTGTAAAAGGCGTTAAGGAATCTATTTCGGGATACAGCGGTGGACATACCGAGAACCCTACTTATCAGTCCAGCAACACCGGACGTACCGGACATGCCGAAGCAGTTGAGATTATCTACGATCCCTCTGTGATTAGTTTTAATGATCTGGTAGATGTTTATTTCGGCTCCCAAAATGTGACACAGGTAAACGGACAGGGACCTGATTACGGTTCACAGTACCGATCGATCGTTTTCTACCAGAATGACGAGCAAAAACAGATCATAGAGGAAAAAATTGCCGCGATCAACGAAGAACTGGGCGGGGACAAAGTGGCGGCTCAGGTTTTACCGTTCCAGAAATTCTGGGTTGGTGAAGCCTATCATCAGGACTTTGAGAAGCGCAATCCGAACCATCCTTATATTCAAAACATATCGGTACCACGCCTAAAGCGCTTTCAGAAGAAATTTCCTCACTTGTTAAAAGACAGTACAGAACACTAAATAGAAACGGCTGAGAAATCAGCCGTTTTTTGTTGCCTTGATCTCGAAAAGTAAGGGATAGAGTCCTTTGGGCAGAAAGTACATCCCTTTTTCGTTTTGCTCAAGTCCGGGAAAAACATTGTAGGGTGAAACCGGATGCTCCTTTAGAAACTCAATGTGAAGCCCTGCTTCGGTAAGTGTCGTAACCACTTCTCCCAAACCGTGGTTCCAGCCGTATTCCTTACTCACTATATTGGCCGAGGTATCGGCATAAGTACCTTCGTATTCTTCGTAAATGGCCTCTTGTTGATCGTATCCATAGATCATTTCCGGCTTAGAACCGGTATAATCGAACATCCAAACGATAGGATGGAATTCCACAATGTAGAAGACCCCTCCGGGTTTTAGACGTTCATAGATCATTTGAGCCCAGGGCTTCAGGTCGGGAAGCCAACCGATGGTACCATAACTGGTAAACACAATATCGAAGGTCTCAGAAACATGCCTTGAAGTGTCAAGCACATTGCAGCATACAAAATCTGCTTCCAGGTCCAGTTCACCGCTTAATTGCTTAGCCAGGGCGATGGCCTTATCAGAAATATCAATTCCGGTGCATCGGGCCCCCATCCTGCTCCAACTGAGCGTGTCCTGTCCAAAGTGACATTGCAAATGAAGTAAGCTTTTGTTATTCACATCGCCAAGGGCGTTCAACTCGAACTCATTCAGAGAAGAAGCTCCATTCCTGAAGGCCTCCATATTGTAAAAATCGCCTTCGGCATGAATCGCCACTTTCTTATTCCAGGTCTCTCTGTTGGTTTCGAACGCTTTATTCAGGTCCATTCCGGTCTTTTTGCTAAAAATAAACTTCTTCAAGGAAAGAATGACAAGTCATCGGGAAAAAAACACAATAGCGCCACCTCTCTTCGGTCGCATCTTTGTACTGTCAAAAAAAGTAAACGTCTAATCTAAAATAACTCAACATGAAAAAGATTGCAGTACTATTAATAATGATTTTCGGTGTGTTCGCTACGGCCAACGCCCAGGACAAAATGATGGCCAAGGAAACAAAAACCGTTTCTCTTGAACAAACAAAGGGAGAATTTACCCAAAAGCAACTTACGTTAAAGCCGGGAACCTACGTTTTTGAGATCGCCAACAACAACGTTGGTCATAATGTAGGATTCGTATTAGCACCCAAGAGCAATCCTGATGCGCACATCAAAAGTGCCTATGTGACCAGCCCTGTGGCCAACAACACTAAAGAAACGTCCAAAGAAGTGACCCTTGAAAAAGGCGAGTACGTGTACTTCTGCCCACTGAATCCCACTCCCCAATATACACTGATCGTCCAGTAGGACTTTCAGTCAAGCATTTTTTATCAAGGCCTTTCTCCTTTTGGAGAGAGGCTTTTTTGTTTTGTGTTAATCGCCTTCAGTAAAGAACTCCAAGTAAATCCGTTTCGTTACTTTTATAAAAAATTCCAACCATGAGAACCACACTCCTTTTGTTATGTTTAGGCCTTGCGGTCATTAGCTGTAAAAATGACGCCAAAACCATCGAAAATTCAGAATCAGAGGTGGATGTTCCCGAGTCAAGGGAACTCAGCACGGCAGAAGCCATTGCCAATGCCTATGGGTATGAGAATTGGGATAATGTTACCGAAGTTCAATTTACGTTCAATGTGAAACGTCCCAATAGAAATTTTGAACGCGGCTGGATCTGGAAACCCAAGACAGGAGATGTTACTATGATCATGGCCGGAGATACGGTTTCCTACAATCGCAGTAATATTGACAGTTTGACGCAGCGCGCTGACGCCGGATTCATCAATGACAAGTACTGGCTTTTGGCCCCGTTCAATCTGGTTTGGGATGAAGGAACGTCCTTCTCCGAAGAAGAGAATGTCCTTGCTCCTATTTCTCAGGACACGCTTAACAGGTTAACCATAACCTATGGCCCCAGTGGCGGATATACACCCGGAGATGCTTACGATTTCTACTATGACTCGGAATTCAAGATCCATGAATGGGTTTTCCGCGAAGGAAATGATAGCATTCCCACCATGACTAATACCTGGGAAGACCACACCACTCAAAACGGAATCCACTTTGCCAAAATGCACCGCGACAGTACCGGAGGTTTCGAGCTTTTTTTCACCAATGTGACCATCAAATAGTCGATTATCACCAAAGCCCTGAGCAGGTCGGGGGATTCGACCATTACGAGCCGAGAAAGAGTAAGTTTTAAGGCAATTCACAGGCTGTGTATTTTTGGAGAACGGATCATTGAATCGAACGGATATTAATTCCTATTTTTGTTAGGCAATTAACTTCCTTCACTATGTACGAAAATAGCCTCGCCTATGCCCGGAACTGCGACAATCAAGATCCGTTACGGCATTTTCGGGAGCAATTTCATATGCCAAAAGATGCTTCGGGAGAAGAACTCGTCTACTTCTGTGGAAATTCCCTTGGTTTACAACCCAAACGCACCGAACAATATCTTAAGAGTGAGCTGGAAGACTGGGCTTCGCTCGGCGTAGAAGGGCATTTGGAAGCTCGTCACCCCTGGCTTCCATATCATGAATTCCTTACCAACAGCATGGCAACCGTAGTTGGAGCCAAACCGGAAGAGGTGGTGGTAATGAACACCCTTACCGCCAATCTTCATTTTATGATGGTCTCTTTTTACCGCCCTACCGATTCCAGATATAAGATCATTATTGAAAAAGATGCTTTTCCTTCCGACAAGTATGCTGTTGAAAGTCAGTTGCGTTTTCATGGATTCGATCCTGAAGACGGCCTAATTCTTTGGTCGCCGCCGGAAGGAGAAGAATTGTGCAGGTTTGAAGATCTGGAAACAATAATGCGGGATCAGGGCGATTCTGTCGCCTTATTATTGATAGGCTGCCCTAACTATTACAGCGGTCAGGTATATCCCTTGCAACAGATTGCAGAACTCGGACATCGACATGGTGCCATGGTAGGTTTTGACCTGGCCCATGGTGCGGGAAACATCCTTCCGAAATTACATGACACCGGAGCCGATTTCGCCGTATGGTGTACTTATAAATACCTCAACAGCGGACCCGGAAGTCTGGGCGGTTGTTTTGTGCACGAACGACATGCAAATAACCCTGAACTGAAGCGTTTCGCAGGATGGTGGGGGCACAACAAGCAAACGCGTTTCAACATGCGCCATGAATTTGACGTACTTCCCGGTGCCGAAGGATGGCAGTTGAGCAACCCGCCTATTCTTTCCATGGTAGCCATTCGTGCTTCTCTGGAAGTATATATGGAAGCCGGAATGGAAAACCTTAGGGAAAAATCATTGAAGCTTACCGGTTTTCTGGAATTTTTAATTGATGAACTCAATGACGATCGCATTCAGATCATTACTCCGAGAAATCCGGACGAACGTGGCTGTCAGCTCTCCATCCAGGTGCTTAGTGCAGATAAAGCACTGCACGATCAACTCACCCAGGCGGGTGTAATAAGCGATTGGCGGGAGCCGGATGTGATCCGTGTGGCACCCGTCCCTCTGTATAACAGTTTTGAGGATGTTTTTCAGTTCGTCGAACGGCTTAAAAAAGTTCTAACTTAGTATCACATGCCCAATACAAAAGAACATATACTCATAGTAGGCGCAGGACTTTGCGGAAGTCTCCTGGCCCTTCGTATGGCACAACGCGGATATAAGGTCACCATGGTGGAAAAACGTCCGGATCTGCGGAAAGTGGAACAGGATGCCGGCCGGTCAATTAACCTGGCATTTTCAGACCGCGGTATCAAAGCCATGACCATGGTAGGTCTGGAAAAAGAGGTCGAAGCACTTTGCATTCCAATGCTGGGGAGGCGCATTCACGATCCTGAAGGAAATACCTTCTTAAGCCGTTACAGCGGACGGGAAGAAGAATACATTAACTCCATTTCACGTCCGGGACTGAATATGGTATTACTGGATGCCGCTGAGGAGATGCCGGAGGTGACGCTCTACTTCAATCACGGTTGCAAGTCGGTAGACCTGCAGAGTGCCTCCGCGACTTTCACCAATTACGATACGGGAGAGGACGTGGTCCTTTCGGCTGATATATTATTTGGAACCGATGGTGCCGGATCAGCAGTCCGCAAAAGCATGTTCCTGCAGCGTGAATTTCTCTTTAGTTATTCTCAGGACTGGTTGACGCATGGGTACAAAGAAATTACCATCCCACCCGCCGAAGGTGGTGGTTATCGCACTGACAAGAGTGCATTGCATATTTGGCCGCGGGGCGAGGACATGCTAATTGCCCTGCCCAACCTGGACGGTAGCTTTACCGTGACCTTGTTCCTACCCTATTCCAACAGTGATTACTGTTTTGACAATCTAACGACTCCTGAAAAGGTAGAGGAATATTTTACTTCTGAATTTCCTGATGCAGTCGCCCTGATGCCAAACCTTGCGGAGGAGTTCTTCGAAAACCCTACAGGACCTCTGGGCACCATTAAATGTTCTCCGTGGCATTCCTATGGCAAAACACTGCTCATGGGTGATGCAGCACATGCCATCGTGCCTTTCTATGGTCAGGGTATGAATGCCTCCTTTGAAGATGTGGTGGTACTGAACGAGGTTCTGGACCGGCACGAGGGTGATTGGGAACAAGTCTTTTCAGCCTATGAGGCCCAAAGAAAAAAAGATACCGATGCCATTGCCGATCTTGCCGTTGACAATTTCCACGAAATGAAGGAACATACGGCCAATCCGTTATTCCAGGAGAAACGCAAATTGGAGATAGCCTTTGAAAACGAATTTCCGAAAGAATATCACTCCAAGTATTCCCTGGTGACCTTTGAAGAAGAGGTTCCGTACTCGGAAGCCATGCGCAGAGGTCGCGCCCAGGACAAAGCCATCCTGAATTTGCTGGACGAAGGAAGGATCACAGATGCCATGACCCTCCGGGAAAAACTGGACCTGGTAAAAATAGAAACTGCCGACATTTTATACGTCGATTCGGTAGTGAAGAATTTATAAGAATCGGGCGCTTCGGTACATCGGCCTTCGGCTGATACTCAGCGCCCTGAAACAAGATAAACTTATCATGAAAAGCAGACTAGTTGAAGGAAAGGCAACGCCACGAGGAGCGTATCCACATGTGAAGCGCGCCGGAGATTACATTTTTGTTTCCGGCACCAGTTCCCGGTTACCGGACAATACCTTCGCCGGGGTGCATCAGGTGGATGAAATGGGAACCATGAGACTCGACGTCCGCGAACAGACCCGGGCTGTTCTGGAAAATATCAAAGACTACCTTGCCACCGAAGGAGCCACTATGGACGATGTGGTCGATGTGACTACTTTTCTGGTGAATATGAATGACTTTGCAGGATACAACGAGGTGTATGCCGAGTTCTTTAGCAAGGAAACAGGTCCCGCGCGCACAACGGTGGCTGTACATCAATTACCTCACCCCAATTTGGTGGTAGAGATAAAAGCCATGGCGTATAAGCCGGTGGATTAAGTATTATTATTTTTTATTGTCATTTCGAACGAAGAGAGAAATCTCATGCAACATGAAGAGTAGCTTGATATGCAAAAAATCTTAAACTATATAAACGGTGAATATTGCGAACCTGTGTCAGGAGAGTGGCTTGATAATTATAATCCTTCGAAAGGCGAAGTCTATTCGCAAATCGCAAATTCGAATGCCGATGATATCGCCCGGGCCTATGATGCAGCCAAAGCCGCCTTTCCGTCCTGGTCAAATACCCCTATCGATGAGCGCAGCCGGATTCTTCTGAAAGTAGCTTCGCTTATCGAAGCCAATCTCGACCGTTTGGCTGAAGCAGAAACCAAAGACAACGGAAAGCCACTCTGGTTGTCCAAAGCTGTGGACATACCCAGAGCGTCGAGCAACTTCCGGTTCTTTGCCAATGCCATTACGCAGTTTGCCAGTGAGGCCCATGAAAGTGTAGGTCTGGATACCATGAATTTTACCCTGCGACAGCCCATCGGTGTTGTAGGGTGTATCTCACCATGGAATCTACCTCTGTACCTGTTCACCTGGAAAGTGGCTCCGGCCATAGCCGCAGGGAATACTGTCGTTGCAAAACCCAGCGAAGTAACTCCAATGACGGCCTATCTTCTCGGAGAAATCCTTACAGAAGCAGGGCTGCCCCCGGGAGTTTTAAATATTGTACATGGCACAGGCCCTTCGGCCGGGCAGGCCATTGTTGAACACCCTAATATCAAAGCTATCTCATTCACCGGCGGAACTGCTACCGGCGAACATATCGCCCGAACCGCAGCTCCCATGTTCAAAAAACTGTCTTTAGAGCTGGGAGGTAAGAACCCCAACCTAATTTTCGCCGATTGCGACTACGACAAGATGCTCGCTGTTACCTTGAGATCGTCTTTTGCCAATCAGGGGCAAATTTGCCTGTGTGGCAGCCGTATTTTTGTGGAAAGGCCTCTTTACGATAAGTTCAAATCTGACTTCGTAGAAAAAGTGAAGCAAATGAAGATTGGCGATCCCTATGCTGCGGATACCAAAGTTGGGGCGCTCGTTTCCAAACCGCACATGGAAAAGGTGCAGTCGTATATCGAACTGGCAAAGGAAGAAGGCGGGACTGTTCTATGCGGTGGGAATCAGGTAACAGTACCTGGATTCGAGGATGGCTATTACCTCGAGCCAACTGTGATTGAGGTGTATGATGATCAGTGTCGGGTGAATCAAGAGGAGATATTCGGACCGGTAGTGACGATCATGCCTTTTGATACTGAAGAAGAAGCCTTACGCATGGCCAATGGCGTAAAATATGGCCTCTCCTCTACCCTTTGGACCAACGATGTACACAGAACTATGCGGGTATCCAAACAACTGGAGGCCGGCATCGTCTGGGTAAACACCTGGTTGAATCGCGACCTACGCACTCCGTTTGGCGGTGTAAAAAATAGCGGTGTGGGCCGGGAAGGTGGATTCGAAGCACTCCGTTTCTTTACCGAACCGAAGAATGTGTGTATTAAGTATAGTAGTGAGGTGTGAGGCTTGAGGTGTGAGGCTTGAGGCTTGAGGAATTAGAAATGAGAAAATAGAGACTAGAAGTTAGAGCAAAATTACCAAACAATTCACCGATTAACCGATTCAACAATTAAACGATTCACCAATTAAACCTGCCCGTCGGCAGGCAGGCGAATCAACAAAAAAACAAATCAACGAATAAACGAATCAACATAAGATAATATATGAACCTGGATCTTACTAATAAAAATGCGCTGGTCTGCGGAAGTACGGCCGGTATCGGGAAGGCTTCTGCTAAGCAGTTGGCCGCTCTGGGTGCAACCGTTACCCTGGTGGCACGAAATGAAGAAAAGCTCAAGGAAACACTTATCGAACTGTCCCATGAGCAGGGTCAGAAACACAATTATTTTGTGGCAGATTTCTCAAATGCCGAAGAATTGCGCGAAAAAGCACAGCTTATTGCGGCACAAAAAACGTTTCACATCCTGATCAATAATACGGGAGGCCCCAAAGGAGGTCCGATCTTCTCTGCTGCAACCGATGAATTTGAACGCGCTTTTCAGCAGCACCTGATATGCAATCACATCCTCACGCAAGCCCTGGTACCGGGAATGAAACAAGCGGATTACGGTCGTATTATCAATATCATCTCCACTTCTGTGAAGCAGCCAATTGACGGACTGGGTGTAAGCAATACCATACGGGGTGCCGTAGCCAACTGGAGTAAAACCCTGGCTAATGAACTAGGCCCCTTCGGAATTACGGTAAACAATGTGCTACCTGGCTTTACAGCTACTGACCGATTGGCCGATATCATTGCGAGCGCATCAAAGAAATTCAACAAAACCGAAGAAGAAGCTAGTGAATTCATGAAGAATATCGTTCCCGCCCGCCGCTTTGCACAACCGGGAGAAGTAGCCAATGCAGTAGCCTTTTTAGCCAGTGAAGCTGCTAGCTACATTAGCGGAATTAACCTGCCCGTGGACGGCGGTCGCACCAAATCTTTGTAACTTTAGGCTATGGCAAAACGCAAGCTACGTATTAACGGACATT
The DNA here is from genome assembly GCA_964614415.1 of uncultured Aureitalea sp. Taxonomy (GTDB): domain Bacteria; phylum Bacteroidota; class Bacteroidia; order Flavobacteriales; family Flavobacteriaceae; genus CAZTLE01. The sequence continues at coordinate 23,066 of CAZTLE010000002.1, read as the reverse complement.
CCCACCTTCTGCCTTATCCGGAGCAGATTCCACAATTCATGAAGGACAAGGAAATATTCTGGGTAGACAAAGACCGTAAATTCATGCTTCAGAAAAATTGGAGCCGTCCGGTGACAGATTCAAGTTTCTTCCTGGACGAGAAGCTGGAATGGATGGAAAAGTACAACATCGACCATGCTGTTGTGCTCAACCTTTCCCAGTTGTACGGCAACGGTTTGCGTGTGGAAGAAATGAAGCAGGCTTTGCGCTTTCAAAATGATTTCAACGCGAGTATACAGCATGATCATCCGTCCAAATTCACTTGTGGGTTTGTGGTTCACCCGGGTTTTGTCCGAGGTGCTATGTGGGAAATCGAACGTTGTGTTGAAAAATTAGGCATGCAACTACTGTGTCTGCCTACACACTACATGGACACTATCGGAACCTGGCGCTGTATTTTCGACGAAGAGAATGAGCCTATCTTCGAGTTGGCCAGTAAGTACAATTTGGCAGTTGAAATTCACCCGTACGACGGTGAAAAGTTCATTCTACTGGAAAATACCGCCTGGCGTTTCCATCTCATCTGGATGCTTGCGCAGTGTGCCGATGCCTATCATTTCCTAACGTTAAACGGCTATGCCGATAAGTACCCGAATATGCGCACCTGCTTTGCACATGGCGGACAATTGGCGCAAATCAACCTGGGGCGGCGCATTCAGGGATTTGACGGCCGGCCGGATCTATTTGAAGGAAAAGTGCATCCACGGAAATCGGTAGGACATAAAAATATTTTCTTCGACACGTTGGTGCATGACACGGGATCCCTAAAGCTTCTGGTTGAGAATCAGTCTTCCAGTCAGGTATTAGTGGGGTTGGACGATCCGTATCCCCTGGGGGAAATGGAAAGCGAGCCACAATCATCCTATCCGGGCAAGATACTGGATCTGGCCATGCAACGGGATATTCTCACCGATGCCGAATGCGATGCCATGTGGGAAGACAATGTGTTACAATGGCTGTGGGGTGATGATGAAGAAGGAAAACAAAAGATGATTGAGAGGATCACCTCGTGAGGAAATTCCAAAATCCACCCTTCGACAGACTCAGGGTGAAAATTCCAAAATCCAAATTTCAAATTCCAAAAGACTTTCTTCAAACCACTAATAACTAACAACTACCCAATACCAATGGATTTTCTCCCAAAAAAAATAGACGAATACGTAGAAGCACATACACAGGCCGAACCGGAACTGCTGCAGGAGCTCAATCGTGAAACCTGGCAAAAAATACTCCAACCACGCATGCTTAGCGGGCATTTGCAAGGCCGTGTGCTAAGTATGCTTTCCAAGCTTATCGGACCCAGGAACATTCTGGAGATAGGGACATATACCGGTTATTCGGCCCTTTGTCTGGCAGAAGGAATGCAATCCGACGGCCAAATTCACACGATTGACATCAACGAGGAGTTGTACGATTTTCAGCGGAAATATTTTGACAAGTCAGGTTATGGGGATCGCATCATTCAATATGTGGCTAATGCGCTTGATCTCATTCCGAAAATGGAGCTCACCTTCGACCTTGTCTTCATCGATGCCGATAAGAACAACTATCCAAATTACCTGGAAATCGTGATGCCGAAGCTGAAATCAGGTTCGGTAATACTAAGTGATAATGTGCTCTGGAGTGGAAAGGTAACCGAACCCATTGCAGACGACGACGAAGACACAAAGGCCCTGGTAGCGTATAACCGTCTGTTAAACGAACATCCTCAATTGGAAACCGTATTGCTCCCCATAAGGGACGGACTTACGATTTCCCGGGTCCGCTAGGGTACAAATATTTTATTTTTAATGGCGTAGATCACCAGACCTGTTCGATTCCGAAGGTTTAGCTTTTCGAACAGTGCATTGCGATACCCTTCGATGGTCTTGGGACTAAGACACATGACATCGGCGATCTCTTTGTAGGTCATTTCAGTGCAGGCATGCTTAATAAATTCGATTTCACGTTCCTTCAGCGACGCAACGGAATCTTCCTTTTTTCCAAGGGAATCGACCAGTACTTTCGCGACCGTATTGGTATGGTAATATCCACGCTTCAGCACTTCGAGCAGCGCGTCATACAATTCGGTCTTCTTGACGTCTTTCATAAGGTATCCCTTGGCTCCGGCACGCAGCATCTTTAGAATGGTGGTCTCATCCTCTTCTATGGACAGGGCCAGCACTTTTACATCGGGAAAATGCTCCGTGAGATGCGCTGTGGTCTCAATCCCGTTAAGTATGGGCATATTTACATCCATAAGGACGATATCCGGCACGTTCTTGGGGTTTTCAAACATTTGAATGAGTTCCTGTCCGTTTTTACAGGTATACAGCACTTTGAATTGTTCAAACCCTTCTACCAGCCCTCCAATGGCTTGTGAAAGGAGTATATGATCATCAACAACCACTACTGAATACTTCATGACGCGTTTAGTTTATAGGAAAGGCTCAACTGCGTACCTTCTCCTTTTTTTGACTTAATTTCTACATCGGCATGGATAAGCTCCGCCCTGTTGAGAATGTTGCTTAGTCCAATACCTTTCTTAGGCTCCACGCTCTCGGGGTCAAACCCAATACCATTATCTCTGGCTTCGATGCGCAATATCTCCCCGTCATTGTACAGTTCTACCGACAGCTTTGAAGCTTTTGAATGCTTTGCCGTATTGGTAAAGAACTCCTGCAATATCCTAAAGATAATGATCTCCACCTTATTATCCATTTCAAAATCGCAGTTGGAGCACATCAAAGTGGCATCAAGGTATTTCATGCGATTGAAACGCTCTATTTCCAACTGTAGGGCCTCTACCAACGATAAATTGGCTAAAATATCGGGATTAATGAGCTTGGACAGACTTCTAAGTTCATCAAGGCTGGTCCCTATGGTATCTGCCGCTTCCTCTATCTGACCGGGATCCCCGGCATTTTGTAATTGAATTTTGGCTAAGGTTAACAACTGACCTATGTTATCGTGCAATTCCCAACTAATGTTGCGCAAGGTTTCTTCACGGATCTCCACCTGGGATTCAATAAGTTCCTGGCGAAAACGGTTCTTCGCGTTCTCCTGTTCCCTAAGCAGTTTATTCTTTCGTTTCTGAAAAATCGAGAAGAGCAAGATTACGGTCAGAGCCAGGAAAAAGGCCACCACCGAAAAGATGATCAGAAACGATTGTACTTCTTTTTCGTCCATACGAAACCAATGATATAGCAGCCATACAAGATGGCATTAAGGCTCACCAGTATAATATAGTAACTACCTCCTCCAAAACCTAAATATTTGGACAAAAGCATCAAGGGGATCATCCCCATATAAAACAGTAATAAGCCGGTAGAAATCCAGAAGCTAAGTTTGTGTTTTATATTGAGTACCTCATCACTGCGTAGTAATTGATAGAAGTGGATCACTGTGAGTACCAGAACGAATAACGCCCCGGTAGCAAAGGTATACGAGTGATACTCCAACCATTTCTGAACGAACAGGCTGGCCACGGCTACAATAACGAAAACCGCTACAAAAATGGGAATAGCAATTTTTGGTCCTTTTCGTTCAAGGATCGTACTGTACCAATAGAAATAGAACGAAAAGCTCGTAATGGTGTAAGCGTTGTACAACCAAATATTGTTTTGTTCAAAACCATAGCCCAGCACAGCTCCCGTCACATCCAGTAAGAAAGTGTACCATAGAAAATATAGAAAAATACCCTCCTTAGAACCTTTATACTTGTCATAATGGACCAGCGCAAAAATAGCTGCCAGTAATTCCAACAAGGTCACTACAAAAGGTAATATTTGTATTTCCATATTCTCTATGGTACTTCTTAATGCTTAGCTCTCGGTCAGGTTCTATTCATAATCATTCGGGGGCTGTCCGCCATGACCATAGTTAAAGGCGGGAATACTGTCTAAGTTCTCGTTCCCTTCTTGCATCGGGAAAAATCCTCGTTGCAGGCCAGAACTCTCTGCCCTTGCCGTAGGCACCATGAAGACGGTAGAAAATCCCGGTTGGGGGTAGTTGCTATCGTCAGGATAGGCCGCAAAATATACACGGATACCCAAATTGGACCTTCCTCTTTTTTCGGCCTCGTACTCCACATATTCAATGTATTTCTTCAGTGAATCCAGTGAGAACCAAAACTCACGAGTGTCGCGAATATCCAAAGCTGCGTTGATTATCTCCCAGCGAGTGGATTCGTACTCCTCTTCAAGTCGGTTGGCCTCTTCAGGACTCAATACCTGTGCCGGCGGTTCCGGTTTGACTTCGCAAGATGCGAAGCTGAGAACACTCAGAGCTACCACCAGAATAAATAAGATTGACTTGTTAGTTGTTTTCATGACGTCTAGTTTAAGGTTTACGTAAAAGTAGATATAAAAATTGGTTAAGAATGCCGGACAGTTACATACGACCTACATATTGTTACATACAATACCTTAAAAATCAATAATTTACGCTAAATTGTGTTAACCAAAAAGAGGGAATTACCACTAATAGAAAAGGGATTTATCCTAATTGTCATGGGGAAAATACCCCAAAACAATTACGGGTTATCCCCAATAGTTGAAAAGGGCATTACTCCGACGATTAAAGAGAATTTGACGGACTGATTTTCAACCATTTGACTCTTGATTGGAAGGCGTGACATCAACAACTTTGTATCCAACAATTACAACATAAGTATCAAAACAACATGCCTATGAAAAAACTAGCAAAAATCATTAATCATTTAAACCAGAAACTATGAAAAAAACAATTCTATTTGTTCTCATTGCTTTCTTCTCGTTTTCAGCAGGGTTCGCCCAAAGTCTCGGCCAAACGGTTATAGGCAACTCGGGCGCAACTATTAGTGGAGGCGGTAATACATTAAGCTTTACCGTAGGTGAACCTGTTATCGGAAACATAGATAACGGCGAGTCCTTAGGACAGGGCTTTTGGTTAGGAGCCATAGAAGGTGCGATTCTAAGCGCAGATGACTTTGGCATCGATGCTTCAGCAACTGTCTATCCTAACCCTGTAAGCGATTTCCTGAATATTACATTCGAGGACCTCGCAGGAGAAGATTTCGAAATTATGCTTTACGACGTCAATGGAAGAGCCGTAATGCACAAAGAGCTCAATAACAGCTCCACGAACGAGATGATCAATTTTAGTCCGTTCAGCGCAGGTATTTACATGTTGAAAGTTGTTCGACTGAGTACCTCATCATCCAAAACATTTAAAATCATCAAAAAGTAAAAACTAGCATTATGAAAACTAAAATATCTTTAATTACCCTTATAACCTTGTTTACCTTCGTGGGCGGATTCGCTCAAAATGAAGGCGTAGGCAATTCCAATTATATCCAGCAGCGTGATGCCGATCTGACAACGGTAAACACAGCTGTTCAAAATGGACCGTCTACTACTACTGCCACTCGTCAACCCGCTGCCGAGCTTATCAACTATCAGGCAGTCGCTCGCGATGCCGGCGGTAACCTTATCGTAAACTCAGCGATAACCGTTGATTTCGAGATCAGAAATGGAGCCGGTGGAGCTTCTCAATTCAACGAAACTCATGCTCTTAACACCGATATGAATGGTGTATTCTCCGCTCAGATTGGTAGTATTAACTCCCTTGCCACCGTTAACTGGTTGGATATCGACCCATGGTTGCAGGTTTCTCTTAACGGAACCGACGTAGGAGAAACTGCCATGGGTAGTGTACCTTATGCTCTTCACAGTCGCGAAAGTAGTCAGGTACTACTATTCGGATCGGGAACTACCAATCCGGACAAAATGATCGCTCAGCACTCTCCTGGTTTCCCGGGATGGGGTATCGGATATGCCGATGTAGGTGACGATGTGCTTTTCATGGCAGGCGGTACCACTAACATGTCTATCGACCTGGCAACAGGAAACACGACGACCGATGGGTATATGGAAATCACACAAACAACAGCTTCTCCGGCAGTCAACCGAATCTACGGAAACTCTGTGCCAATTGCTTACGGAAGTATTGATTCTTTAGGTGGTATTTCTACCGGTTACGGAATTACTTCTGTGAACAACTCTGCTACAGGTGTATATGAAGTTACATTGGATCTGGACTCAAACCCGGCTAACACCATAGTAACGATTACTCCATTTACTATTGGATTTGGTGTTCCTGAAATCGCAGGATACGAAACCACCAGTGCCAACACTTTTACCGTTCGCATCCAGGATGCTTCCGGTACTGCTCGAGACAGTGCATTTACATTCGTAGTGTACGGAAATTAAAATTTTCTTTAGTCAGCCCGAATTCCTCCATTGGCATTCTGCCTTTGGGGGAATTCATTTTTTCAGGCGTTTCCCAGAATCTCAGGATATCTTCTTCCAAGCAAACGATATCCTATCCAGGCAAAGAAGACACCCAGCAAAGCCCCTACAAGAATATCGCTGGGAAAATGAACCCCTACATACAACCTGCTAAAAGAAAACAACAACGGCCATACCCATAGCAAGTGGATTAGCTGCGAGCGTCTCCGAAGGACCATCACTAAGAAAGTAGTTACCACAAAGCCGGATATCGCATGGCCTGAAAAGAAGCTGTAATCGGCTGGAAATTGAAGAATCCGAAGCTGTTCGGCAAGGTCAGGAATATTGTTGGGGCGCATGCGTTCTACCAGCGCTTTGGTTGCTTCCATAATACCGAAACTTACTCCAAACAGAAATACGGTCGTTAACGTGACGATACTGCCGTGCTTTCGGTTCTTAAGAAGAAAGAAGATGACTACAAGCAGTAATGCAAAAAGGGGAATCCAGCTTTTAATTCGGGTCACAAAAAGCCAAAAGTCATCAAAAGATTCGGTCCCGAGATTGTTCAGGTAGATAAGCAACTCCCGATCCCATTCTTTCAAGGTCGAAACCATTTAGAGTTTGCGTTTAATCGAACCGGTAACGTCTTCGACCTCCTCTTTCACTTTGTCGATCTCCTTGCGAACATCCTTGGTCAGGTCTACGTCAATCCCCTGCTTTTCGGCACTCTTGGTAATCTCCGATTTGATATCGTTGGTCGCATCTTTGATTTGACGCATTCCCTTACCCAAACCCCGTGCAATCTCCGGAATACGATCAGAGCCGAAGATCATAAGCGCAACCACCAGGATCACCATGATCTCCGGTGTACTAATGAAAAGAAAATGAACTTGCGCCGTCATATTACAAATATACAAGGTTTATTGTTTAGATGTGAGGGATGAGGTTTGAGGTTTGAGGGATGAGGCCTGCCTGCCGCAGACAGGTTTGAGATTTGGATTTTTTACCCTGAGCATGCCGAAGGGTGGAATTTCCTAAGTAAGTGTTTAAAAAATCCCGCTCTGAAAAATCAAAGCGGGATCTTTCTTATCTTCAAGGGACTTGTTATTGTCCTTTTACTTTATTCTTGAATTCATTGAACTCACCCAACTTCTTGCGCTTCGGCCAGCTGTTGTTTGAAGTGTCAATATCGGCTGTTTCCTCATCCGGATCAACCACGATCTTGGTGATCTCCTTGTCGGAAGCAATAACCTTTCCAACCGACTGATCATCTTTTCTCCAAATCTGTGCAGGATAGGTCTCGCGTTTTGTGGTACCATCGCTGTAGGTGTACTCTGCGATGATAGGCATTGGAATTCCACCGGGCTTCTCAAAGGTAACCTGGTAGAAGTATTTTGGACTTTTCAGATTGGCACGATCGGCCTCATCCACATTATCCATAATGTATTCCTGAAGTGTGCTTACGTCATCCAATGTTGCATTTCGCATACTCTCTTCAAAATCTTCACTATCCTCTTCAACGAGGTATACCAATGGTGGTAAATCACTTTCGCTAATACCGCGTGCTGCGATCATTTCTCGGATCTGTTTGTTCATTTTGGAAGTTACGTAGTACTTCTTCACCTCGGTTACTCCGATGTCGGTATAATCGGTTGTATAGAACCACGCTCTCCAGAACCAGTCGAGATCAACTGCGGATGCATCTTCCATCGTTCGGAAGAAATCTTCCGGGGTAGGGTGCTTAAACATCCATCGCTGTGAGTACGTTCTGAACGCATAATCGAACAACTCGCGTCCCATGATAGTCTCACGAAGAATGTTAAGTCCTACGGCAGGCTTGGAATAGGCATTAGACCCAAAACTGTAGGTATTCAAACCTTTGGTCATAATAGGAGCCATACGATCCTGATTTCCGGCCATGTAGTCTACAATACTCTTGGCAGGCCCACGACGGGAAGGATATTTCTTGTTTGGAGCGATAGCATCCGGATAGGCTTCACCGAAATCCTGCTCGGCCACATACTGTACGAAGGTGTTGATTCCTTCATCCATCCATGTCCATTGGCGCTCATCGCTGTTAACGATCATTGGGTAGTAGTTGTGACCTACCTCATGGATGATCACACTCATCATTCCATACTTGGTTCGATCACTGAAATTCCCATCCTTGTCAGGACGACCGTAGTTCCAGCAGATCATAGGATACTCCATACCCTGGTTACGGGCATGAACGGAAATAGCCTTGTGGTACGGGTAGTCAAATGCCATACGGGAATATGTTTTCAACGTACTTGCCACCACCTTGGTAGACCAGTCTTCCCATAGTGGATTTCCTTCGGGAGGGTATACCGAAACAGCCATCACATCTCCGCTTCCAAGCTTCACTGCCATCATGTCCCACATATACCTTCGGGAAGTAGCGAAACCGTAATCGCGAACATTCTCGGCACGGAACTTCCAGGTTTTTGTTGTTTTTGCAAAACCTTTTGACGCTGCTTCAGCCTCGGCTTCAGTAACGATCTGAACAGGTTCCGTATATGATTTCTTAGCATCGTTGAAACGCTTCATCATGTCCCTTGAGAACACTTCTTTGCGATTCAGAAGTAATCCGGTAGCATCCAAAACGTGATCGGAAGGTACCGTAATGTTTACGTCGAAGTTTCCAAAAGGAAGGGCAAATTCATCACGCCCCCAAAACTGGCTGTTCTGCCAACCTTCAATGTCGCTGTAAACCGCCATTCTGGGATAGAACTGAGCGATCACATAACCGCGGTTACCATCTTCAAAAGTCTCAAATCCGCTACGGGCACGATCTACAGTATGCTCGGGAATATTGTACCACCACTTGATGGAAAATGTAAATTTCTCACCAGTCTTTAAGTTCTTTGGCATCTCAACCCGCATCATTGTGCGATTGATCGTATGCGGAAGATTGCGTCCGTTGGCGTCTTTTACATGGTCGATCTTAAAACCGCCGTCAAATCCTTCTCCCATGTACTTATTCACAAAGCTACCGGCAAGTTCGGCAGGTGCCGCTCCGCTTGGCTCGATTAAAGGAGATTTGGAATCACGCGCACGAACATTTTGATCCAACTGCACCCACAGGTATTCCAGTTCATCGGGTGAATTGTTTGTGTAGGTAATGGTCTCATCTCCATACAAACGAGCATTCTCGTCGTCCAGGGTAAGATTCATCACGTAGTCAGCCTGTTGCTGATAGTACTCCGGCCCGGGTGCTCCATTCGGGGAACGATACACATTGGGAGTAGAGAATTCTTCATACAATTGCTTGAAGCGATTTTCGTTGTAATGGCCAGGCTTACGTTCTTCTTTTTCCGTATCCTCCTGAGCATATGTCATTCCCGCAGCCAGAAAGACCACGGTAAGGGAGAGAAATTTGATGAATTTCATGATGTAATAAGTGATTTGATGTAATTATTTAGCGACTAAAAATAGCTTTTATTATGCACAAATAGTGGGGCTTAGTCGAAGTTTAACACTCCTTTAGGATTCTCCTTTTCAAGTATTAAACTGCGTCTTTTACGTCCTACTTTGCAATGGATAATGTTCTGCTGTTCTTCAAACTTATCGTATAGTATTTTACTTTGAACCTGAATGCTATTGACTTCGGAAATACCTTCAATTTCGATATACACCTTTACCTGATCGATATCGTACTCTTTACCCAGGTAATTGAGCACTACTTCTTCTCCATTCACCCAAACCTGAAACTTGTCCATGAAGTACTTCTTAAAAAGACGAGTGTCCGCCTCGGTTTCCTTGGGCTCGCCCAGGTTCAGGTTGGGGTTGTACCTGTCACGCAACACCGATTCGATGTCGTCGATAAATATTTTGGAAATGATCTGAAGTGCCTGACTTTCCTCTGCGTATTCGATCTTAGTAATACTCACGTAAAACTTGTGATCGGTAGATGCCGTAAGGAATGGAACTAATAGAAGTAACAGAGTTACCTTTAAAAATTTCGAAGAAGTTTTCATAGTACCGAACATAAGACGATTTGTCTTCCCACCCGTTACAATTATCATTCCTTTTTTTCGGAAAGGCGTGAGACATATACGGCCCCTTTCTCTTTGTAGGTGGCAAGGACCCCGGCATAATTCTCTTTGGCAAAATCATTTTGAATTTCCGAAGTCTCAATGCAAAACAACAAAAAATCGTACAAACGATCGCCGGGAATTGCATAGGACTCCTCGAAAAACTCCGGCGTATAGAAATTTATCATACGCACAACATCCCTGTTTTGTTTTTCCCACTTGCGACGGGTCCTCAGGGTTTCGTAATAACCGCTAATATGTTTATATAAACCTTCAACGTCTATAGACAACGGGGTGATTACCTGTCCCAGGAGATTTGGTATCTTCTCTTCGGGCTCTCCCTTGAATCCGGGAATTCCCACATCATCAAAGTTAATAGGGTCTTCCGTCTCAATACTTTTCAGGTCTGTCACCAGATTCCCTGTAAGTTTAGGACCCAGGAATACCTCATCCAGTTCGTTGACCAATGGGGTGAGCTGAAGTGAAATTTTACCGGTTCCATACATATCCCGTGAAACAATGATCTTCTCCGGGATGTACACAATTGAAGAAACAAATAAAGTATCTCCCTGCTTCGCCCAAATCTCGAACACACCGAGCTCATTGGTAATGGTATTGAATCCGGAAGATTTGTTTAAAATGTGAATACCCTCTATATCGCGTTCGTTATCTATGGTACCCTTGAGGAGCTTCTCCTGGGCACTCACGGAGCATGAGAAGAGCAGAACGCATAAGGTCCATGCAATGTGTTTAACGACCGCCAATCTGCGTTTTGTATTTTTCGCTTTGGCTGTACAGGAAATCCAAAAGGATGATCTCGTTTTCAGATCGCAACCACTGTGGCTCTATGCCGTTTTCTTCAGCGAAATAAATGAAATCATTCACCTTCTCGGAAGGAATTCCGAATACGGTTGAAATGTAATTGTTACTGAAGCGTTGACGGAGTGCAACCGTAACGGCCTCCTTATTCAGAACCACTTCGCGCACCGGTTTTTTCTTTTTAAACAATAAACCGATCAACGCACCGATATTAGCTCCATTGGTCACCCCTTCGTTATTAAGGGCTTCTTCGGCTGCATTTCCCTGATACGTCGTATACTGATCGGGCGCAAATTCATATCCAAACTCCCGGGACTCGTACGTATAGCTTATACCGGGGCCGGCTTCAGAGGTACGGATACGGGAGACATCGGCCACAATATTCCCAGAGAGGTCATAAGGCCGAACGATCACTTCATCCAACTGGGTAACGGAGGGGTTCAGATACACGTTCATCTTTCGGCTGTCGACCACACCCTCGTCTACAATTATCGTAAAACTTTGAAACTGAACTGCCGTCACCAAAACCCGGTCATTTTCTGCCACCTCGAGGTCAAAATAGCCCTCCTCATCGGTCACCGTTCCTTGTTGGGAAGAAATATTATAAATATTGATACCCTCTACATCCTCGCTCACCGGAGCCGTAATCTGACCACGGATAGCTACCCGCTCAATCTGCTGTGCAAAAGCCGAAAAAGACAGAAAAAAAACAAGCAGCGAAAGTAGGGTACCTCTCATACCTTAAAGATACGACTTTGTTTTCTTACCAAAGTCTTAAAGTTGTAAGTGAGGGGTGTTAAATTTAGCTAAAGCAGACCGCGTTCCAGAAGCTGACTGCGCAGGTCACTTCCAGGGATATAATGCAGTCCGTCAAATCCCAGGGCAACGGCAGCATCTATATTTTCCTTTCTGTCATCGATAAAAAAGCATTCCGAAGCATTTAGATCATAACGATCCAGAAGAATTCGATAGATCTCTGGATAGGGTTTTACGGTACGCTCAATCCCCGAGACCACGATGCCTTCAAACTTAGCGAACGCCGGGAACATCTTGCGGGACTCTTCGAAGATCTCACCGGGCCAGTTTGTAAGTCCGAACAGGCGATATCCTTTTTCCTTTAACGGATCGATAAGCGCCACATTTACTTCGATCTGGCCTTTGAACATCTGATCCCAGTCTCCATAGAAACGGCGTATCATGTCGGCATGTTCCGGAAACTCTGCGAGTTTAATATCGGTCGCTTCTTTAAAGGTACGCCCACCGTCCTGATGACTATGCCATTCCATATCACAAATGTGGGTGAGAAAATGATCCATCTCCCCTTTGTCGTCGAACAGCTTTTCGTAGAGATACTTTGGATCCCAATCGATAATTACATTTCCGAAGTCAAAGATTACGTTCTTGATTGTCATGTTGCCTATTTTCTTTTAATGAGATACGAGGAGATAATGGCGGTTGCGCCGGCCACCAAAAATGTCATAATGCGCGCTGTGATCACAGCATCCATCCCGCTACCGATCCATACAATGGTAAATATCAAACCTACAATTATGGTGAGTAACGCGGGAATCCCGTGATATCGTTTCCAAAACAGCGTGAGAAGTATCACTACCGAAAAAGTAGAACCTATACCGGCCCATACATAACCTACTATGCCATAGACGAGATTGCTGGGTGACAAATAGGCCACACCCAGGGCAATGAGGGCCAATAGCCCTGTAATAAGCCGGGAACGGGAGAGCGCTTTGGAATCGCTTTTGGCACCAAAGCTAGGGTTGACAATATTTTCCGAAAGCTCGGTAGCGGAAAGTATGAGCAGGGAATTGGCAGTTGATATTATGGCTGCCAACACCCCTGTGATGAGAATCCCAGATACAAGCGGAGGAAATACCGTTGTGAGTACCTCGGGCATGACCGTTTCCTGATCGGACAGACCCAAAGGCCCGAAGATGGCGATCCCGATAAATCCTATAAGCAAAGCACCCGTGTAGGCGATCAGAGTCCAAATGACTCCAATATTCCTTGCAATCCGGGCCTGCTTGCCATCCTTGATCGCCATAAACCGGGTAGTGAGTTGAGGTTGTCCTCCCAAATAGCCAAAAAACCACGAAAACGCACTTGCAATTATGATACCGGCACCTACTCCTTTGATTGTTTCAAAAATGTTTAAGTCATTCAGAAATCCGAACAGGGCCGAGTCCTCCTTTACCACAGCGCCGCCTGTCATGGTCGAATAGCTCTCACCGGCTTTGTTCAATGCTTCCCCGATACTTCCCGCATACAGGGAGCCTTCCGGCATATCAGACAAATAGATAATACCGGCAATAGGCGCAATGATCAGGGTGACAATCATCAATACGGCTTGAATGACATCCGTATAAGTAACTGAACGGAATCCGCCGTAAATGGTGTAGGGTACAACTAACAACACTACAATGAGCATTCCCCAGATAGGTTCGATCCCGAAGAGGTTATTAAGGGTCTTACCCCCTCCAAGGAACTGTGCTCCCACATAGAAAAAGAAAAAGAAAACAATGGTAATGCTACCCGCAATTCGTATCCACTTCCCTACTTCTCCATGTCGTTTGGCAATGTAATCGGTGAACGTCTCTACCTGGTATTTCTCAGCCTCATTGCGCAATCGTTGGGCAAGAAAGATCCAGGCTACCAGGATTCCCATGACGCAGCCAATGGCCGTCCAAATCTCCAACAACCCTGTCGCGTAGGCCGCTCCCGGTAAGCCGAGTAACGCCCAGGAAGATTCTCCTGTGGCACGTTCGGAAAGGGCCGCGACCCAACCCGGCAACTTGCGTCCTGCAATGGAAAAATCACTACTGGTTTTAACTTTTCTGCCCTGATAGATTCCCCATGATATAAGGCCTACCATGTACAGGATCATAACTATAAGGATAATAGTAGTGTTTTCCATAGATGTTCGATTGAAGGCTAAAAATAGAAAAAGCCCGGTAATACGTCGGATTTATTTTAAAACCAGCGCCGTACCTTCTTGCAATACTCAAGGTATGACGTACCAAAATCGCGTCGCAAGCGGGGTTCTTCGACGAAGTGAATGAAGGCGTTGAAAACAACAAACACCAAAAGTGTATACCACCATAACTCGGCCATGGTTACGGCAATGGCCCATCCGATGAGCATCAGCAATACGCCCACATACATAGGGTTCCGGGTATACTTATACATACCTGAAACGACTAGCTCCCTAGTAGGATCAATGGGCGACAAGGTCCCTCTCCCCTTCTGCGCAAAAGCTGCAATGCAACGTATCAGTACAGCGGCTCCAAAAGTAAAAAACAGAATTCCGAACCACTGATACCACTGAGCCGAAACGATCACCTGAGCAAACTCGTCCCGTGCTATCAACCACGGTATGAGCAGGGCCACAGTTCCGGGCAATAGCAGCGCGTGCAACAGATTCCGAAAAAACAAACTCATGGTGCTATATGAAGATCTCAGTAAAGATACGACAGTAAGTTGCAACGTACGAGATTCTGAGTTGGAGGCTGAACTGTTGATTTGTTGATTGGTTGATTTGTTGATTTGATGATTTGTCTACGAGTCTTGGTTCCTGATTCATGGTTCCTGATTTGTGGTTCGAAAATCCTCATTAACTTTAAGCTATATAATTACGCCTTATGAAAAATCTCATCATTGCCAGCACATCCACAGTTCACGGTCAGTCTTATCTGGAATATCTGAAAGAATCTCTTATCAAGTTTTATTCGGATATCGATGAGATATTGTTCATTCCTTATGCCCGACCCGGCGGAAGGTCACATGATGTCTATACGGAATTGGCTTCTAAGTATTTTTCCGATATCGGAAAGAAGGTTACAGGAATCCACACATTTCCCAACCCGGCTGAAGCCGTTTCCCAGGCCAAAGGGATTTTCACAGGGGGCGGTAACACCTTTTTGCTGGTAAGTCAATTGTATCAAAATCAGGTTATGGCGCCATTGCGAGAGGCGATTTTTAATGGCACACCGTACCTGGGCACCAGCGCCGGAAGCAATATCTGTGGCGTGACCATGCAAACTACTAATGATATGCCGATTGTCTACCCACCCTCGTTCAAAACCCTGGGAACCGTTCCATTCAATATTAATCCGCACTATTTGGATCCCGATCCGAACAGCACCCATATGGGCGAAACCAGGGAAGACCGCATCGGAGAATTTCACAGCCAGAATCAAATCCCTGTGATCGGATTGCGGGAGGGCAGTTGGTTGCGCGTGACCGGGAATGATATTGTTTTACGCGGAGGGCTCTCAGTTCGAGTATTTGAACATGGCAAAGAAGCCTATGAAATCGAATCGGGCAGCTTACTGAATGATCTTAGCTGAGTTTTTTGATCATGTGATATCCCCGGGAAATAAACCCCTGGTTGTAGTAGAATTTATGGGAAGGGTAGTTATCGACATAGGTGTTTAGTTCCACCCAGTTGCACTTCTTGTTTCGGGCATGATCGTACACAAATTCCATAAGGAGATTGCCTATCCCCTTACTTCTGTACAAATCACTAATAATTACGTGATCTACCTCCAGGCTGCGACCTGAGTAATGGCGGGTTTGAAACCACATACCGCAAATTCCGATGAGATCCGTGTCGTCGTAAATACCCAGACATTCATAGTTTTGGGTTGCCATTTCAAGTACCCGCTCCCGAAGAACTTCCTCCGGAATGCTATGTTGGCCTAATTCCTGCAAGTAGGGAATTATGATCTCAATTTGGGATGTCGGTATTATCTCAAAGCGAACATTCATATGTGCTAAATTAATAGTAATTTTAATGACTTCAGTAAGGAAATGAAGCGACGTACATTTATTCAAACAACAACATTGGCCGGGTTTGGGATTGCTACCTCCAAAGGGTGGTCCTGGCCCCTTTTGAATCCGACCTATACCCGCGATCAACTTATTGGGAAGGGCAATCCGGAGTTCAAAGGGGATGGCTTTAAAATGCACCCGGAAGCGTTTGATAGCTATCAACGTATGAAAACCCAGGCAGCAACTCAGGGTATTGCCATTGAGATGGTCTCAGCCTATCGCAGCTTTCAGCGGCAAAAAGAGATCTTTGAAGGTAAGTACAGGCGATTTACCGGGCAGGGACTTTCACCCATAGCAGCTATAGAAAAAATAATTGAGTACTCCACCATACCGGGAACCTCCCGGCACCATTGGGGCACGGACATCGACATTATTGATGCCAATGGACGGCCGCGTCCCGAAAGTGTACTCCAGGAACGACACTTTCATGGAAAAGGCGCTTTCTGCAAACTAAAAGAGTGGTTGGATGAGCATGCCGAAGATTTTGGTTTTTATGAGGTTTATACCGATCTGCCGGGCAGAATGGGCTTTAAGTACGAACCCTGGCATTTTAGCTATGCTCCGGTGTCAAAACCCATGCTTCAGGAGTACCGAAAACTGGATATCAAGCAGGTACTTCAGGAAGAAAAAATAGCGGGGAGCGAGCACTTTACAGATGACTTTATCAACCGGTATCGTTCCCAGAATATTCTCGATATCAATCCCAAATTACTTTAGTACCTTTAATAGGCAAAAACACTAATCATGAGACTAAGAGGAAGTTGGAAAATCAGAATCTTGATCGGGCTGGCCATTGTCGCTTTTGCCTTCTTCAAGAAATGGGGTAATACGGAAACGAATCCATATACCGGACGAAAGCAAGTGATCTCGATGAATGCCGAAGAGGAAATTGCCATCGGCTTGCAGAGCGCGCCCCAAATGGCCCAGCAACACGGTGGGCTTCATCCCGATAATCGCATGCAGGATTTTGTGGATATGGTAGGGAACAAACTCGTTCAGAACAGCATTGCGAAAGAGACTCCCTATAAATACGAATTTCACTTGCTGGCGGATGAGCGGGCCATTAACGCATTTGCCCTCCCTGGCGGACAGATCTTTATCACCTATGCCCTGTTCTCTAAATTGGAGACCGAAGACCAACTGGCCGGAATCCTGGGGCACGAAATCGGTCATGTTCTCGGCAGGCACTCAGCGGAACGTATTGCGAATACCGAGTTTTGGCAAACGCTAGCCACCGGGGCTTCCGTAGGTGCGGACGCAGGAGGTTTGGTTTCGGGAATCGGCCAAAATACCTTGCTTACCAACGGACGCGGCGACGAATTGGAGAGCGATGAACTTGGCGTCATCTTTATGATAAATTCAGGTTATGATCCCTATGAACTGATCGATGTTATGGAGATCCTTAAAGAAGCTGCAGGGCCTAATCGCGTCCCCGAATTCCAAAGTACACATCCCGATCCGGACAATCGCATCGAAAGGATAAAAGCTGTCATTGAAGCCTATAAACAAGGTGGCAGCACCAGCAGCGGAGGTTGAGGAGTGTTGAGTGTTGAGTGTTGAGTGTTGAATTTTGAATTTTGAATTTTGCAAAAGCCCACTTTAAGGACTAAAACATACCTAGCGGCTCTAATGGTCAGTTTCGTAATTCCTGTAGTCATTATTTTAATGGGTGTTGGAGGAGAACTGGATGACAAAGAATACCCCGTTTACTGCCTGTCCTCGTCGAATGAGTTTTGTTTTCCTCTGAATCCCTGGCTAATAGTTCTCTTTGCTTCGGTTCTTATCTTTATAATTTTACTCCTATCCTATCGGAAGAAACTAAAGCGACATTGAACAATATCTAAGGCTTAACAATAGCTTATCCGCAGTAGCATGGCGGATTTGGAACCTGCCTGACGGTAGTCAGGTTTGGGATTTGGAATTTGGAATTTGAATTTTGTGATTTAAGTATTCATATCCTTAAATTTGCATTCGATGAACAAAAAAGTCCTTCTGATGATCCTGGACGGTTGGGGTGTTACACAAGACCCGGCAGTTTCGGCCGTAGCCCAGGCAGACACCCCCTACATAGATTCACTATACAATACCTATCCCAATTCACAATTGCTTACGCATGGTATGAATGTAGGTCTTCCTGAGGGCCAGATGGGAAATAGCGAAGTGGGGCATATGAACCTTGGAGCCGGACGGATCGTATATCAGGATCTGGCAAAGATCAACAGAGCGCTGACCAATGATACCCTTCGCGACGAACCTGCCTTGAAACAGGCCTTCGACTACGCCAAAACCTACGATAAGAATGTCCATTTACTGGGATTGGTTTCCGATGGCGGAGTCCACTCCCACATTGAGCATCTCAAAGGACTGCTTACCGTTGCCAACGATGAGGGACTGGACAATGTATTTGTACATGCGTTTACCGACGGCCGTGATGTTGATCCGCAGTCGGGTGTTGAATTTATTGCCGACCTGCAGGCACATATGGAGCAAACCACAGGCGCAATCGCTTCCATTATCGGACGTTACTACGCAATGGACCGTGACAAACGCTGGGAACGGGTAAAGAAAGCCTATGATCTATTGGTTGCGGGTAAAGGAACACCTTCAACGGATGCTGTTCAAAGCATCAAAGACAGCTACTCACAGGGAATCACCGATGAGTTCATTGAACCCATTGTTATGATGAAAGATAGTGCTCCGGTGTCATGCGTAGAAGCCGATGATGTCGTGATCTTTTTCAATTTCAGAACCGACAGGGGGCGACAACTCACCGAGGTCCTCACGCAGCGGGATATGACCGAATACGAAATGACCTCCCTTTCGCTGCATTACGTCACACTCACGAACTACGACGATTCGTTCAAGAACATCAAAGTAGTATACGATAAGGAGAATTTACAGGATACGCTGGGAGAAGTACTGTCCAGAGAAGGGAAAAGACAGATTCGAATTGCCGAAACTGAAAAATACCCGCATGTCACCTTTTTCTTTTCCGGTGGGCGGGAAGAACCGTTTGACGGAGAATCGCGAATTCTGTGCCCTTCACCTAAAGTGGCTACATACGACTTGAAACCGGAGATGAGTGCCTTCGAAATACGGGATCAGATTATTCCTGAAATCGAATCACAGTCGGCCGATTTCATTTGCCTCAATTTCGCCAACCCGGATATGGTGGGTCATACCGGTGATTTTGACGCAGCGATCAAAGCCTGTGAAACTGTCGATTCCTGCAGTAAAGCGATCATTACAGCCGCCTTGAATAACGGGTATGCAACTTTGGTCATAGCAGACCACGGGAACAGCGAAACGATGCAAAATCCTGACGGTAGCCCTCATACGGCGCACACGACCAATCCGGTTCCGCTTATTGTGGTTGATCCGGACGTTGCCAGTGTAGAAAGCGGTATATTGGGAGATATAGCCCCTACCATACTGCGGCTCATGGGTATTGAAAAGCCCGAAGCCATGGAATGTGACTCTTTAATTTAAAGCGGTCCTCGTCGAGGAATAACGTAGGATAATTCGTATTTTAGCCGCCCCGAATTCCGATAACGGTTATGACTGAGAGATATACCATAGCGGTGGATTTTGACGGCACCATTGTTGAGGATGAATATCCGAACATTGGCAGGCCTATGCTGTTTGCATTCGAAACCATGAAGAAACTGCAAGACAAGGGGCATCGTCTCATTTTATGGACCTACCGAAACGGAAAGCAATTGGAGGAAGCGGTTGAATTTTGCAAGGAGAATGGAATTGTGTTTTATGCAGTGAATAAGAGCTTCCCGGAAGAACAATTTGACCCTAAATACAGCCGTAAGATCAACGCTGATCTTTTTATCGACGATCGCAATATTGGCGGATTAATGGGCTGGGGAGAAATATATCAAATGCTCACAGGTGCGGGCGCGCCGCCTGCCGCAGGAAAGAAAAAAAAGAAGGGCTGGTTTCCCTTCTAGCAGGACTATGATTATACCAAAGACCCGAGAAGAAATAGAATTGATGCGCGAAAGTGCGCTTATTGTGTCCAGGACACTTGGGATGCTTGCCAAAGAAGTAAAGCCCGGTGTAACTACATTGGAGTTGGACGCACTGGCCGAAACCTTTATTAGGGATCACGGTGCTATTCCGGGGTTTTTGGGACTTTACGATTTTCCAAATACCCTCTGCATGAGCCCCAATGCCCAGGTGGTTCACGGAATTCCAAACAACGATCCGCTTAAAGAGGGAGATATCATTTCAATTGATTGCGGCGCCATAAAAAATGGATTCTACGGAGATCATGCATATACATTTCCTGTCGGAGAGGTCAGTCCGGAAGTAGAGAAACTTCTCCGGGTTACGAAAGAATCACTCTACGTGGGAATCCGCGAATTACAAGTGGGAAAACGTACCGGCGATGTAGGCTATGCGATTCAGCAATATTGTGAAGCACATGGATATGGTGTCGTCCGGGAACTGGTAGGCCACGGACTGGGCCGAACCATGCACGAAGACCCGGAAATGCCTAACTACGGACGTCGCGGCCGGGGTAAGAAAATCATTGAGGGTATGACCGTCGCTATCGAACCTATGATCAACATGGGAACACGGCGTATTGAGCAACTGGCAGACGGATGGACCATTCTTACTCTCGACCGGAAACCCAGCGCTCATTTTGAACACAATGTTGCTGTCGTGGACGGCAAGCCCGAATTGCTTTCAACCTTTGGGTATATCTATGAGGCTCTGGGTATCGAAAGTGATGAAGAGAAGGAATTCCGCCGGAAAGAGCTGGTATTGTAGGTTCTCACTGTTGCATTGAGATACGCAGAGAACAAATCGTTTAACAAGTCCCGCCCCCTTACAACTAAATGCACAATAGAATTACGGATGCCGTGATAGGATCGGCTATTGAGGTTCATCGCACATTGGGGCCCGGTCTGCTTAAATCTGCCTATGAAGAATGCCTCTGTTACGAATTAAGATTGAAAGGTTTCAGAGTTGAGAAACAAAAGCCCCTTCCCATTTTTTACAAGGATGTCTGTTTAGACCATGGCTATCAATTAGACTTACTCGTAGAGAATAAAGTAGTAGTCGAACTGAAAACGGTCGAAGCTTTTTCTCCTGTTCATTTTGCACAAATATTAACCTATCTTCGCCTGGGCAATTACCCAATTGGATTATTGATTAACTTTCACACCAAAATTTTAAAGGACGGTGTGAAGCGATTTATCATGACCTACTGAAACCTGTGTAAGCCATTGAAGTCTCTGTTCAAATACTTCTTAAACCTTATCCCCAGACCGTTGCTGATTCGCTTAAGCTATGTGGTTCGACCCATCATTGCATTGTTCTTAAGAGGAAAACGGTACACCGATCCTATTGATGGTAAGTCCTTCAGAAAGTTTCTTCCCTATGGTTATGAACGGGTTCGGGAGAATGTTCTGGCTCCGGGAACACTCTCACTGGAACGTCATCGTCTTTTCTGGTTGTATCTCACAAAAGAAACTTCGTTTTTCACCGATTCGATCAAGGTGTTACATTTTGCCCCGGAACAAGCTTTCTACAAGCGCTTCCGAAAAATGAAAAACCTGGACTATACCACCACCGACCTCAACTCTCCTATCGCCGATGTGAAAGCGGATATTTGCGACCTGCCCTTTGAAGATGATACCTATGACTTCGTAATCTGCAATCACGTGCTGGAACATATTCCTGATGACCATACAGCCATGCAGGAGCTATACAGAGTGCTTGCCCCTGGTGGAACCGCCATTATGCAGGTTCCATACGATAGAATGCGGCAGGAGTCCTTTGAAGATGACACTATCACGGATCCGAAAGAACGAGCTCGCATTTTTGGGCAGTACGATCACGTACGCATTTACGGAATGGACTACTTTGAAAAGTTACGCAAGGCCGGTTTTGACGTTGAAGCAGTTGACTACACCGCTTCCATGGATGATGCGACTATTGATAAATACCGGCTTGCCAAAGGTGAACTACTTCCGGTTGGGAAAAAATCAGTCGGATAACAGGTCTTTAAATCCCCGTGTCATATACACTTTGGGCACTCCCAAAGAATCATTGTAGGTAAGATAGGCTTCCACTCCGCCTAGTTGGGAGAGCATCTGTTGGGCCTTACTGAGTCCCATGGCCATACACGCCGTAGCATAAGCGTCCGCCGTAGCACAATCTTCAGCAACAATTGTAGCGCTGGTTACATCGCTCTTCTCCGCCGAACCCGTTAACGGATTCAATGTATGCACATATCGCTGCCCTGTTACCGAATCAATACGAAACTTCCGGTAGTTCCCGGAGGAAGCCATCGCCTGGTCAGACAACTGGATGGTTTCCTGATAGGAACGATCACCAATCTCCGAATCTACCGATTCGATTCCCACAGTCCACAGTTTCTCTTTGGAGAGGTGTGTTCCTCTTGCCAGGATCTCTCCACCCAATTCAACCAAATAATCTTTAATCCCTTCCGATTCTAAATAGCGGCCAATACAATCAATTCCGTATCCCTTCGCCACTGCATTGAAGTCAAAATACACTTCGGGGAGTGTCTTTCGAATTGTGTTGGCTTCCGTGAGGTTTACTTTTCCGAAACCAACAAACTGCATAAGGGAATCCAAAACATCAGAATCGATCTTTTCAAGGGGTTTTACGTCGCCAAAGCCGTAAGCATTTCGCAATACTCCTATGGTGGGGTCGAAGTATCCTTGCGATTGTTTGTGCACTTCCGAAGACAGTTCGAACACATCCGTAAATATCTTATCCACAACAACCGTACTATCACCGGCATTGATCCTGGAAATATCGCTGTCCGGCATGTAGGTGCTAACCGATTTATTTACCACATAAAACACCGAATCCAGGCCTTTCTCAATATCCGGTAATTCGGAAGTGTATAGCTGGATCGTATATGTGGTCCCGAAAGCATTTCCGGAATACACCGATAATTCGGGCTCAGGTGACTCACAACCTAAGATCAGCACAATTATGAATGCGTAATACCACTTCATAGGATTTCCTGTAAACCGTTATATACCATAGTATAATCCTCACCCTTTAT
>CAZTLE010000001.1:0-79400 GCA_964614415.1 uncultured Aureitalea sp. | reverse complement strand
AGTCTTGGGGTAGCCAGGCGTGTTTCGAATGCAAGGATATCCTCTGCCTGTTTGCGGGCTTCCTCTTCGGAATCTCCCAGGAACTGAAGCATCCGTGTGATATGATCCACATATTGTTGACGAATCTCAACCGACTTTTCGTCTGTTTTCAGATAGTAATCTCTATCCGGTAATCCCAAGCCTCCGGGTGCTACATAGGCCGAATTGATCGAACTATCATTTGGATTGGAGAACACAAAAAGATTGAAGAATGGCTGAGATATCTCGGCTGCATCTTCGGTCATGGCCTTTTGAAGCTCCTGTATAGAGGAAATGGCCGCGATCTTATCCAAAGCCGGCTTCAGCGGATCAATTCCTGCTGCATCCCGAGCGGTAGTGTCCAGCTCTGTGGCAAATATCATAAGGGCTTTTGCCTGATCCGTTTCCGGCGCATATGTTCCACTTTCCTGCGCGTTGGCAAGAATGTTCAGCATGTCCTTATCGGTTTTCTTACGTAGTACATTGAATCCCCCCCATCGTACCTGGTCATCCGGAATTTCCGTGTTTTTCATCCAGGTTCCGTTCACATAGTTGTAGAAGTCCGCCTTCGGGCTTACCGTAGTGTCCATATTGGCAAGGATAATCCCCCGGGGTTCATCTGTGGAATCTCCCTCTTGTTTACAGGAGGCTATTACTGCGGTAAAAGCCGCCAGCAACAAAACGGAGCGTAGCATGTTTGTCTTCATTTTTTGGTTTTTGGTTTGTATTTCTGAACTAGTTCAGTTACTACTAATAACTTACGTATTTGTAGATTATTTCTTTAATTGTTACAAGCCGGACTTATTTTGGTCTTCCAGCTCGGCTTCCCGCACCGAATCCAGGAACTTGCGCTGCTTTTCAAGCTCTTTCTTTTCATCTTCTCTCCGCTCCAGTTCAATGGCGTCTTTTTGAAACTTTTCGTTGATCTGGATGATCATATTGCTCACAGCAATGTTCATCTCTTTAATACCGTTCTCGATACTCAAAGAATCCGGTGGAATGCGGTTCACTTCCTGATTGAGCATGCCTACCCGTGTCTTAACTACCATTAGACGCGCAAAAATGGGATTGGTATACAAACTATCGGGAATTTTTTTGCTGAGGGAGTCGGTAAAGGACACCAAACGCTCGGTGCGATCTATCAATTCTTCGATCGTCTTTCCGTTCAGGGCCTTGGCATCCGCCTCAAATTCACCATAGACAGACCACTGACCTATTAACGCCAATGCCTGGCTACTCAGGGTAGGAAATCTATGTGGTTCCGAACCGTAGATCATCGTAGAGTCGATGAGTGATTCGGGGCTCTCCTCCTGAGATGTGGTATCACCGCAGGCCAAAACACCCAGAAATAACACAAACATTGTAAAGGCACTAAGAAGAATGCGCATTATTGAACTGAATTATGCCCCACAAATATACAGGATATAGCCGCAATGGAAAGTTAATCTTTTGAAAACGACCAAAGGGAATATCGCTATATTTACCGACGATTTACTCCAACGCATGAAAAAACGAATCCTCATTATTGGTGCCTGCGGACAAATAGGCACCGAGCTCACGACACGCCTGAGAAAAATCCATGAACCGCACAAAGTAATTGCCAGTGATATTGTGGAAGGAGATGAGACTTTAATGGCCTCCGGACCCTTCGAAATCCTCGATGCCATGGATGCCGATGCGGTCGAGGATATTGTGATGCGTTATGAGATCACCGATGTATATCTCATGGCAGCCATGCTTTCGGCCACGGCGGAGAAGTTTCCCATGAAGGCCTGGAATCTGAATATGAACTCGCTATTCAATGTCCTGGATCTGGCCAAAGAAGGGAAGATAGACCGAATATTCTGGCCTTCCAGTATTGCAGTATTTGGCCCGTCATCCCCCAAGGTCAATACACCGCAACAAACCGTAATGGAGCCTTCAACCGTTTATGGCATCAGTAAGCAAACGGGAGAGCGTTGGTGTGAGTACTATCACAATAAGTACGGTGTGGACGTGAGGAGCATTCGCTATCCGGGGCTCATCAGTTACAAGACACCTCCGGGTGGAGGAACCACGGACTATGCTATTGATATTTACCATAAGGCCCTGAAACACAAAAAGTACATTTGCTTTCTGAATGGGGAATCTACTTTACCCATGATGTATATGGACGATGCGATTCGGGCTACCATAAGCATCATGCAGGCCAATTCGAAAGACATAACCGTTCGAAGCGCATATAATCTTGCAGCGATGAGTTTTAATCCGAAGCAGGTTACTGAAAGTATTCAACGGCACATCCCGGATTTCGAGATCGTCTACAAACCGGATTTCAGACAGGAAATTGCCGACTCCTGGCCCCAGAGTATAGATGACAGCAAGGCCCGGGAAGATTGGGGTTGGTCTCATGAATTTGACCTCGAGGAAACCACCCGGATGATGATCGAGAATCTACAGGAGGAATATGCAAGTTAGATTCCCCGCCGTAGTGGTCCCACCCCGCCCGAACGTTCGGTTCGGCATGGGCAATCAGAACTCACTTCGACAAGCCTGCCTGTCGGCAGTCAGCTCAGTGTAAACTTCGATTCAAAACACAAAGTGCTTTCAGTGCTCATGCACTGCTAGCGAGTCTACTTCGTAGCCTCGCTAGGAATCGAACCTAGATCTAGAGTTTAGGAAACTCCTATTCTATCCATTGAACTACGAGGCCATGGCATAAAGCCAGGTGGTAAAAGTAAAAGTTTTGAAGCAAATAATGAGGATTATTGCGACTGCGAAAATCGTTTGGCGATTAGGTTCATCGCAGGCTTGTACTCAACACTGAAGCTGGTATTGTCACCGTCGGTCATGCGCCCCTGCCATTCCCAAATATGCAATCCGTGAAACCAGGGCTCATTCCATACCGTATTGAAAAAAGCCTCGTAACACAGATACTGTTCTTTCTTTGAAATTCGTGAAAACCAATGCGAAATTCCAGCCCATTCCCAGGGCGTTTTTGATGTTCCCTTGAGGGAGCGATACCCGATTTCGGTAAAGAGCACGGGTTTATTGAAAGTTTCACTTACTGTCTTTATTTCCGAAACAAACGGAGCCCACGAGGCTTCCAGCTCTTCCAGCGTGGGATTGAGTCCCTCACTTAAGGGAAAGTATGCCTGAATTCCAATATAGTCCAGCATGTCCCAAAAGGGCACCTGTTGGTACTCCTCATTCCAATTAGCTGCATAGGTGAGCTTGCCCGAATACACTTCTTTTATATTGGCAATAAGGCTTCTCCATTTTCCCGGTTTCTCACGTACCGTGGTTTCCAGTTCGGTACCTAAACAAAACTGTGCAGCCCCAATTTCGGTGGCTATCCGAGCATACCCCAACATTGTAGCTTCGTACTTTTCAAACCACAGGTCCCAGGCCTCTTCGTCTTTCATTTCAATATTGGAACGCCACTTTCCCGGTTCATTTTCTCGCAACCAGATATGAGGCTTAATCATGATCTTAATACCTAAACTATCACAAATCGCCCCAACCTTGGCGTATTGATCTTTAATTCGTTGAAAGGATTCCTCAGAAGGAACGTTGATCTCCGGTGCGTTGTACTCCTGCTGCCCGATAAAAGAAGTCAATGTTATCCATTCAAAATTGTTCGTCTTCAATTTTTCCAGATCCTCCGGGTTGCTCGAAATCCCAAAAACGTGGATGCCGCGCTGCTTCCCGTCGACCTCATACAAGCCCCGGGTAGTAGAAGTATGGTTTTCCACCGATGTATCCCAGGTATACTCGAACGACTCAGATAGCCGGAATTGCTTTAATCCTGCCGACATTCCGAAGAAAACAACCACCGGCAAAAGGATCTTAAGAGCAAAGCCTCGTAGTAATCCAACCCAACGTTTCTTCTTAAAATCGAAGAACAGACTCCGGCCGATGAGATATAACCCAAAAGGTATGAGCAAAAGCACATAGAAGAAGGGATGGGTAACTACACCCGGGATCACTTCTTTCCATAATTCCCAGGACTGTCCTGCCGAGCGACTCGTTCCAAAATAGATAAGGCAATACATGATCACCAAATACAAAAGGAAAGTTATCCCGATAAATTTGAAGAATCGGAGGAGGCGTTGTTTCGTAATGACTCTTAAGAATCGCATGGCTACTTCCTCAAAATTAGTATCTTGAAATGGCAATTCGCTACACCCTAACGAATATTTATGATCTCCTGTTTTCGAAACACCATTGTATTATTTCTATGCTGTCTGGTCCTGGGATGTGCTATCGAGACCGATCCGAAACAGGTAGTTCTCCAATCTTTAGAGGCGCATGGTGGATTGGAAGCCTGGGAAAATGCAGAGGAGATCCGGTATAGTAAACGGACCATAACCTATGATAGTCTGGGGGCTGTCAAAAGTGATGTAGTACAGGAACACATTAATCGGTTCCAGCCCGCTTTCTATGCTGAAATGAGCACTTCTCCTACCGACTCGATCATCCAGGGTGTGTTTTTGGAGAATGATGAGGTACATGTAGTCACTTCAGGAAATCAGCAACTGGACGATGCCGTGTTTGAAAAATTCAGAAAAGACATGATGGGTGCCCATTACGTACTTTGGCAGCCCTATAAATTGTTAGAACCGGATGCACATCTCTCCTACAAAGGCACAAAAACCATGGACAATGGGAAAATAGCCGATGTCGTTCAGGTGAATTATTACAACGAAGACGGTTCCGAAGGGAATACCTGGTGGTACTATTTTGACATGGAAACGCACAAATTACTGGGGAATATGGTATACCACCATCCCACCTATGCGCTGATAGAAAACCTTGCGTATGAAACGAAAACAGGTCTGTCACTGAATGCTGAACGCAAAAGTTATCGAACCGACAGCCTGGGGAATAAGAAGTACCTCATCGCACATTATTACTATGAAATCCTTAGCTTTAAATAAAAACTTGACTTATGGCCTATGACGAAGCATTAGCCGATCGTATTCGGCAGGTATTTGCCGAGAAGAAAGTTCCCTTTGAAGCTAAGAAAATGATGGGAGGCCTTTGTTTTATGGTGGATGACAAAATGTGTTGCGGAATTCACTACGACAAGAAAAAGGAAACCGATCTGCTCATGGCCCGCATCGGAGAAGCTGCCTCCCCGGACGCCTTGCAACGTGAGGGATGTTTTCCCATGGATTTTACCGGGCGCCCGATGAAAGGCTTCGTATTTGTAACTCCCGATGGCTTCGACATGGACGAGGACCTGGAACACTGGATTCAGCTATGCCTGGATTTCAATCCCTTGGCAAAAAGCAGTAAGAAGAAAAAATAGGTAGCGTTTTGAAACTGGACCTCTGGTCAATTCTAATTATTGTTGTCCTCTTTCAGGGGCTCTTCCTGCTCACACTACTAGGGCTTTCCAAAAGACGTCGTACCGCAAGGGGAAACATCTTTCTCTTTGGGTTGGTCGTGTTCTTCATTTGGATTCTGGCCGAGTTTCTGGCCATTCGAAACACCTTTAATGTAGGGGTCAATGTTTTCTACGGCACTCGCTATGGGGCTTGGTTTGCTGTTGGACCTTTTATGTATTTGTACGTTAGGGCGATTACCTCCTCCGGGCGTAAAGTAAGGGCTATCGAACTACTTCATTTTGTGCCATTCATTGTATTCGTATTTATCGTTCCAACGGTTAGCGGAGAATCCTTAAGCAATCGGCAGGTTCACTACGGGATGTTGTCTGTTTTCGATTGGCGCGAGAAGACGGTGACTCCGTTTGAATACCTGTACTCAGTCATCTTCTTTCTACAATTCATTCATCTGGGCATATACCTGGTCTATAATGTGCTCCGAATTCGCAACTATACCCGGGAGCTCAAGCGGCAGTTTTCATTCGTACAAAATATTACCTGGCTTTGGGTGTTACACGGGCTGCTCTTTGGAACTTTGGTTTTCGCTTCCGTCTTTTTGTACATCCTGTTCTCAAAAGACTTCTACCGTCGAGAGTTGGATTACATTTATGTCCTTCCCATGGGGCTTTTTATTTACTCGGTGGCCTATCGCCTCTCGGGAATACGCTGGTTAGCCCCGCAACCCAGGGAAGTTAAGTATAAGCAGTCCTCGTTGAAAACCGGGGAGAAAGAGGAACTCGTTGCTCGCTTAACCTCGGTCATGAAAAAAGACAAGCCCTATCTCAAAAATGACCTACGGATAAAAGATCTGGCCGATCAGGTGGACATGCCTACCCATCATCTTTCACAACTCATCAATGAACATTTTAAGTGTTCGTTCTTTGACTTTGTAAATCAGTATCGGGTAGCCGACGCCAGGAAGCGCATCGCTTCCAGTCCTGAACAGACCTTGTTGCAAATTGCCTTCGATTCGGGGTTCAATAATAAGACCTCCTTTGTCAATGCCTTTAAAAAGTTCGAAGGAAAAACACCCTCTGCCTTCCGAAGTACAGAAGTGTCTTCCTAATTTTTTCATAAATCGAGGCAACCTTTAGAAGGATTGTCGCAGATGGGAAAATTAGCCCCTATTCTTGAGGCTAATTTCTTAATCATACTATTCTATGAAACGAATTCGTACACTTTCATTACTGGCAATTGCCACCATTTTTGTCTTTTCCTTTAAATCAGCTTCGGACTCCTATACCCTGGATGTAGGGCATACCTATATCGGGTTTGATGTAGAACGCTTTATGGTTGGAGAAGTTTCAGGACGATTTAATGAGTTTTCCGGGGATCTCACCATGGAAGGCGACGATCTTTCCACCTTACAGGTAGATGTCACCATTCAGGTAAACAGTTTGGACAGCAACAACGAAACTAGAGACGGTCACCTGAAAAGCGGCATCTGGCTAAATGCTCCGGAACATCCTGAGATCAAATTCAGTTCAACAGGTATTTCCGGTTCAGAAGGAAACTACCGCATGACCGGTGATCTCACGATTCGTGGAGTGACAAAGTCCCTTGAGTTCCCGGTGGAGTTATCCGGGCCGTTTCAGGATCCAACCAGGCAGCAAACAGTTGGCATAAAGGCTGATCTCGAGATAGACCGTTTTGATTACGGGATCAGTTTCAGTAAAACCATGGACAACGGTGTCCTCTTCATTGGAAAGACCGTTAAGATCAAGATCAGGGCTCTGGCGCAGAAGAAGTAAGACCAGGCTAACCCCGGGACAATAACAATAGTAAGATTCCGGGCTTATGTTATGGATTCGTTATATTCGACTCAAAATAAGCCGAATATGAAACGTCTTCTACTCCTTTTTATCGTCTTGCTAATTGCCTCTTGTAAGAACCCAAATTCCAAAACCGAAGAATCCACCGGAGATACCAAAGCAAAGGATTCCACTGAATTAACCGTAGAAGAACCGTCGTCTTCGGAAACGGAAACCGCAGTGACAAACTCCACTGAGCCACAAGCTGTTACTCTCGAAGATCTTCCTAAGAAATGGTATATGCTATCCGGTGAGAATGGCGAGTTCTATATTTACAAATACTGCTATGCCGAAATACGGCAGCTCTGGATCGAGCAGGACGAAGACGGCGGCTGGAGTATTGCTGTGATCTACGGACAGGACGGTGACCGGCTAAAGGGCGTTAGTTTTGAAGCGGCCAGTGAACTTCAGGAGCAATTTGAAGTGGTCTCAGGATATTTTGTGTTGCAAAGCCCGCACGAACCGGATATGGATCCCGAGATCTATGACTTCTGGTGGAACAAGGATCTGGGTTTCGGCTCATTTAGTGGTTTCTTTAGTGAGGACACCTACATGACTCCGGAAGAAAGCCTCGATCAATATGAAGTCATCGAAGAAGAGTGCGACGAGGATATCGACGAGCACTAATCACGTCTAGCCGATCACGGAACTTAGCTTGAACATAGGCAGATACATTGCGATGAGGATCACCCCGACAATCAGTCCTACGAACAGGGTCAATATGAAATTGAAAATATTGGAGAGTATCTGTCCCCGGTATTGTGTCTCCACACTGTACTGCTCATATAGTTTCTGAAAGAGGTACTCGGTCTGATTGGTTTCCTCCGCCACTTTGAGCAGCGCTATCATTTTTTTCTCGTAGATAGGATGCTTTTCGAAGCTCCGGTGCAATTTTTCTCCGCGTATGATATCCTGTTCCACCTGTCCCAGGGTACGTTCTATGGGGTAAAAACGGATCATGTCCTTAACCAGCTGGATTCCGGTAACGACCGGTATTCTGGCATTGGTTAGCAAGGCCATAGCCTGTGTAAACTGAATGAGATAAATGCGTTTAATATACGTTCCCAATACAGGCAGTTTAAGCTGAAGGCGACCCATGAGGCGATAGTACCATTCTTTCTTCCGCATCCAGCGAAACAACACTACCAGGCCAAGGATAAACAAAACAATGGCCAAACCATTACCTTCTACAAAATGGGACAGATCGACAATGCGCTCGGTAAGCCAGGGTAGGGTCACCTTATTTTGGGTAAAAATGTCCACAAACATCGGGACCACATACTTCAGCATAAAAAAGACGACCAGACAAGCTGTAAACAACACTATGAGCGGGTAGGTAAGAGACGATATAAGCTGTCTTCGCAATTCGTTCTTCCTGTGGTAATACTCGCGGAGGTCATTGGTAATCTTGTTGAGTTGTCCTGTTTGTTCCCCGATCCGAACGGCGTGGTACTCATAGGGCGTAAAGTGTTTGTTGCCTTCCAGAGCCTGTGATAAGGAACTCCCGGCCACGATACTTTGAGCGATGCCTTCCACACGTTGGGCGTCTTTGGCCTTCTTTTGCATTTCTGCAATGAGTTCCAACGATTTTCTCAGGTCAATTCCTGAATTGAGCAACACACTTAGTTCGGCATAGAACTGCTCCTTCGCCTTGTTGGACATACCATTCCCAAACAATGTAATTTCCTTGTTCAGGAAACTCGTTTTAGGTTCCTTTTCCGGTGTGGCAACCGTTTGTGATATATGGTCAAACTTAATTCCCATGAGCTGCTAAGTAATGGAAGGCGTCATTCTTGCGGTAAAAGAACAACGGGCTTCTACCTTCTTCCCATTCAATCTTAAGTGCATCTATTGTGCCTTGACGAACTTCTTTTCCCAGTAAAAAGAACCGAACCGATCCCGGTTCGATCCCCAGTGTGTCCTCTCCTCGTTTCATCATTTCGGCATCCCAGGTATACCGTACCGAATCCATAGGTGTTTTAAAGATCAATTCCTGAGATTCAGCATTAACCTTAACGAGATTATACCGATTAAAATCAATGGTAAGTTGTTCCTCGAACAGCCTCACTTCCGTAGTAGCGCTGTAATTGTTTTGAATCGCCTGAATGTTCCGTCCAAACAGGCTGATTATTGAAAATGCCAAACCTGCGACCACTGTGCTAATGGCCAGAACCAGCAGCATTTCGGTAAGAGTAAACGCCGGTATTTTAATCGGTTTTTGCATAGATCACTTCTATTTCCATTTCATGGTCTGTCACTTTGTTAAACACCTGCAACCACAAACCATCATTTTTCCTGTCTACGACCAATTCCCAGGCTTCGGTGTCCTCATAGAAAGGGATCTGCAACGCACTATTTTGAGCGAGGTACGTCACTTCTTTAACCCGGTTTCGCAATGCCAGGTCATTGTTCTTCACCACATTCCCGAAGATATTGTTCAGGCTCATGCTGGCGATCATAAAAACGATCACTATGATCACCGATGAGACCATGGTTTCGACCAACGTAGCCGCCCGTATTTTCCTTAGTACAACCACTTCGCAATTCCTTTTTGTTTGTTCTGAAATGGTAGTCCGCAGTACTCCGGATGTAGTCTGTTGGCCAGTACTTTGCCTTTGTACAGGTGGTTTAGGTACACCGAGCCCGATTCGTTGGCCAGAAAGGTATTGGTGTACACCGAGCCCTCTATGGTGCCCTTGTGTTCAATATTGCCCTGGCAGTAGACCATACCTCGGATTCTGGCTTCCTCGGCGAAGGCCATATGGGTTCGCGATCCGGCCAGGGTGTCTTTTTTAAACTGAAGGATCACATTCCCGTTCACTTCAGCAAAATCCGAGACAACAACCGGTTCGTCCCCCCTGGGAACCGGTCGATTGTCGTCGGGTTGTTCATACATCACCACCAACGAGGACGGATAGCTCAAAACCACGTCCTCCTCTACTTTTATTTGTTCGTTTGCAATAAAATGTGCACTTCCCTGAGTGCCCTTCTGCAGGGTTATCTTGGGAGCAACCACCAAAATATCCTGTAATCTGGCCTCGGGTGTTACCGTGATCTCCGTTTTACTAATGATCACAATGTTGCCCAAATATGTTTCTGAAATTGTAACAGGTCCTTCATCATATATGTACATCCTGTCCTCATAGAAGGAATTTTGAACAGGTTGTTGAGGAACGACCAAGTGTTCGGTTCCCGGAATAAAATCCATCCACTGTTTTATGGTTCGGGACCACTGTGCATCCAACCTGGGTAGGCTTCCGGAGCTATAACGAATAGGGCCGTCTATCAGATTTCCTCCTGTATAATAATGTCCGGCAATACTCCCCGGTTTGATCCCTTTCGAAGAAATATAGGCCGTGCCTTCGATCTTCGTATTCCCCACCAGCACCAAGGGAAACCTGTCATCACCCATGTATATCGAGGTGGGTTGTGATCCCAGAGCACTTCCGGTTAGTGCCTTCTTTGAAAAGCTCTTTGTTCGTACGGTGGCTCTTGACCGGATCATCTCGAAACCACCCCAGTAGGACTTTGCGACCGTCGTGGTCAATAGTTCCTCCTGAAAGGTGATCGAATCCCGAATCCCGGCATCCGGTTGCAGGCTGTATCCAACACCCTGATTAGCCCCTTCCACGGACTGCATCAAAAACTGCGACTGATCGGCAAAAAAGCGATGTGTATGCGTCAATGTAAGGAAAGCACCCAAAAAGAGGGCGACCATAGTCGCCACTAAAATGGCGAACTGCAGGGCCGATGCTTTTACCTTACCTACGCGCATTACATAGAAAATTCTTTGTTCTCTCCTTTAAATTGTAAAACCACCTTATCACCGGAAGCACGTACAAGGAGTAGTTCATTCACTGACTCTCCAAGCTTCATGAGGTGTTGTTGTCCGTTTACAGAAATCATATAGATGGCCGATTTTCCTTTGGGGTCTGCCACCGCACCCACAACTTGTATGGCCGGCCAGACGATTTCTTCCCGGGCCGGTTTTGTAGTACCTCCCTGATTTGACGTAGTTTTCTTTCTGTAGACCGTTCCAAGGAAAGGATCCGTAGATACCGGTAGAAGCGAAAACGTATCCCGCTCCTGTATCTTCCTGGCAACGAATGAAGATTTGCCCGTGATAGGTAACGGGACATCATCGTCGCTGAATGCGTCTACCACTTTGTAGATAAGAATGCCCCAAACAACCACAACTATTGGTAACAGTATACGTATGTTCTTTTTCCCTTTCATCACTGCACGGTAAAACTGAATACGGTACTATCGTTACTTTCATTCCCGGCTTCATCAAAAGCCTTTAGCAGCCAATAATACGTGTCGTTGGACAAAGTCGTTTCAAAGGGAGATTGTACCTCCTCTTTTAATACCAAATCGGTAAGCGCAAGATCCCGGTACACGTACAAGCTGTCGAATTCGACACTTCCTGCTATGGTCTCCCTGGTCCAACTGAAGGATACATCCTGAGAAGTGAGAACAGCCTCGTCTACCGGCGATACCGGAGCAGGCACATTGGGATCCGTACGATCTATAAGCGCCGATCTCGTGGTGTATAGTGTACTCTGAGTGTCATTTTCAGCCCGTACCTGCCATTGTATCTCTCCTTCCGGAGGAGTTAGCAAAAAGGACGTTCCCGCCGTGGTTTGCTCATTTTGCACAACCTGTCCTTCCAGTAACTGAATTCTGTATTGGGTAGCGCCCTCTATGGCCTCCCATTGGAAGGTCAACTGATCCTCATTTGAAATTGCATTTTCCTGTGGAGAAAGCAATACTACTACGTTGTTGGAAAAGTCGGTCACATCAACCACCGAAAATCCGGCAGCACTGTAGGTAGTTTCGTAGCCGCTATTCAGGGCTTTCACCCGCCATTCGTAGGTATTGATGGCAAGCTGTGCCTGAAAGAAGGTTGAATCGGTCACAGTGCTCGCTACAATCTGACTCGCATTGGCAAAGTCGGGCGTTGCCACCTGAACCTCATAGCTACTCGCGCCTTCAACCGACCGCCAGTTGAATTGTACATTCGTTCCTGTTACTTGTGTACCGTCAAGCGGCGCCACCAGGGAAACACTATCACCACTAATGTCTTGCTCGAAGATCACTTCCTCACATCCCGTAAGGGTTAGTAGGCCTGTGCTCAGTATAAAATAAAACAGCTTTTTCATCTTAAAACTTGAATTCGTTTTTCTTTTCTGCTTTTCGAGCAGTCCTGTAGGTGTCCTCACTGCAAGCGGCTCCGGAAGGGATCAGATCGAATATCTCAATCCGCCCGCGATCGCCCTTGCCCCAACAAAAAGAGGCCGCCTTGAACCGGGTAATATTGCCTTGTGTAAATTCCACAGTACCGGCAATCACATTGTCGTTTCGCAGTTCCAGTGACAGCGTGCGCTCTTTGTTTTGAACGAGATAGACTTCATCTGACGCTGTTATCTGAGATCGAATTTCAGCGGGGAAATACACATTGACCTGGGTTACGAGCTCGTAGCCATCGGCCCGTTTCAGATATTTGAGCAATTCCAGGTTGGAGTTCATTTGATGAACAAGACCGATCTTGTCAAGGATTTCCAACGAAAGATGAATACTGTCTGCTTTGGTTTCCCCTTCTTTGGTAAAAAGCTCTCGTTTTGAGATCCGAACTTCGCTTACCTGTAAACGCACGGGTTCGGTAAGAGATACGACAGTTTTGGATTGGTGATCATTTTCGAGCAGGTAATCGGCATACATACCGATGGTTCCCAACTCGGGCAGGACTTTCTGCTCCTGCTGTTTGTATTGCAGGGTGGTACATGAGGCCATGAGGGTCATGATGGCCACCGCTGCGTAACTCAATGAATTAAGTATACGCATGGTTCAAATGTTCCCGGGTTTCGGGAATTACCACAACAGGTAATGCACCGGAACTCCGATTTAAAAAATAACTACATGTAATAGCTTAAAATCCTGTATTCACCGGACTTTAAACCGTTTAGGGGGGAATTGCAACCTTTCGGTTACAGTGGCTAATATAGGATTATTTTAGAAGAAATTCGTTAAAGAAGCGCAAAAACCGTTTTCTACCAGTTAAAAGTATCCGGAGTTTTGAGCTTTCGCATATCCCAGTCTTTGGAGAAAATTAGGACGTCCTGTCCCAGGGAATTTGCAGTTCTCCAATCCCTGAAATCTTTGTTCATTACCAGCACCCTGCCACCTCCGGGTATTTTTGCCACATCGTTGGTGCAAACATTCCAGAAGCCAAGCGGTTGGGTCCCATTGAAATCGAAAGAGTCCTTAACATAGAATCCAACACTCTCAATTATCACAACAACTCTTCCGGGTTTGCCCGGAACTACTTGCGGAACAAATCCAACCTGTCCTTCTACTCCGACTTTGATATTGAAGGCCCCTAAAGCAGCCGACATATCTGTTAGAGCATCTGTAGGACCTGCGGTTTGGAGTGAATCCGTGTGTACGGACAACCCTTTTTTGTTAAAGGACTTTGGATCCAATGTAATACTGAACGTACTACCGGGTGTATTTAGCCCTGCGGCTATCAGATTGGCCTTGATCTTAGATTGCGCTGCCGAACTGATGTGCACTTTGGACGCCAACATCTTATTGATCTTATCGGTGTATTTGGAAAAAGTAACCAGCCAGGCTTGTGTAATGGTCTTATCGTCGATCTTCCCGTAGGATGGGGCCGTAGCCGGAGCTCCAATAAACCAGTTCTCCATGATGGTCGCGCCCTTGTTCCAACTCTTGGAGCGCATTACACCCGGGATACGCTTAACATCTATGGGCGATGGCGTGCAAGGACCCGTTGGGGGAACAAAACCAGGTGGTTTTTTTGTGACCGTAATCGCATGAGTGTCTAA
This sequence comes from uncultured Aureitalea sp., assembly GCA_964614415.1. GTDB lineage: Bacteria > Bacteroidota > Bacteroidia > Flavobacteriales > Flavobacteriaceae > CAZTLE01. Next base: position 65,354 of record CAZTLE010000001.1, on the reverse strand, counting down.
CCCTCCACAGGCAGCAACGCTTATCCCAACGTCGTTCTTCTTACCGGGTGTTTTGCCTTCCAGATCAAGCGTGTTTCCATCCAGGGGGCTTAAAATATTTACCTCTCCGGTGCCCGGTGCACTTACGCCCCAATGTGGCGTTAGGAACGAAGGAAGTCCACTCACGCCCAGTGATATTATTTTTCCTTCTTGTACAGATCCCGGTCCGGTGATACTCAATGACAGTGTTTGAACCTGTCGTAAAAACCGCTGTTGAATAACCTTCGTCTTACCGGCATTAGGACCCTGACATATCTCTACGGTAATCCAATGATTATCACTACTGCTTGCAGAAGTTAGCTTTTGCTTCGCTTCGGTTTCGATCTGAATTATTCTGAAGACATCATTAGGATCAGAACATGACTCGCCTACAAAAACCGAATTTGGCCTTGGCCTGGCCACGTCGTGCAAGTTCAGAGCAGGGCCGGTTTTGTTTTGAGGTAGCGGGCATCCGCAAAGCTTAGAACAATGCTTCTCTTTAGGTGGAGTTTTACATTCCACAGGACCATTTTCATCCGGTGCAGCATCCCCGGTGGTTTCAGTACCTCCAAAATTAGACTTGACAAACCCGCTCTTCGCTTTCGGAGGGGAGGTAAAAAGTTCCAGTCCCTGGCAAATTTCAGGTGGAACCGGAGGTACTTTATTGGATGGCGGCTCCCCGGAAAACCGGGCATCCAGGTTTCCCATTGTCTGTGGCCCCACAATACCATCGATCAGCAACCCATTGCTCTTTTGGTAACTTCTCACCGAGCCATTTGTTTCCGAACCGAAAATTCCATCGACCCCAAACTTGGGCAAGGGATGTCCTGAATCTATGAGGGCCTGTTGCAACTTTGTTACATGGCCTCCCTGGGCACCGAACCGAATAAGAGTCTCGTTGTCGAACGCTGCTTCCAGTTTGAGATCTCCCTGAAACCGGGTTGCTTTGAGATCATGGCCATCCCCCATCTTGCGTTGTACTTTTTTCTGTACACGCCCTTTCTGCTGAATGGTATGTGTGAGCTCGTGCGCAAGTAATTGTTTTCCATCCTTACTCGCAGGACTGTACTTACCCTCATTGAAATAAATATCGTTGCCATAGGTGAATGCCTGTGCCCCGAGCGTATTGCTCATTTGAATGGCCTCGGTTCCCGTATGAATATTCACCTGACTGAAATCGGCCTCGAAACGACTTTCCATAAAGTCGCGTGTCATACCGTCCATTTTTCCACCGCCTCCCCGAGTCTTGTGCAAGGTGGATTCAACAGTTCCGGAAGCCTTGTTTGCAGCTACTTTTGGGGGTGCCGGCTTCTTTTGAACCTTTTCTTCTTTCTGGCAGTCATCACACTTTTTTTGGACGGTGGGACGAGGTGAGCTAACCACTTGTAGCGCCATGGCATCGGCCTGCTTTTCATAGGAATCGTTGGACTTCCCCACCATCAATTTGGGTTGGATAAATGCGGAGGTGCCAGAATGAAAGCTGTTTGTTGTTGTACTCTGAAGTTCTTGCTTACGATTGAAAAAAAGAGTCTCCCCCGGTTTCTTCTGGAGATTGAGATCTGAAGTACCGGAAATGATCTTTCTTCGTTTTCGTACCCTACGGCCTTGCATGCATGCCAGATTTAGGCATTATAAAGTACCGGTTTTCATTTGGAGAATAAAAGGGTGTATTCCCCCTTTTTTGAAGGGGTAAAACCAGTGCTACGCTAGGATCTGGACTATTGAGCCTTGCCTACAAAAACGGATAGGTCATATCCTGTGTAATTCGTTTTACCTTTTTCTTTCGTTGTCTTTTTTTCTGAATGGTGCGTATGCCCGAATTGATCACCTCGGCCATGTCCTCTTCCCCTTCTTCTTGCTCATCTTTACTAAATGCCACACCTTCGTTCTCTCTCAGGACGCGATGGATTCTCTCTACGAGTTTTTCCTTGGAATAGTCAACGATTCGAAACTTCACTCCGGAATGAAATGCTCCCGGCACAGGAGCCACCTGAACCAGATAAGTACCGCCTTCTTTAAGATCGGTCTCAATGAAATCGATGTTTTCGGCTTTTACCCAAAAAATGTACTCGCCGGGATCACATTCGTGTCGTATGTAGTTCTTTCCCTGGAATTTCCCCAGGTAATTTTCCTTTTCGAAGAACCGAAAATTAAACCAGCCTCCGGTACCTCCGGTGCGTACAAAGTAGATCACGGCTTTTCCCTCGGAGGGCGGGGTGACCACGCTTTCCTGGGCGGTGATTTGACCAAAAGGCATGAGACAAATAAAAGCAAGGACAAATGGATTTACCATGAATTTCATAGAGGTTATTTTTTAGATAATTTGAAAACTGTAATACTTAATATCTGATTCACAGCACTTCAATTTTCATGTATAGCTTAAAACGCAGTTCGCTCATTCTCCATAATGAATTCAGAGAAGATTCATCCAATGCGGATTGAATTACCGATGTTGTCGCAAAATTATATAAAGCCGCAATCCGATTTTGGATTGCGGCGTATACAAGTATCTAGAACAAGATCTGTCATCTTTGCTCAAACAAAAGATATAGAGTCTAGAGTGACCAGAGCAAGAAACAAACTCAATCAAAATTTACACTATCAACTAAAACTTCAGTTATTATATTCTTTTCATTCACATTAAACAGAAAGGTAAAAACCTTTCCAAAAGCAACTTCATCATATTTTATGGACTTAGTAATTTCCCCATTATATGGTACTAATTCAGCATAAATTTGACCGTCAACTTTGTTCGACAAGAACAACAAATAGTTATAGTAGCCTAATGAATCCATTTCAATTGAGGTTGAACTAGATTGCTCAAAATCTTCGTTTAATCTTTTCTCTGCTTTACTTAGAGAATCCCTAACATGGGCAATCATCCTCAAATCTTTGGTAGTTAAATTCATGAACGGGCTATAATCACTTTTGTATTTCGATTTAATAACCGCCGTTTCTAGTGAAACTAAATTGAATCTAATTAATTTGTCCGAAACAAATATTTTAAAATCAGTATCGTTTAGCACATCTTTAGAATAATTTACAATGGTCGGATGAGTCATAATTCGATTAACAATGCTCTTATCCAATTGTTTTAGTTGAAAATCTTGAGATCTACAACCAAGGACCAACGATATGCAAACTATAAAAAAAACAACCCTATTGATTTTCATTTTTTATCTATTAAACGCTGGTACAAGGTTAATCAAATTATTAATTGGCTTTCTTCTGGCAGCCTGATCAGACGGAGACATAGTCGTTTTTGTCATCCAAACTCTTCGGCCACTAACATCCCATTCCATTGTCGCAGGTGAAGAAACACTAGATTTCGTCCAGTAATAATTCGACCTTGTTGGTAACATCAATTGGTCTCTAAATTCATTGATTTTATCAACCGTTGGTCCCGTATCATAAAGTCTTGTCCTCGGCGGGTCGGAAAACACAGAGGTAGCTGATGGGTTTATAGCTCGAGTCCCAGTTGCCGTATGAAGGGTCTCATGCAAAAATGACATTCCATAACCAAATGCAAGTTCATCAATTCCAGCATTCTTCGCCGCCTGGATATTTCCGTCAATCTGATCGGAGTTGATATTAACGTTTCCAATACCTCCCCCCTGAGTGCTCTTGGAATTATCATTGCCAACTTTTATAACGCTAGAAGAAGAAACTAAACTATTAAAATATTTTCGTGCTTTTTCACTTCCTCCCAATTTGCCACTGGCATCTTTTTTCCCATCTTCGGAAAGTAGGTTCCCACTTGAATTCACACTTATTTTGGTTCCTGTAATATCTTGTAAATCCGATACAACATTATAGAGTACATACAAACCTTCTTTATTTAATTTCCCATCTTTGAAGATTAAATTGCTAACATTGATACTGTCTCCTTTAATTTCTCTAAAATACGCAGGATTATTTTTTGTGAAGTGGTATGGAGTATTTTCATAGTATTTCTCGGCGAAACGGTCTATTTTTCCAAACCTTCCAATAGCGGGGTCATAATCTCTCCATTGATATGCATAGGTATCTTTTCCCAATTCCTCTTCAAATTCCTGACCTTGATATTTCCATTTCTGTGCAATATCATTTCCTCCCTCTGTTACATCATTGTATCCCCAATGTCTTAACCCAAACGGAAAATAATTAGACTCTTCAATAATCTCGTCATTAGGATCGATGGACCCGTCCAAATTTCCATCGGTATAGCTTAATCGAACACTCCCTAAATGATCTTTATACTGAAAAATATATGCATATTCCGAATAGGTCGTTTGGCCGGTGCTCGTGCTGAATCCTTTTACCGATTTACCACCTTCGGCAGGGGGTAAGACCGGCGTGGGTTCTATATAACCTTCAGGTTGGTCGATGAACTGCAGCAATGACGGATCGGAGTTTTGTTTCAAATACACGTACCCTCCAGAATATTCAGTTGTTATAATTGTAGTCACACCGGCATCAATGCTAGTAAGGACTTTAGCCTGTTTAACTCCTGTGGCGTCGTAAATGAAATCAAGATATTCCCCTCCGGCGGGTTCCATGTTTGAAACCCGTTTAGGAAGGTTGAGATGATTATAAGAAATTGAATGAATTCCTTTATTCCGATCTATCGTCAAATTCCCATTACCATCGTAGGCATAATCCGGCTGGAGGGTATTGAAAGGGTCATTTCCGTCAACAAAACCTTTTTCGAAGCCTGTACAATTCACTGTTTGACATTGCGAATCAAAACCACCATCCTTTACATTTTGTAGCTTGTTGGTCGAAATACCATTTACCACCTGGTATGTATATCCCAAGTCGTCATAGTATTGACTGGCAAATTTTCCGCTTCGACGCAGGCTTTGAATGTTTCCATTTTGATCATATCCCACATTCCATAGGGTAAAGGTATAGTTGTTGTCCTTAATGTCTAGGTTGGTTCCGGTACGACTCCCTGCTTTTCGAATCCTGTTAAGGTCATCGTACAAGTATCCGTAACTGCGCTTGTCCGGGTTGTCATTTTCGGTGCGCCAAATGGTTTCCGCAATATTTCCATTGTACAGAGGTACGACATCCGACGGCGTTCCATAGGTACCCTGTACTTCATTGTAATTGATCCTAAAGTGGAAAAGGTCATCTGAACCTGAACCTGCAGTAAACCCGTCGACATCATTGATATTTCGAAGCCATCCTCTGATGTTATAGGAGTAATTGACTTCTTGTAGCTTCTTATCCAATGCACCACTGCTGATTGCCAGGTTCTCAACACTGGCACCATTCGCAATAGAAAAACTTGTTTTGCCAATAAGAGCATCATCCGGAACGGCCGCATCTGTAATAGTGTGAAACTCAGTCGAATTATGGAAGAATCGAATACTTGTCCCATCCCGTTCTATTCGAAACTGGTCTCCTGCATTATAGACCCCATAGTTTCCGGTAGATCCAAGGCCTTCAATCACAATCCGGATATAACTCTGGCCCGTGGCGTTATTATAATAAGTATGAATGCCATAGTCGTAATATTTGTTTATCTGACTTGCATTCGTGGACTTAACAAACCCAAAACGTACATGTTTTCCGGTCTGAGAGATATTGAGTGACAATTCGCCGTTTGTGTCCGTTGGGATTTCACCCCTTGTGAGGGCTCGTGCCGGCCATGATCCCGCCGCTGTAGTACAGCTGATGGTCCCTGACGAGCTAACCTCTACATCCTTCAAGTCAGTAAATCCATCCGTAAGGGTCTGTCCGCCCACATCCTTAACAACAAGCATCCCCGTAGGATCGTATTCGTTCTCAGCTATTAATTGTACCGGTTCATCATCTATTTTCTGAGAATGCTGAACTACACGCCCGGCTGAATCATAGGTAAAATAGTCAATCGTGGTTATTGTGCTATTCCCGGCTCGTAAGTGGGTGGTAGTGGTTTCATTAATCTTTCCAGCGAAATCCAACAATTGTTTGGTAGTATTGTTAACATTCAGGTATTGATTGTACTCTACACCACAAATGCTTCTACCTTTTTCGTCATATCCAGCCATTGTAACAATCCAATCGCTGGTATCCAGCACCTTTACCCTCGTTACAGTTGTCAATCCCATGGTGTTGCTCAAATTGGGATTCACTCCATATACATCGGAGGGCAATACAGCGCCCGTATGATGCACATAGTCATCATAATAGTTAACCGTTAGAACCTCAAGACTCGAGGTGGGGTAAGCGCTATTCGTATAGAATAGATCCGTCCCTCCCACCTGTGGAGTTCCAAAAGAACGTCGGGTCTCACTCAATTGAAGTGCCGTTTGGTTCTCAACCGCGTTTTCTACGTCTTCCAGGGTGCGACTTGAGCCGGCCGAATAGATGCCTGTATAGACAATACGATTGAGTTGATCGTACTTCGTGAACAACCACTTATTATTATCCTGTCGTAGGTTTTCATCCTGAGTTAAAACAGGTCTATCCAAAACGTCATAAATGATATATTCCCAGCCCTTTCCAGGAATTTTCTTTCTGATCAAACGGTTACGGTCGTCGTACTTATATTGATATCCCAACTCATCCAAAATGGTTTGATAGTTGGACACCAGGGCACCACTACTAATGATCTGTTTGGATGCCTCCGGAGAAAGTACAAAAGTGAGATTCCCATAATCATCATAGATATAGTATGTACTCAGAATTTGCTGTGTACTGCCCTTTCTGTTAAAGGTCCGTTTCAGAATTGTCTGTCCAAGATTGTTAGTAAACTCATGTGTTGTTCGATTCCTGTCATCTCCTGGCTTCCAGTTCTCATCCTTGGTAACGGTCTTTGTAATAAACCCTGAGCTATTTGGATACCACCCATTGAAATTCAATTGAGGCTCTGATGTATTACCTCCGGAAAAAGTGACCCGGAACCGGTACAAATTATCTGCATTGTTGGCAGCGTATTCGAACTTAATTGTATTGTCAGAATCACTGTTGGGATTTATTTCCCAATCACCGCCGGGCGCTCCCTGCTCCAACAGCGAGGTTACAGGAGACTCTTCAAAGCGCTTTTCTGAATATGGATTGATATCCACAGCCTGCCGGTCGTTCACATAATTATTGTAATAATAACTATGAAGTGGCGTATAGGGATTGGCTACCCACTCTCCGTTGTTTCCAACTAAAGGATAGGGTAAATACTCCCTGGGCTGACGGCCAAAGTTGTCGTACTTCATTGGAACAATTAGGTCCTCACCATTCCCTCCGGCCCGCTGAGTAACTGACTGTTGGGGACGACCAATACCATCAAAGTAGGTTGTCTGTTCGTATTTATTCTCATCCAGAACAACTCCATCCTGAGTTTCTACCTGATAAGAAATTGACTTGACATAATTTTTATTCGGGGTTTGCCCATACATCGTACTAGCAAACAATATTGAAATGATATATATAAACTTGAAATTTTTCATGGCTACCTTTTTAATTGCATACTAATTCTACTTTATTGGACCATCTTGCTATAACAATGTCCCCCGTCGTAGTGTCCTTTATTTCACAAACCACACCTACATTAGGGTCATTGGGCTGGAAGCAACTGTAGGACCAGGTATAGCTATTCGCAATTCCAAAATCAGACGCGAATTCCTCTCCCTTTTCTCTCCATCGATATTCATAATTACCAGAACCTCCTAAAGCCAGTACACCAAAATCCAACTGACCTCCTCCTGGGGAGGCAGTATGCCCCTGAAATTGTACGTAAGCGACCAAACGTTTATAGCCCGTGGTAAGATCCATGCTCCTGTCAACATCCAAATATTCCTGCATGCTTTTCGGACAAAACGGGTTGCAGGTTCCGGTATCATTTTCTAATGGATTGGTCCCATTTATCATTTCATCACCATTGGATATCCCATCTCCGTCACAATCCAGATCTCTCCAGGTGTTGCTTGCCAGCGTGTCCTGGCTCACCAGTCCGTAAGGGAAAGAACACGGAACGGTAGCTCCTGTGCTATGCGTGTCTTCCAGTCCATTGGTCCAACCGTCTCCGTCATCATCGGCGCCAGGCGTGGTAGTTCCTCCTGTACTACCCTCGGAAAGATCTCCCGGAATATTGTCATTATTTAAGTTGTAGAGATGCTCTTCGACAATATTGTTATCCTCGTCCCGCACATATTGCAATCGGTTGTCGGCATCGTACTCGTAAGTTAGCGTATAGTCGTTTGGACCCGTAATGGTTTCCACACCAACACCCGGAATGTAGGTGTACACGGTAACCATAGCATTGGTCAACGATCGCAGCTGATTCTCCTGTGTACTATTGAGGGCATCGTTAATCACGAACCCGCTTCCAAAGGAGGACAGTCCTTCTATATTCGTATAGGAGGCGTTCTCCACTTTGGCCACGATATATTGTTTGTTATAACCCCATATATAACTGGTAGGACGACCACTTTTGGGTGTTTTTTGCAATAGTCTTCCTTCACTATCATACTTGTCATAGGTCATGCGATCTGTCAATATGGTTTGACTTGCCTTTCCCGTAGACATCTTAGTGGCCAAAGTATTCCCGTTGAACGTTGCAAAACTATAGTGTGTTTCTCCAAGTTTCGCCGTATTACGGAAGTTCTCAACTTTAACAATTGTATTGAGCTGATTCTTATTTCGAAGGTTCCACATTCCCGGCTCGCTGGAAACCTCTGTGGAGAAAGGATAGTAATACTTCTGCCGTACACGATCTCCCTCGAATATCTCGGTCTCTTTTTCAAGTAAGTTGTGATTTACCGAATCATAGATATAGTTTTCTTCTGAAAAGAGCTCAGACCCATTATCAAAGTATCGGGTCGTTTCCTTCCCAGCCAATAGAGATTTCATTGAAAAGTCAACCGGCAAGGCATAGGTATAATATGTTGAACCGTCAGTTGGCACTTCGCCACTACTTTGATAGCGAATGGGTATCACCGATGCATAATGGCCGGTATCCAATTGCCCGACAAGGTTGGAATATTCATAATCCTCTTTCAGCACCAGTTCTCCTGCACGATTATATACATTGGTGGAAACCACCTGCCCATTCAAATAATCGAAGGTATGTCGTGGTCCCAGCCCAACCACAAAGGTGTTTTCAATACAAACATCAGGATCGGTCCCAGTTGAAGTATTATATTCACGACAGAAGGACTCGGTATAGTACAGGTTAGATTCATTGGAAAAGTTGGTGATAGTCTCTCCCAACACTCCATCGTTACTGTCTAAAACCAATTGTCGAACCTGGGAATATCCAATATGTGATCCCGATGCACTTCCGGTAATAGGTAGCGCGGGATTTGACTGAAATTTCAGTTTCGTATAGCTCCAGGGAATAGGAGAATAAGAGTTGTGACCGTATACTTTGGAGAAAAAGATCAATTCGTCCATAAGCTTTCCGGAAGAATTCAAGTCAGGATCACTGTTATCGTAGAAAGTATAATCATAACCCGCTTTTGATATAAAAGCTCCGTTCTCATCATAGTGCGTAACAAAAGCAACACGGGCACCACCAACCTCGAACTGTTCCAATACAGTGGGCAGATCGCCCCCGCCGGTATCATACGTCTGAACTTCAAACTGTCCATCCCCCGTATTATGTGCCTCGGGCACTGTAACTACTGGTGCTCCGGGAGGGAACGGACTGGGTTGTACCATTTCGACAAAATAATCTCCGGGAGGAAGGAAAAATGTCTCAAATCCCGAGGAAGTAGGTGACCCTGTACCCGATGGAAAATCACCCCATTTGAATATCACATTGTTCACCTGTCCATCGGAAACTCTTTTGATCACATATCTCGGTTCATTAAGACCAATATTCCCATAATTGGCCGCAGCACAATTTGTTTCACATTTCAGTGTACAATCTGCGGTAAATACGATGGGATAGTTCGAGCTAAAATGTGAACTTGGAGGCATTATATTTGCCTCATAAGTTATAGGATCCCCAACAGGAGGAACATATTCCATGTCATACAAATTATAACTCGGAGTCTTCGCCTTCTTCAGGTATTGATACGTAAATCGATACTTCGATTCGTCAATAAGTGTGGTCCATTGAATGTCTCCCGAAGGTAATTCGTCGGTCACTATATACGGCTGAGTTGCCTCGACCAGCGCTTTATGAGCTTCATATTTTAATGTCGTATACCCTCCGGTAGGATAGGATATCTTCCCAAGCAGACCATGCTTTCCGTAGTCGAAATTACTACCTCGGTCGGCACCCGAGTAGTTGATAAAATTCTGTAAGTGGTGCGAGGTAGACTTGGTCGTATAGAATCTTCCAACACTAGGTACGTTGTGGCTGTTCCCTGCGCCATTGTAATAACCCCAGAAATCGACATCGAATGAGTCCTTGGCAGGAAGATCATCCGGGTTGATATAGCTCATTGTATACTTCTTATCACCGATATCAACCTGGTCCAGCCTAAGACGGATAAATCGTTCTTTGTTCGCGCCGGATATATCATCCATATTGAAGTAGGAATAGGTGAAGTCTACGTTTTCGATCAACACGCCGTCGTAATCTTTAATATCAATTCGCTTCAATCGATAGTCTGTAAGAGATGTCCCAAAGGAGCATCCGGGCTGGCCATGACACCCGGCTATGAATTGTCCGTTGCCGGAATTCAGATTACCGGTAATGAAAGGAATCGATCCCGGAATATTACAATAGTCCCTCATTTCATATCCGCTAAGAAGATCATCTCTGGCTTCCAGAACGAACTCAACCGAACCAAAATCTCCGGTAATCGACGTTAGATATTGTGTCTCAAGGGCAGTGGTCGTAGCACTGACATTGGGTGCCGAATTTATTGTTGTTTGACCTCCCGGGAACCACTGATGATCATTGAAGTCAAAATAGCCCATGATCTGCGGGAACGTAAAATGAAGTCCCTTCTGATAATTGAAATTCAACATCTCACCTGTCGGCGATTCTACGGAATCGAGCTTCCAACTGGTGATCGTGGTCTCGTCAAATCCATTGGCATCCGTCTGTATTGCCTGACGGGCGGTCGCAGGAATTGTAGTCGACGTAATGGGATACCCATGGTCAGGACGATTCGTGTAGTTCGTAGCATATTCCTTGGTTGAAAAAACATAGATGTAACCGCGATCGTCTACTATGGTGAACGAATCATTGGACAGGTTGTACTCAATTTCAGCATTGTTATCGTTGAATACAAATGCAGAAATAATGTTATTGCTTCCCTGCTGTTTGTTCAAACGAAATTTATACGCTTTTCCAAACAGGCTTACCGAAAAAATATCCGGTTGCATATCTACCGATTGCAACGGGGTAAAATGGGTACTATAACTGTCGTGAATCTCATAAAGATCATTCTGATCAATATAAGGAGCACCACCCGTAGGGTGAATGACATCAAAATCACTGAATATGAATCCGACCCCGCCAGTAGTATTGGCGGCGTTATCATCATTGAGATCATCCTGTCCTTTGATCTCCCGTGTAATTCCAAAATTCGTGGACAGGTTCCAGCTAAGTCCAACCCAGCCTGCATCCTGGGCTACTTTAACTCCACCGGAGTCGTAACTTAACGTAATAGGTATTTGCAGTTCTCCAAACTTCAGAGAATGTACGGGAATGTTAACATTCGCCCGTCCGTTGTAGGGATTTCCTGAAACATCACCATACACGCCAAGAGAGGCTGCCTCCGGGCTTTGTGGGATGTTCTCATACAAATAAAACGGGTCAAAACTGGTCTCGGGTTCTTGCCCGTAGGTCAGCGCAACCCCCAATAGAAGTGCAACAAATAAAAACTTCTTCTTCATAATGTGCCTTTAAGATTAAACAATAAGTATCTGTGCCGGGAATTACACCCGAACCGTTGGAGGGAATAATAAAAATGGATACTTACAGAAGGGTGGTGTAAATACCAAAAACGGCCAAAAAAATTGGCCTCTCAAACTATCCTAAAGGGGGGAAATGAATAATTTGTGAAGAGGTTTGAACTTTCACTCAAACTTGGTTCAAAGTAAATCAAAAATTATGTACTAAATCAAAAAAAAATCAAAAAAATTTTGTCGGCTGATTCCGTCTTCCTACTTTTGGAGCTTCACGATCGAACGTAAATGTGGACCTCGATCGGATTTTTTCGCACAGCTTTAGCTTGAAAAAATTGACATTCCCCCCTAACCACATGCATTACTTTATTGTTAGATAATTCGTAGTTGTACACCACCCTTCCTGTACAAATAGGGATCGTGTGCTCGGCTACGCTAAAATTTGCATAGGATGAAACGTACGCGTATCCCAAAGGTCGCTGCATTTACTCTTAATGAAATGCTTATGGTACTGGCCATTATCGGTATTCTGTTACTGTTGGCCCTACCCACCTTTATGCCACTTATAGCTAAGGCCAAAGGCCAGGAAGCTAAGATCCAACTAAAACATATAGCCAATCTGGAAACCCAATACCGGTACCTCAATTCGAAGTACTCGATGGAGTTTAATGAGATTGATTTCATACCACCACGCACCGTAAACGAAGGCGGCACAGCCAATTATCGTTACGAGATCCTTGAAGCCTCGGGGGGAAGTTTCAAGGCTCGTGCTGAGGCCGTTGTCGACTTCGACGGTGATGGTGTTTTTAATGTTTGGGAGATCGATGACAACGGTAACCCCAAAGAAATAATTAAAGACTAATGGAAGTAGCGCTCAAAATAGGATTCATTACCTGCCTGGCCCTGGTCACTTACCAGGACTTTAGGGAACGACAGGTATGGTTCTTTTTGTTCCCACTCTGCGCCCTGGTAGGTGGTTACTTGTTCTTTAAAGAAGCAACTCCCTCTTTTTATTTCACAACAATAGCAATCAATCTGGGTATTGTAAGTCTGATCGTGTTTCTCAATTTTTTGGTAGCCCGATTCGTACTCAAAAAATCATTGCTCAAAGAGGCGCTTGGATTGGGTGATATACTATTTTTTATAGTCTTTGCCATTTCATTTCCCACATTCGCATTCCTCAATTTCTTTGTCTTCTCCCTGGTCATTACCTGGGTGTTGTACATAATTATTCGAATGCGTGATTCCAGGATACAAACAGCTCCGCTTGCCGGATGCATGGCCCTGTTCCTCATGGGGATCTACGGCACATATTGGATGGGATTCTTAGATGCCCTTTACTTGATATGAGGATTGAAGAGAGAAGAGAGAAGAGAGAAGAGAGAAGAGAGAAGAGAGAAGAGAGAAGAGAGAAGTTAAACAAATAAACGATTAAACGGTTCAACAATTAAACGATTCAACAATTAAACGATTCAACATTTAAAATGAAGCAATTCGAGATACCGGTACAACTAAAGCAACTCATTACGCCCAATCAGGCGTTCCACTACCGTATTATCCCGGTAGAACAACGCAATGGGTCTGTAGTGCTTAAGACCGATCGTACCGATCTCACTTCCCTGGCGTCCGAACTGGGTATCCTGCTCAGCTTTACACCCGAACTAATTCCGGAGACTTCGGAAAACATTCAATCCTACCTCACCTACAATTACCGACAAACCACCGAAGAGGTACAGGAACTCAACAGCACCAACTTCCTGGAGCAACTACTGCAAACCGCCAAGGACTTTAATAGCAGTGACATCCATCTCGAACCCTACGAAGAACATTGCAGGGTACGCTTCAGACTGGATGGAAAACTCAAAGAACAGTACAGCATTCCGCTCATGGAATATCCGCAACTGATCAATCAAATCAAGATTCAGGCGGGATTGGACATCTCGCAAAAACGACTGTCTCAGGACGGTAGGATCACCGTGAAATCGGCTTCGGATGATTTCGATATTCGTGTGTCTACCATGCCAACCCTTTACGGAGAAAAAGTGGTGCTTCGAATCTTAAAGAGAGATGCACGTGCGGTTGAATTACAACATCTCGGATTCAATGAGCGAGAGCTAAAGCTGTACATGGAAGGGGTGAAAATGCCGAACGGAATTGTGCTCATATCAGGGCCCACAGGATCAGGAAAAACAACCACCCTGTACGGCACATTGAAGCTGCTGAATAAGGAAGAAACCAATATTCTCACCATTGAAGATCCGATCGAATACACCCTGGACGGTATCAATCAGGTGCAACTCAAAGAGGAAATCGGCTTTGATTTCCCAACGGCTCTGCGCACCTTCCTGAGACAGGACCCGGATATCATAATGGTGGGTGAGATACGGGATGAGAAAACGGCCAATATGGCGATCAAGGCAGCCCTCACCGGGCACCTGGTGCTTTCTACCATTCATACCAATTCGGCCTGGGCAACCATCTCAAGGCTCATCGATATGGGCGTACCACCCTACTTGCTGGCAACAACACTAAATACGAGTGTGGCTCAGCGATTGGTGCGAAAGCTATGCAACCATTGTAAAAAAGAAACAGAAGCTTCTGTGGGTCTCTTTCCGGAGTCCTTCAAAGAAGCCGATCAAATAGCAAGACATCATATCCCTGTGGGATGCAGTCATTGCTTTTACACAGGATACGAAGGACGTAAGGCGATCTACGAGATCATACCGATCACCGGAGAGCTGGAAACGGCCATAAAACATAATGAATTACAGATAGACTCGTATCTGGCGGAGAACGATCTTAACACACTTAAGAGCAACGCTGTCGCCATGATACGGGCGGGAGAAACCTCAATCGATGAGGTGTACTCGCTATTAGCAAATTAAAGAACGAATGATGAAACGAACCCTCTTATTACTCGTTATTTTATGCTGCTTTGCGACATCCGGCTGGTCACAGAAAGACCCTGAACGGATTATCAATCTTCGGAATCAACTGGAGATACTCAAAGTAGATACCCCGGGCCTCGATGAGACCCTGAATATTAATATTTCACAAACTTCGGTGTCCAATTTCCTGCTGGCCATATCCAAAGTCCACAACCTGAACATCAACGTGGCCTCCGAACTGGAATCAGTGACCATTATCAACCATTTTCCCAATGTGGCGGTAAGTGACATTCTCATTTTTCTGGTCAAGGAATATGGCCTGGATATTGATTTCACCGGGAATATCATGTCTTTCAGCAGGTATGTGGAGCCTCCGGCAGAACTTACGGAAAAACCGATCAACGCCGTGTATACTCCTGCCACAGGTCTCATGAATCTTGACCTAAAGAACGACAGACTGGAAAAGGTATTCCGAAAGATCATGGATGTCTCCGGCAAAAATCTGTTGTACTCGCCAGAGATAGAAGCGACACCCCTTACCCTGTACCTCAATGATGTACCGTTCGACATCGCATTGCAGAAACTGGCGGAATCCAATAACCTGATACTCAACAAATCACGAGACGGGTTCTACGTGTTCGATGCTGCCTTTGTGAACAATACAACCGGAGGTGAAGGTGCTGTGGCTTCACGTCCCACGCGCAGACCACGTACTGCATTTTATTATCAAATACTTGACACTTTGACCCGAAAAGTGAGTGTTGACTTTCAAAACACTCCGGTGGCCGATGTGATCTACACACTGGGAGAAGACCTGAAACTGGACATATTTACAGCTTCACCCCTTGACAATGCCGGTATGGCTACGGTCACTGCCGAGGACATATCGTTTGACTTACTTCTAGATAAAATTTTTGAAAGCGGACCAGGAAGTGCTACTTCGGTTTCGGAGGGTTCAAATGGGAGATCGGAGGGCACTCCTGTTCGCTATACCTATAAAAAAGACGGGGACATGTATTATTTCGGAACCGAAGATCAGCTTTCCCTCAAGCAGATCGAAATGGTAACCCTGATGCATCGGTCTATCAAACAGCTTTCCAATCCGTCGGGTACCGGACAACGCCGGGCCGGCCGGACCAATGTGAATACTTCATTTACCAATTTCAATACTCTGGGAGGCAATTCTAATTTCAATAATAGAAATCAGAATAACGTTCCCGGAGGCTCCACCCGGACAAATACCGAATCGGAGATCACTTCCATCGAAGAGATCATCCCTGCCGACATCAAAGACGGCCTTGAGATCACGGTGGATGCCGAGCTAAACAGTTTTATCGTTAGCGGGCCCGGTGTTAAAGTGGAGCGTTTCAAAAACTTCGTTAAGAATATCGACAAACCGGTACCGGTGATCCTTATCGAAGTTATGATCCTGGAGGTAAACCGGAGTGCGATCGTGGAAACCGGAATCTCCTTCGGTCTGGGTGAAGAACCATCCAAAACCGTAGGCGCCGTCTATCCGTCAACTGACATTCGCCTGGGGGCCGATCAGGTGAATCGCATCATTGGAAGTTTTGATGGATTTGGTTCCCTGAACCTGGGGAAAGTAGTTCCTGAATTCTACCTGGATATCAAAGCAATGGAGTCCAACGGATTCATTAAGGTTTTGTCTACCCCTAAACTCAGTACCATCAATGGTCACAAAGCGTATTTATCCAGCGGACAAACTTCCTACTACGCAATTACGCAACAGAATTTCTTCGGAGCGCAGGTACCGGCCACTTCCGAAATTACCAACTATGTGCCCATTGACGCCGAGCTGGCCATAGAGATCATGCCTTTCGTAGCAGGAGACGGAGAGATTACCCTGGACATCCAGGTGATCCAATCGGCATTCAACGGAGAGCGCATCGCCGAAGATGCTCCTCCGGGTATTAACAGCCGGGAGTTCTCATCCATCATCCGCATGCGCGATCAGGATGTGGCCATCCTGGGGGGTATCGAAGAAACCCGTAAAGACGATTCGGGCAGCGGTGTACCGCTACTTGCGCGTATCCCTGTCATCAAGTGGTTGTTCAGCAAGAAACGACGAGAAGATACCAAACGGAAGCTAAACGTACTTATCAAACCCACTGTGATATACTAATGATAGACCGGTTGCGATCATATTGGTTCTATGGCAATACCTATTGTGGTATTGAACTCACTTCTTCCCAGACAGAGGATGTCTGGTATGCGGTTACCGCCAAAAAGAGCAAAGGCGAGTTCAAGAACCTGGAATATTACGAGGCATCTTCGCTTTCCAATCTTAAAACAAAGGTCTCAGGCCATCAGCATGCCTACCTCAGTGTAAACAATGCGCATGTGCTTATTAAAGAAGCACCTTATTCGGGTAATGATCAGAAAGCACTGTCTCAAGCCTTTCCGGGCTTGTCATTGTCTGAGTTCTATTACGAGGTACTTCCTTCCCAAAATCGGTGTTTCGTATCCGTTTGCAGAAAGGACTATGTAGACTCCCTGCTGAAAGAACTGGAAAAACAAAAAATCCATATCCTCGGATTCCACCTGGGGTTTTCATCACTTACGGGACTCACCCCGTTCTTAAACGAACCCCGAATTCAAACCGCAAGACACGGTGTGTTGATCGGAGATGAGGGCATTCAGGGATTTTCACAGGTGAATTCAAAAGAATCACGGAACTACCAATTGGACGATATTACGATCTCGAATGTCTACCTTCCGGCTGCCGGAGATCTCTTTCAGTATGTATCTGAGACAAAGACAGCGATCAATTTTGCTTCTGAAAACAGAGCACTTGATCAACAGTACAAACAAAAGAATTTCTTCAGAAAGGGAATTGCTGTGGGCATTGGCATACTTCTGATCTTCCTTTTGGGAAATGCCTGGGCTTTCAATTCTTATTTTTCGAAACAGCAAACCCTCCAGGAACAGGTGTCTTTGCTGAAAAATCAGAAAGAAGCCTTTGTCGCGAAACAACAGGCCGTGGAAGCCAAGGAGCAGATCGTTGAAAACATACTCAATACGGGAAGCTCCAAAAGTTCCTATTATATAAACCGCATTGTGGCCCAAAAGCCCGGTTCCGTGCGATTCACTGAAATTCAATTTCAACCCCTGTCGCGAAGTATTCGGCCTGATAAGAAGATCGAGATGACTCCTGAAGAACTTCTGGTGAGCGGAGAAAGCCTGGACAATTCAGAGTTTTCCGACTGGATAGCCCTCATGGAATCCCAATCCTGGGTAGATCATATCACAGTAACCGAATACGGGACCGCACAAGGATCGCAAACCGGTTTTTCAATTCGTTTTTTGCTAAAGAATGACACAGCGCAATAAGAACATACTGCTTATCCTTGGATTTGCCCTGTTGCTCATCCTCTCGTATCGCATGGCCTTCTCCAAGACCCTGGCTTCGCGTAACCAGGTGCGAGCGCTTGAAGAAGAAACGACCACTTTTGGAAACCTGTCCGGCCTTAGCGCTACTTTGAATGCTCGGGAACATTTTGCCGATTCCATTCTTCAGAAGAACAATATCAAGAGCAACTCCATTCAGAACAATTTGCTGGATGTATTGAATGCTTCGGCGGAAGAACGCAATTTTGTTATTTCCGAATTCAACGAACCGCATATCTATACCGAAAATGGTGTTTCTGTTACTTCATATCGCTTTACATTAAAAGGTGCATTCAACGATATGCAACAAGTATTATTTGATCTGGAACAGCGATACAACTACGGAAAAGTAGTACATGTAAATTTCAACAGAAAAAGAGATTACCGAAAACGAAAGGACTATCTGTTATGCACAGTCATCCTGGAAAGCATCATGTCAAGGCAAAACTAAAAGGAGCTAGTTGTCCAACCGATTGAAGTCATCTTCCGTTACATCCACTCCGTTAATGGTATCGATATCCCAGTCCTGGGCAATCTTCCAGGTACCGTCCACTTTGTGCAAGACCACACTAAAGCGAGCGTAATGATGTTCGGGATCCTGTCCCGGTTTCTTAGTGACCATCTTATAATATCCTACCTCGTATCCCATAGTACCCGCATAAATACGATGCTCGAACCGAAAATCAATCGTACGGGGAGTTCTGTTAGGTTTTTGAAAGCTACGCTCATTGGATTCCCTGTATTCTTCTCCGATCCGAATCCCACGCGGAGAGATGCGCATAACCTCATCGGTATGTAAACTGTTGAAGGTTTCATAGTCCCCCGAGGCGTACGATTGTTTAAAGGGTTCCCATATCTGCTCGTCCACCTGTGAAGCAATAGTAGCATCCCATTTCGTTTCCTGAGCATTTAGAGTTAGAACGCTCATTAAAAAAACAACAAACAACACTTTTTTCATAACACATTCATTTTCAAGCTATTTACGTAATAAATATGACCTTTTCCCAGGTCTTAAATCAAAGGTAAGATAAGAAAACATTTATCGGATTTCACCTTTACCCTACAAGTTAGTGGTAGTTTTATTGTGAAGAGAAAAAATTGCTATAGAGCGTTCATCTTATTGTGAGGACTTCGAGGTGAAGACCATCTTAAACTCAATCGATGTGACAAGAACGCTAAAAAGGGGAAAGACAACTTTCCCCTTTTTTGTTGTCCTGTAACAAAAGCTACAATGTATTGTCTTTTTTTTAAAGACAGCACATGAAAAAAATTACCAATCAAAGATTTTTCAATCTACTAAGCTGGTTTCTGTTCGTAACCGCTCTCACGTTTATAACTACCTGGTTACCGTTTCTTCGATCGTTATGCGACGGGGAATCCTATCGATGGGGCACAAGTTTCTATGGCCTCACATTTAGCGGAGCAGGGTTATCAACTGACTACTATTACCTGGTGATTAATTTCGCCATAGGTTTCTTTCTTATGTGGTCCATGTACTGGACTGGCAAACGCATCATATTTTACACACTGGGACTATTGTGGTATGGCTTCATCTTTACGAACAGCCTGTACCAGGTTTTCCTGGGAGGTGGCTACGAGTTCCATGGAGACACCCTGGGAATTCATCTGGATCTCTCATACGTTATTGTCCCGGCTGTGACTTTGCTTTTGGCGGCCATGATCTATTTCATCATTCAGGACAGGGGTCGTCCCTTTAATGCGCAATGGGTGAAAAAGAACAGGATCTGGACCTTGCTCATTCTGCTTCCAATACCCCTCCAGGCCATACTGTTACGAACCGGAGAAAGCCATGAGTTAAGCGATCAGATTGGAGTCATAATTGCCATTGTTCAGGTTGTGGTGCTTCCTTTTGCACTTAAGGGTTACAAAATAATGACCCCTCCTACTGAATAATTGCATCTTTGAGCAGATGCTGAATTAATTCTTACTTTTGATGATCTTCTTGTCTCAAATTCATGAAAAGACGGAACTTCATCAAAAAAAGTGCACTCGCAACATTCACTGCGGTATTAGGTGCAGACGTGGTCTTTGGCCATCTCCTACCGGAAGGGTACACTCCCATTGGGCTTCAGGATCCTGATCCGTTCAAACTGTTCAGTAAGGACAAACGCATGGTGGTGTTGAACGACCGCCCCTGGAATATAGAGGCTCAGGCACATCTGTTGGATGAAAAGGTCACTACCAATCCCTTTATGTTCATTCGAAACAATGGGATCATTCCGCAAAACATAGATGCGGCGAACTGGACGATAACTTTCGATGGGGAGTCCGTAAATCAGTCAAAGACCTATTCGTTAAACGACCTAAAAACCCGATTCCAGCAACACACGTATCAGCTCACCCTGGAATGCGGGGGTAATGGCCGTAGCGAATTCGACCCTCCTGCCAAAGGGAACCAGTGGACGGTAGGCGCTGTGTCATGTGCCAACTGGACCGGTGTGCGATTACGCGATGTGTTGCAGGACGTGGGCATCAAAAGTAACGCAGTATATATTGGATATCACGCGGCCGATATGCATTTGAGCGGTGATCCCAAAAAAGAACCGATCTCACGTGGTGTTCCTATCGAAAAAGCTATGCAGGATGAAACCCTTCTGGCCTTTCAAATGAACGGCGCCGATATTCCCCTGGCACATGGGTATCCCCTGCGATTGGTGGCGGGTGGCTGGCCGGCTTCGGCTTCCGGAAAGTGGATTAACGGGATAAGCGTACGCAATAAAGTACACGACGGGGCCAAAATGACCGGTACTTCATATCGTGTCCCCTGTGAAACGGTCGCCCCGGGTGATACCGTTGCAGACGAAGGCATGTGTATCATCGAATCCATGCCGGTGAAATCGCTCATTACTTATCCGAAGTCGGGCGCTATGCTGTCTTCCGGAAAGACATTGAATATTCGAGGGCATGCCTGGGCCGGAGAACTGGAAGTGATTAAAGTTGAATACTCTATTGACTTTGGTAGTACCTGGAAATCCTGTACGTTGGAAAAGCCCGTAAACCGATTAGCATGGCAGCATTTCAAGGCATCAATACAGTTTCCCAAAAAAGGGTATTACGAAGTATGGAGTCGTGCGACCGATTCCAACGGAAAAAGTCAGCCCATGGTTCTTCCGGGATGGAATCCCAAAGGGTATCTGAATAATGCATGTCATCGAATAGCGATAAAAGTCACCTGAAGGTGACAAACTCCAAATCTCAAATTCCACCCTTCGACAAGCTCAGGGTAAAAACTTAAAAATGACAAAACATTTTAGATAGGCAATTACCAAGATGGATAAACAAGAGAATTTTCGGGAGAGTGTGAAAGCCATGTACAAGGCATTGTTTGCATTTCTCACTATGATCGTGGTGTTTATAATTCTTGGGGTATATGTCATGCTCAATCCGCAATCGGCTTCCGAAGAATATGTGGCCATTGAAGAAGAGACGGACGATCGCATTGAAAACGGGATTCACGTACGTACCGGTTTTGTAGAAGGTGAGGGTCTGATGGAAGTAGTAAACAACTGCACGAATTGTCATTCGGCCAAATTGGTGACTCAAAACCGGATGTCCAAAGAACGCTGGGAGGCGACCATTCGCTGGATGCAGGAAACTCAGAACCTTTGGGATCTGGGTGATAACGAACCGATCATTGTGAGCTACCTCGCTACGCATTACGCTCCGACAAAAAAGGGACGGAGACAGAACCTTGAAAACATCGAATGGTATGCGTTGGAGGATTGAACTGTTATTTGCCATTGTTTTGTTCGTTTCTTCATGTAAATCTGATAAAGAACCGGACCCAATAGTCATTTCGGAGTCTCATATTGTCGAACCAGCCGAACTCACCGACAGCATTCTTTATAATACCCGGGTTATAGATTTCAGAAGAGAATCCGACTACCATCTGGGACATCTTCCAAACGCACAAAGTATATGGAGGGCAGATATGGAAGACCAATCCTATCCCTATGGTGGAATGATGGCATCAAGAGACGCAGTGTACTCAAAGTTGCTCAAGCTCTGTATAACATCGAAAGACAATGTAATTGTCTATGACGATCGAGGTGGTTGTGATGCTGCCAGATTTTGGTGGATACTGAAGAACTATGGTTTTGACAATGTCAAAGTATTGAACGGAGGGCTGGAAGCATGGAAAAATAATGGCGGCGCCATTGAAATAACCCCGACGTTAATAACCTGTCCCTTACCCGAGGAAGTCGCATGGAATCCAGCAACAATGATATACTACATTTCTAAAGATGAATTGTCGGAACTGCCTTTGGACAAAGCGTTAATTCTCGATACGCGCAGCTGGGACGAATATACCGGTAAAAGACAAAAGAAAGGTGCCTTTAAAGGAGGTAGGATTCCCGGCAGCATCTGGATCGATTGGGAAGAGGCCGTCGATTTCGATAATCATGGACGACTTAAGCCAACCGAAGAGCTCAAAAAGGTCTACGGAACGTTAAATGTTCCTAAAGATCACCTCATAATTCCGTACTGTCATTCGGGAGTTCGTTCCGCACACACTACCTTTGTATTGACTCAAATACTTGGGTATACGAATGTTCGAAATTATGACGGATCCTGGACAGAGTGGAGTTATTTCGATCTTCCAATCGAAAAGGACAGTCTAACTACAATTTTAGAATAAGATGAACAGCTATTGGGACACCTTTGTGAATGCTATTTCAGGTACTATTGACTGGACCTGGAATTCGATACTTTTTGATGTTCCGTGGTATACCAACTACTTCTGGGGGCTTATCGCTATTTCCCTGCTCGTATGGGGCCTGGAAATTGCATTCCCCTGGCGAAAAGAACAGTCAGTTTTCCGAAAGGACTTTTGGCTGGACGGATTCTATATGTTCTTTAATTTCTTTGTCTTCGCCATTGCCATAAGCGGATTTTACGCCATCATCGAACGTGCCTTCGGTGGTGCCAATATTACTATGGAATCACTGGCTATCGTAGACATCAGGGATTGGCCTATGTGGTTGCAGCTCACTGTGTTCTTTATTGTTTCCGACTTTGTGCAGTGGCTCACACACATTATGCTTCACAAATTTCCGGTCCTGTGGCAGTACCACAAGGTACACCACAGTGTGAAGGAAATGGGGTTTGCAGCCCATCTACGATATCACTGGATGGAGAACATCCTGTACAAACCGCTTAAGGTCTTTGCAGTGATGATCCTGGGTGGTTTTGAACCTACTCAGGCCTTTGTGGTTCATTTCCTGGCTATCGCCATCGGACATTTCAATCACTCCAACATTAAGATTACCTGGGGACCGTTAAAATATATTCTGAACAATCCTGTAATGCACCTCTACCACCACTCCTATGTGCTTCCCGAGGGGAAATATGGGGTTAACTTTGGAATTAGCTTGAGCCTTTGGGATTATCTCTTTAAGACCAATTACATCCCCGAGGACAGCGGCACTATCGAATTGGGCTTTCCAGGTGATGAAAAGTTTCCCAAGGGTTTTTGGAAGCAGATAAGTTATGGCTTCCGAAAACCCAAGAACTAGTCCGAACATGACGAAGAAACTACTTCCGGTATTACTCCTTGTTTTGCTTATCTCCGGATGCAGGCAGCCGACTGAAACGTCTTCTTCCGAACCGTGGTGGACCGATGAAGACAGAGCTTTCATCCTTTCAGAATTGGACCGGACAACCGACGAACTTCGTTCGGAACTAGCTTCGTTAACGGCTGAACAATGGCTTTTCAAAGAAGACAGCACCCGCTGGTCCATACTCGAAATTGTGGAACATCTGGAAATGCAAAATCAGCTTCACTACAGGGAAATAACCGTGACTTCCAAAGCTCCGGAACAATTGCAATACCGATCCATTACCGAAGGACAAGACGAACGATTCACCAACTATGCAACGGATACGACCTCAGGAAAGGCATCATGGTTCCTTGAGCCCAGAGGTAAGTATGCGTCTCCGGAAGCATGCGAAAATGCATTCTACAAAGCGCGGGAAGAACTTTCGAAATTCGTTGAGGAAACCAAGGCCGATCTCCGGAAGCATGTTACCTATCGAAATTCTGTCGTTGGAAGGGACCTCAACCAGCTTACCATAGCAGACGTTCGCGACCTGCATCAACTGCTACTTATCGGAATAGCACATACCGATCGCCATTTGCGGCAGATCCGGCAAATCAAAACGCACGAGAACTATCCGGAGTAATGATCTTGTAAACCCTCGAATTGATCGGGTGTATTGATGTCTTCCACGCCTCCCCACCATGAATCCTCCATTGTTAGTGTAAGTGTTTTACACTGACTCACGGCATACCGTAATCTGCGTTCTCCACTATCCAATAAGCCTTTAAAGGTTTGCATACAGGATTTGCTGTATAAAGCAACCAGGGGCATCGTCTGCGTTCCACGGGCGAGTTGAACCACATCCGGCTGTTCTTTCGGGGAAAGCTCTGTTAAACGCTTAAGGTGGTCGGTTGTTATGCCCGGAATATCACAGCTTACAACCAGGTTTCTGTCGGTTTTTGAATGCTGAAGTCCGGTTAATACACCAGCCAGTGGTCCGGCATCCGGAACACTGTCTTCTATCCTTTGTGCATCGAACCGATCGTATTCCGGATTTCCGGTTACGATAATCACGTCCTGCACCAACGGTTTCATAGCGGCCAGTACATACTCAACAAATGTCTTTCCCTGGAATTCGATAAGCCCCTTATCGCGCCCCATACGGCTGCTTTTTCCGCCAGCCAGAATAATACCCGTAATGTTGTTTGAATTTGTTTCTGAAGTCACATCCCTGCGATCTTGGACACCTGGGAATCCAGGTATTCCCAACAATTCCTGTTGATCTCTTCAAAAGCGTCTACCAGTGACTTTCCATAAGGCGTTAAGGCCGAACCTCCCCCATCCTTGCCGCCAATACTGGCAATAACCACAGGTTCCTTGGCGGATTGATTGACCTCATCGATCAACCGCCAGGCTTTCTTGTACGACATGTTCTGAGATTTGGCTGCCTTGGAAAGAGAGCCGGTTTCGTCTATGGCTTTCAAAAGTCGCACCCGCCCTTCCCCGAGTAACATATTGTCATCGGCTTCGATCCAGATCCGACTTTTGATCTTGTATTTCATCAGGCTTCCGCTTGTTGTTGCATCTTCTGCTTGAACTTGCCCTTACTCTTCCGAATACGTACGGCAACTACTTTATATTCCGGACATTTCGCTTCCGAATCATGTACATCACTGGTAATGATGTTCATCATGATCTCCGGGAAGTGGAACGTGCTACTCAGAATTCCGGGCTTTACTTCATCTGTAATGCGAGCTTTAACGTCCACCTTTCCGCGTGGCGATTCCAGGCAAACATAATCTCCTTCGTTGATGAGGTTTTCAGCCGCATCCTGTGGATTGATCATCAGGTAGTCGTCCGAAAGTATCTTTTCATTGGCTGTTCGGCGTGTCATGGCACCGCAATTGTAGTGCTCCAACTCGCGGTTGGTCGTAAGGATGTATGGATAGTCCTTGCCGTGTTCGGTGATCTCCACAGTTTCTTCCCAGGGGTTGAACTCGAAGTAGCCTTTACCGCGTTTGAATTCCTCTTTGTGAAGAATTTGCGTATCGGTACCATCCGGAGCAACCGGCCATTGCAGACCATTATCACCCAGACGATCCCATCGGATTCCCGCAAAGAACGGCACGATCTGAGAAATCTCATCCAGCATGCCATCCGGGGTATAATCGGGCTGATCATATCCCATACGATTCATAATATCAACGATAATCTGACCGTCGGGTTTAGTACCTTCCAGAGGCTCAACCACCTGTCGTACGGCCTGTACCCTGCGCTCTCCATTCGTGAATGTGCCACTCTTTTCGAGGAAAGACGAACCGGGCAGGATCACATCGGCGCACTTGGCTGTTTCCGTCATGAACAGTTCCTGGACGATCACGAGATCGGTCGCTTCCAGCGCACGGATTACTTTTTTGGTGTTTGGATCGGTTTGCACCACATCCTCTCCAATGATCCAAAGCGCCTTCAGTTTTCCTTCGAGTGCTGCTTCGAACATTTCAGGGATCTTATACCCGATATGTGTGGGTACATCCACACCATAGAACATATTGTATTTCTCGTTGACATCGTCTTTTGTAACGTCGAGGTATCCGGCACCCTGATGGGGTTGTACGCCCATATCAGCCGATCCTTGTACATTGTTCTGCCCACGTAGCGGATTCACCCCTACTCCCGGTCGACCAATGTTTCCAGTCATGATTGCCAAATCGGCAATCTGCATTACCGTGAAGGTTCCCTGGGAGTGCTCGGTAACACCCAATCCATGGAAAGACATGGCATTAGGGGCTGTGGCATAAGCTATAGCTGCCTCACGTACCAGGTTTCTGTCAACACCGGAAACCGCTTCCATCTTATCGATGTCCAGCTGAAGTATGTGCTCTTTAAATTCTTCGTATCCCTCGCTGCGATTGGCGATGAAATCGTCATCCGTTAGCCCTTCTGAAATGATATAGTACATCATCATATTGAGCACCGCTACGTTCGTCCCAGGTCGTAATGGCAAGTGGTAATCGGCATAGCGCGCCATCTCCGTACGTCGCGGATCGATGACTATCGTCACATTATCGTTCTTCATCGCGAACTGCTTCAACTTGGCTCCGGTCACGGGATGCGCATCCGTAGGATTGGCGCCAATGATCATAACACAATTCGTATGTTTTATGTCTTCTATGGAATTGGTCGCGGCTCCTGTACCAAAGGTGCGCTGCATACCTAAAGCGGTAGGCGAATGACATACCCGGGCACATCCGTCGATATTGTTTGTTTGAATCACCGCACGATAGAACTTCTGCATTAAGTAGTTCTCTTCGTTCGTACATCGTGAGGACGAAATTCCGGCCAGAGAATCCGGTCCGAATTCTTCTTTGTAGTAGTTAAACTTCGATGTGATATAATCGTATACTTCATCCCAGCTCACCTCTTCAAACTCACCATTTCGCTTGATCATAGGCGACTTCAAGCGCTCGGGATGGTCATAGAATTTAAACGCATAGCGCCCCTTGAGGCAGGTATGGCCTTGATTCACCTCTGCATCGTACGGTGCAGTGATACTCACAATTTCACCACTGCTTGTAGATACCTCCAGGTTACAACCTACACCGCAATAGGTGCAGACCGTACGTGTGGTATCGGTCGCCATAATGGCCTTCGATTGGAATACATCCGAAATAGCCGAAGTGGGACACGCCTGTGAACAAGCACCACAACTTACACAATCGGATTCCATGAAAGACTGATCCAGGCCCTTGATAATATGCGAGTCGAAACCTCTTCCCGCCATGCTCAACACAAACTCTCCCTGTACTTCGTCGCAGGCACGAACGCAGCGGTAGCAGTTGATGCATTTGGAGAGATCGGAAGTCATATACGGATGACTTAGATCCTTCTCCTTGTGCAAGTGATTCTCTCCTTCCGGATAGCGCACATCGCGTATCCCAACCTGAGCGGCAACCGTTTGCAATTCGCAATTGCCATTGACTTCACAGGTTAGGCAATCGAGCGGATGATCGGTAAGCACCAACTCGATAATATTCTTCCGAAGTGCTTTCACCGAAGCGGTGCTGGTGTAGATGTATTGCCCTTCACCCACCGGAGAGTGGCAGGATGCCATGGTCTTTACCGGACCATCTTCACTAAGAGCCACCTCCACACTGCACACACGACATGAACCGAATGGGTCCAGGTTTGGAGCATCGCACAAGGTAGGTACGAGGTGTTTATCCTTGTACCTTCTAATAAATGAAAGCATGGTCTCCCCTTCCTTGATTTCGAAAGGTTGTCCGTCGATATAGGCCATTTTCTTATCCACTTCTGCCGTGGATTCAAATGCCTGCTGATCTATATACGCGTCTTTCATAGGTATATTTTTTTATGAAGGGCTACGCAAAGTATTCCTTCAATTCAGAATCAAAATATTGCAGTGCATTACGCACCGGTAATGGGATACCACCGCCATGAGCACAGAGCGAACCCTCCTCCAGCGTGGTTAGCAAATCATTAAACAGGTTTCTGTCTATCTTATAATCGGACGTAAACGCCTTTTCGGCCATTTCCTGTCCGCGTTTCGTCCCTAAACGACATGGGAAACACTTCCCGCAACTTTCATAGGCCGCAAAATCGAATAGGTGTTCAATAAATTTCAGAATTGGAAAATCGGCCGGAATACTCACCACCGAGGCATGTCCTAACAAGAATCCTTCCTTCGAGAACGATTCGAAATCCAACGTAAGGGCGTCAATCTTCTCTACGGGAACCAGTCCGCCGAGCGGACCGCCAATTTGCAAGGCTTTCACATCGGTCTTGAATCCGCCGCCCAGATCGTTCACAACGACTGACAAAGGTGTTCCCATTTCAACTTCGTACATTCCCGGGTTATTGAAAAAGCTATCCAGGCAAACCAGTTTGGTCCCCGAGGAACGCTCTGTCCCAATATCTTTCCAGGCCTGTCCGCCATTCTCGATGATATAGTGCAAAGCAGCCAGGGTCTCAACATTGTTTACAACCGTTGGCTTGTTGAACAGTCCTTTCTGTGCAGGGTAAGGTGGACGGACCCTAACTTCAGGGCGTTGCCCTTCAATGGAGTTGATAAGCGCCGTCTCTTCACCGCAAATGTAAGAGCCCTGCGCCTGGATGATCTTGAAATCAAAATTGAAACCACTTTCAGCAATATTCTCGCCTATAAGTCCGGCATCTCGAAGTTCATCGATCGCTTTCTGAACTATATCGACAGACTCCGGATACTCGGCCCGGATGTAGAGAATTCCATAACTCGCATGAGTGACGTAGCCGGAAATCAGCATTCCGAAGAGTACCGAATGTGGTCGCTCTTCCAATAAATACCGGTCCGAATAGGCTCCCGGATCTCCTTCATCGGCATTGCAAATAATGAACTTGGTCTTGTTATCTACGTTTCGGCAGAACTCAAGCTTAAGACCCATGGGGAAACCGGCGCCTCCACGTCCTCTGACATTGGACGTTTTGATCTCTTCCAGTACCTCGGCCGAATCCCGTTTCAATGCTTCGAGGAAAGGCGCATAGTATTCGGATACTGAAGTGAACGGCAGCGTAAGAATTTCAGCGCCGCTTGCTTTTACATTATATCGGTCCTGATTTTTATCCGTATCAGATTCTAACAGGTCATTCAGGCTATCCAGCGCACTTCCGGAATAGTTCTTTCCGTTGTAATGAAAAGCGCTATTCTCATGGCATCGCCCCAAACAGGTCATGTGCCCAATTTGATCTTCCCTGAAATGTCCCTTTAATTCCTGAATTACGTTTTCCTGGGTTCCGGCACACAGACAAGCTGTTCCGTTGCATACATAGACCTTCTTCCCTTTGTTCTCGGGTTTCAGAAAGTCATAGAAAGTAGCCGTTCCGTAAGTATTGGCATTTCCAATCAGGAACTCATCAGCTAAAACGGCCAACTCTTCATCACTTGGAGATCCGGCGGGCTGCGCCAACCGACCCATCTTATCGAAGAGATTCTCCTGTATGCCTCTGCGGCCTAATAATTCACTTAAATTATCTGACATATATCTTTATTAACCCGTCTGGCGGGATGTATTATCCAATTTGGTGCGCTCTGGATGTGAGTAGCAGGTAGCGCGTTTATCACGGCAGAAAGCGAACAGCGTAATTCCTAATTCCTTCGCATAATCCACCGCCAAAGACGACGGCGCCGAAACGGCCGCCAGGAACGGAAGTCTTCCCTTGAAGCATTTGATAACGATTTCATAGGAAATACGTCCGCTAACAGTCATAACCTGTGCCTGCTTCAATTGTCCCGAGAGTATCAACTTCCCAATTACTTTATCTACGGCATTGTGCCTACCTATATCTTCCATAGCGCATAGCAAATTCCCTTCGAGATCGAAAGCTGCTGCAGCATGCGTACCGCCCGACTGCCGAAAATCGAACTGATAGGCATTCATCTTGTTGAATAGCTCGTGCAGTTGGCTGATCTCAATTTTCTCCTTGTCGTCGATGGTCCTTCCCATGAAGGTGAGATCGCTAAGCTCTGTCTTTCCGCATACACCGCAGGAAGAGACGGAAAGCAAGCTTCGGCTGTTGGAATATCCCTCGCCTAGCTCATTCTCCGGAATAGTCACGTTCACAACCGTAACAATCCCCTTTTCATTCTCTTTTTTGATCACTACATCCGGGCTAAAGGACGTGTTCTTCAATATTCCTTCGGAATGCAACATACCACGAACCAGACTAACATCTTCACCCGGAGTCCGCATGGAAACCGTAAAAGGGGTATCGTTTATATTTATCTGAAGGGCTTCTTCAACGGTCAACGAATCGAGTATATTCTCAATCGATTCCGCATCAAATTTTCTGCCTTCGTAGTCTCGTGTAGCCATGGCTAAAAGGTTCTAAACAGGGGGCTTACTAACAAATGTAACGGATTTTCCGCGATTTTGGCGTATAGAAACAGTGTCTTAACACGGTCGTTATTTCGATCCGCCTTTGGAGGAGAGAACTCTCATCCTCATCGAAATGAAAATGGAATCTCTCATTTCACTAGCCTCGAAAGACCGTTTCATTCGAGATGACGGTCAAAACAATCCGGTAATATTACCATCGTTGTCGATGCTAATATTCTCGGATGCCGGATGCCCCGGAAGTCCGGGCATTCGCATCATATCTCCGGTAATAGGCACCAGAAACCCTGCTCCCGCAGCAATTTCAATCTCCCGGATGTTAATCGTAAAATCTCTTGGTCTTCCGATGCGGGTTGGGTCATCTGAAAGGGATTTTTGTGTCTTGGCAATGCACACCGGAAGGCCTTCCAGTCCCAGATCCGCTATAGTTCGCAGGTTCTTTTTTGCCTGGGAAGAATACTCTACTTCGGCAGCGCCGTATATCTTGGTGGCTACAGCTTCGATCTTTTCGGTGACCGACATGCTCCAATCGTACATAGGTGTAAATTTTTTGGTATTGGCTTCAACCACTTCTACCACATGCTGCGCCAGTTCCAGAGCCCCTTTGCCTCCTTTGGCCCATACTTCGGCCAAGGCGACGCGCACCCCTTTTTCTTCGGCAAAAGACCTGATCACAGCGATCTCGGCTTCCGTATCGGATACGAATTTGTTAATGGCTATAACCGGCTCAATACCGAACTGACGTACATTTTCCAGGTGTTTTTCCAAATTGGGCAAGCCCTTTGTGACTGCCTCCACATTCTCTTCGGTAAGTGACTTCAAATCGGCTCCTCCGTGATATTTCAAGGCTCTTATCGTCGCTGTTAAAACCACAGCTTTCGGGGAAATCCCGGCACTTTGACATTTGATATCCAGGAACTTCTCGGCGCCCAGATCGGCACCAAATCCGGCTTCGGTAACTGTATAGTCGGATAAGGACATTCCCATGCGCGTGGCGATGACTGTATTGGTTCCTTGTGCAATGTTAGCGAACGGCCCGCCATGAATAATGGCAGGGTTTCCTTCGATGGTCTGCACCATATTGGGCTTGACCGCATCTTTAAGCAGGGCGGCCATAGCACCTTCAACTTTCAGGTCACGGGCATATACCGGCTTTCTTTCACTTATTTTTCCAAAGGTGTAACCGACAAAAATATTTCCAAGGCGCTCTTTAAGGTCCTCCAGATCATCTGCGAGGCACAAAATGGCCATAATTTCAGAAGCAGCTGTAATATCAAAACCACTTTCCCTGGGTACACCCTGTGTAGGTCCGCCAAGGCCTATAACGATATTTCGCAAAGCCCTGTCATTCATGTCAACAACCCGCTTCCATACAACGGTTCTGGCATCGATGCCCAGTGAATTGGTTTTGCTTTGAATGTTATTATCAATGACCGCTGCCAAAAGATTGTGGGCTTTTTCCACGGCGGCAAAATCACCTGTGAAATGAAGATTGATGTCTTCCATGGGAAGAACCTGAGAGTACCCTCCGCCGGTGGCGCCTCCTTTAATCCCGAAAACCGGACCCAGCGAAGGCTCACGCAAAACCACAGTGGTTTGTTTTCCCAGTTGGTTCAGTCCTTCGGAAAGCCCGATAGACATGGTGGTTTTTCCTTCCCCGGCAGGGGTTGGAGAAATGGCGGTAACCAGCACGAGATTGCTCTGCTGTACCTTATCCATATCAATGATGGAATGCGGGAGTTTTGCTTTGTATTTGCCATACATTTCGATGGCATCCGCATCCAGTCCTAACTTTCCGGCGATGGTGCTAATATGCTGCAGTTCCACCTGGCCGGCTATCTCTTGATCGGTCATAAGTAACGTTTATTTCGAATTTTGGAATTATAATATTAGGAAAATTATTTGGGTTAGCGGGTTCGCAGGCAGTATTGATCCGAAAAACATCGACTGTTTCCGTTCAACATATATACTCTTTTACCCACCATACTAATAACTCGTATGAACCTGATTATCAGATTAATATTTTATTCTTCGGAATTAATTCAGTATATTTAAGATTCAACTAACCAGACCCCCGTAAATTTCATTCTTCCCCGAAAACAAGGTACGCCTAAGGGTTTAATGTACCCATATCCGAACATGTTCAATTTGGTTGAGTGGCTCTTCGGTTTGACAAGCATCGCCTTGTGGATAATAACGGCATTAACCATAAATTCTAATATCATGAAAACAAAAACCATCTACGTTTTTGCAATGGCCCTGGTGGCTATGATCTTTATGGGCTGTACAGCCGAAAATGACACTATCACTAATTCTGAAGAGACAAATGTTACCTCTGAAGATGACAGGATGCTTATCCAGATCGTTCCGGTTCCCCGTGTGGACCTGGTCATTACCAGTTACACCACGAATGTAGCTCCTACCACAACCGGTTGTGGAGGTGTTTTACCGGATGTGAGCTGTATGGGGCAACGTAGCTTCATGGCAACAGTCACTGTGGTAAACAACGGCCCTGGAAATCTGGGAGCGGGCAGTCTTTCTGTAGATTGGACCGATGTCACCCCAGCCGGTAGCAGTACACAGCGCCAAACACTTACCCACGGTGGCATCCCGGCCGGAGGTACCCTTACGTTTACCCGTCCCTACTGGATGGGACCTTGTGGTTGCGTTCCACCATTCACCTATTTCACGCATACATTCTCAGCGCTGGTAGATCCGGCCAATCTGATTCCGGAGTCGAATGAGAATAACAACGGATCACCTACCTATGTAGCATGTGACGGCTGTTAGTCTTTTATAGCTCTGACCGTCAACAAAAAAGCCGACGAAAACGTCGGCTTTTGTCTTTCTTGAATGGCAGTGTTTATTTTCGAATGAGTTTCTGTGTTATAATGGGTTCGCCTTCTTCACTAATTACCTTTGCAATGTACAATCCGCTCATTAGATTCGCACTGATAGCGATTCGCACGGGTCCATTGGTGATTTCCATTTCTTCTTCAAGCACCAGTTTACCATCAATACCGAATAATTTCATAGTCGCATTTCCATTGTACGAACTTTGAATATTCAATTCACCGGAGAACACAGCGGGATATATGGTACCCGCATCGGATAACGGGCTTTCGGGAACAGACAGTACCGTACCGTCAAAATACTGCACTGCCAGATCGAAGGCTTCAATACCGATTTTCTCACCGATAATGCGCCCCCTAATGTCATCAATAGGAGGATGAATTCCTCCCCAAATCCGGGAAAGACTGGTTTGATCTGATGCATCCCTGTAGGTTGCCCATTGTAATGTAAAACTCTCACTAGGCCCCTGCTCGAAGACAAGAAAGTCGTTCTGCGCGATGTCAAACGTTCCCATTCCATCCGGGAAAAAGGCATCACCGGTCAACAACGTCATAACCTCTGCGGCGGCTCTGGAGAATGTAGAGTGTCCGGACAAATAACCTGCAAATGGCGGAGTAACAAAGGTGGGGCGTTGGTAGGGCCACCAACGTGATCCCAAAATCCAACCTACTCCGGCTATATCGGTAGTGGGATCGGTAATGTAGTCCGGCCCTCGCCAGGCGAATACTTTGATCTTACCCACATTTTCATTGGACAATCCTGCCAGCGGATCTCCCACTTCAATAAGCTCTATCAACCCCGGGATCAAGGGCATTCCATGAGGATCGAAACTCGGTTCGTTCGGGTCACTACTTTGTCCCTTTCCAGCCATATAGCGAAGGGCAGAGATAGGGCGCACGTAGTCGTAATATCCTTTGATTCCCCAGGCATTGATGGCGGAATCGTGCATTGCCCCTCCCAGGGTCAAATAGCATTTCACATCCCATTCCAGATCGGGAAGGATGGGACCCTGTCCATTAAACCGCTTTTCGAAGCTCGGGTGATCGCTTACGTAGTTCAGAATGGTAAACCAATGTCCGGGTGGAGTTTCGGAGTCGGGTCCGTCCGCCCAGAATTCAGCCAACACCCTTGCATAGTCGGCACGTTTTACAATTTGCGGAACGTAGGGTGCTCCTGTAGCCGGATTAACAGGGTGTCCGGAACTCGGGTCTCCCCCATTCATAAAATCGTAGAACGCCTGGTATTCGGCAAAGGTTTCAGGGTAGTCGTCTATATCGTAATTCCCAATGGCTCCCGGTGAAATATCCATGGTATACGGATCGGCAGGATCCAAATGCGCCGACCAGGCGGTTACCAATGCAAAATGCCACTTATACGGATCTTCAATTCCGTTACTGGCTGAATTCTGCATGTATTCGGGGTCTCCCGGGTTGTTATACACGTAACAATCGAAACCGTTGTTCAGAATCTCAAGATCTTCAGATCTAAGACTGAAGGGTACCACTTCACCCCATTCCGGGCTAAGGAAATCCGGAGTTTCATTTGGAAATACATTACCGCTTTGATCGATGAAAAAATCGAAAGCCAGGGGTTGCCAGTGGTCCGGATCAATGTCATTCGTATCGGTATACAGATCCAGAATAAGCGGTTCATTGACCGGTTCGTAATGTTCATTTCCGTAGTCGTTGGCCTCGTTGGAACCGTCCTGCAATCCAAAGGTGATGAGTTCCTGAGCGATATAATTTCCAAGGGCGGCATAGGATCCGCCGCTATAATCGGTAGAGACAAAGGAAGTATCATATCCGTAGGAGGTGAACAAGTCTTCGAATGACATGAGTGAGGTCGCAGACCCCGGAGAGTTCTCGAACCGGTGGTTGAGCAGCCGGAACATAGCATAGCTCATAATTTCGTGGCGTGCATCATCAATGTTTGACGGGGTCGCAATACCGTCAAACTCACAAACATATCCTCCAAAGTTCTTTCCCAGAAATACCGTTTCCGCTTCCGAATCAAAAACAGCCCAGGCATCGTACATCGCCATGGCGCTATGGAACAAATTACGTGCGTGCACCGTAGGGCGCGCAAAGTCGTTTCGAATGGCTTCCAGTAATTCTTCGTTCCAATCCCGGGCTACTGAGTGTTGTGCATGGCTTGAGAAGAGCACAGACACACACAGCACTATCCAAAGTGTATATGCTTTCATAATAGTTAGTTGATAGCGATAAAGATCGCCCAATGACGAAAGATATCCAAATCAGATTTTCAGAGCAGGTAATATCGGAATTTGAGTAGCTCGGATAGCGAGTCTCTTAATTGGCATCAAACCAAACACGTTTCTTCTCGTAGTCGAACGTCACGGTAAAGTGCTGGAATATTTTATTCCCCATGTTTCCGCCTCTTGTGCTCAATGGGACTTTGGATTTTTGGCTGAATACATCACAGTAAATGGTCATACTCCTTGGAGTATGATCCCCTACGGCAACCGAAATACTGTCGACAACTTTGCTCTCATCGGCCCCTCCAAAGCCTACCGATTCGATAAGGGCGGCATTCTCCAATGCTTCATTAAGCCCTACGTGGGCTACTCCTGCCGTGAACAAAGTAAGCGTTTTGTTCGAGCCCGTATCCAGGCTTATTCGAACAGGTTTCCCATTGACTATTACGTCATCGAGGACCGGAAACGTTCCATCATCGATGAATTCAATGGGCATGCCAGGTGCGTTGGTATTTTGGGGGCCTTCACCAAATGGAAAAAAAGATAAAGTTCGTTCGGAGTATTTAATCTGCAGAATATTGTCGCGAATGAAGTTATATCCCAGTATCCCGTGAACGGGTGTGCCAAGCTTATCGGAAATTTCAGTAAGATCCAGCGCAAGGAACATTTTTCTAGAGGCAGGTAAATCCCCGACTTTAAGCTTAAGAGGGGTCGGGACCTCTATTGATACCAATTGATCTTCGCCCACATCCTGATCTCCCAACGAAACGTGAAAGAGTGCAATTTCTTTGGACAATGAGAGATCTACAACTGAAGGATCTGTCCCCGTGTCCAGGACAAAATTATAGGGTCCTGAGCCGTTCAACATCCCCTGTATCATGATGATATCGCGGTCAAAAGTAAAGGGAATATCTGTTTTTTCGCGGGCGACTGAAGCTCCGGGATAGTAATACCAAACTCCCATAGCCAGCAGCATAAGAAGTGCCAGGAGCGAATAGAGGATTCGCCTGATCCACTTTCTGAATTTTCTTTTCCGGGGTTTGCTCGTTTTTGGATCCTGGTTGGCCGACATCTGTTTGGTTGTGTAAGAGTTATGCACTCAATACTTAGAAGACGCTCTTTTTTTGGTTTTGGTTGCCCGGCCGGAGTGCTATCTTGATCTCTTATGTTAA
Source organism: uncultured Aureitalea sp. (assembly GCA_964614415.1). GTDB lineage: Bacteria > Bacteroidota > Bacteroidia > Flavobacteriales > Flavobacteriaceae > CAZTLE01. The sequence continues at coordinate 28,580 of CAZTLE010000001.1, read as the reverse complement.
ATACGGGGTTTGGACCCAAAAAAAACGGCCCCTGAAGAAAGTATCAGGAGGCCGTTTCGTCAACGCAAGTCCTCGATATTAAAACCTGAACTGTTCTGTAAATTTTCTGCTACCGGAAGTAAGTACTACTTTATAGGTTCCGCGTTCCTCAGTGTTCAAGGAATAAGCACGTCCAATATTCACGGCAGGATTGATCTCATCGGAGTAAACCAGGTTAAAATTGCCAAGACCGTCGTCGTCAGGATTGTAATACACCCGGACATTAAGAGGCTCTTGTTCAAGGGATAACTGGCTCACCAGCAATAGTTCGTCCTTGGTTCGAACTACAGGTACGAATACCGTATAGGCGTCTTTTGAATAGACGGCTATTTCACCGTTGGATACTTCAAACGGGGTGATCTCAATTTCAGTACCATGTGTAATTTCGAAAGTATAAACTCCGTTGGAAAGCGCATCGGCATAACCTTCCAGGTCCATGGCACCGGCATCCCCATCATTCCTAAATAAAATTGTTCCTTTTGCATCGCGAATTACTATTTGTTGTTCTTTATTTGTCTCTGTCGACTTATTTTCAATTGTTTTGTTTTCCTCTTCTTGAGTGGTGTATGAAACCTCGTTTGCATAATTTATTACAGTAGAAAGGAGGGCCACCATAATAACACCAGTTCTAATTACTTTTTTCATAGAAATAGTATTTAATGTTACAGTGCAAATGTCCGTCACATAGGCTATGGAAAAAACAACCCAATTGGTCAATTTATATACTATTTTACCACTCAATTACCTCCAATTAGTATAAATTGTTAATTTTGGATATTTTTTGGTCAATATAGTATAGTTACGGTCTTTGGTTTGCCGTACCTTTACAGTACAAATCACTATGCAAAAGAAACCTACATTAGAAAAGTTAGATCCCGGTTTCGGGAGTTCGATCCTTGTGCGACAGCACAGCAAGAATCGCAAGATGAAACACGCGGCATGGCACTTTCATCCTGAGATCGAGCTCGTGTACGTAAATAAAGGAAAAGGGAAGCGCCATATTGGAAATCACCTATCTTATTTTAGCAACAGCCAACTGGTATTGATAGGATCCAATTTGCCACATCACGGATTTACCGACCGCCTAACCGCCAAGGGAAAGGAGACCGTAATACAATTTAGGCCCGATCTGTTGGGAGAAACGGGTTGGAGTCTCCCCGAACTGGACACCATCACCTCTTTACTGCAACGTGCAAAAAAGGGGATTGTATTTGGTAAAGGGACCAAGAGAACGTTGGGGCCCCAGATCGAAGCGCTTATTGAACTACAAGGATTTGAGCGAATGATGGCCTTCCTTAACATCTTACAGGCCTTAGCAACAACGGAAGATTATATCCTGCTCAATGTGGATGGATTTGCCTTCGAAGCTTCACATAAGGACAGCTTGAAGATCGACATCATCTACAAGCATATAAATGCTCATTTCCAGCGATCCATTCCCCTGGAGGAGATAGCAGACGAAGCCAGTATGACGGTTCCTGCCTTCTGTCGATATTTTAAGAAAGTAACGAACAAAACCTTTACCCAGGTGGTGAACGAATATCGCGTCGTGCACGCTACCAAGTTACTTGCAGAGACACAGCTAAGTGTTACTGATATCTGTTTTGAATGCGGTTTCAACAACTTCTCCCACTTCAACAAACAGTTCAAGTTGATAACCGGGAAAACGGCCCTGGCCTACCGCAAGGAGATGAAACGGGTGCTGGATGCCAGCCTATCGGCAGAATGATCTCCCCGCCTGTCAACAAAAGGTTATCAAACCAAGTCGACACTTCATCAAGTCATGGTGCTTATGTTCTTGATGTGTTCTGCTTTATTGACTATCTTTAAAAACGCATAACATTTTACCCTCCCCGATTAAACGTTGAATAAGCGATTGGATTGGTATGTCCCGGAGTCAAACGTTCGGTGAATATTTGTATATTGAAATATCCCGTTACCCATGGCCACTGAAAGCTACAAGATCTTCCTGAGTTCCCGTATGGAGGAATTTCAAGCCGAGCGCCCCAGAATTAAAGAGGCCCTGGCCGACTTTTTCTATACGTTTGTATATGAGGAGGATGCAGGTGCTAAAGATCAGTCTATCCGAGAGACCTATACCGAGCACCTGGAGGCAAGTGACCTGTACATCGGCCTTTTCGGTACAGGATATGGAGAGTATACCATAGAGGAATTTGAGGGTGCCCGTCAGCGAAATATTCCCTGTCTTATTTATGAGAAAAAACTCGAAGAAGGGGAAGTGCGTGACAAGAAGTTGTCCGATTTTCTCGAGAGCATTTCAAACGTAGAAGACCCGAACGGTTTGTCTACCTACTGGTTTGAAAACTCCAATGATCTCATTGCAGGAATTAAACGCGATATTGCACGGTGGATCAAGTCCCGGGATCCTAAAAAAGCCAGCACCAAACTGGATGAGGAGACAAAATACTATTGTAACCGGGTAGACCAGTCTATTGATTTCATTAGTGGTGACCAGAATGAAAAATTCAATTTCTTTATGGTCGAAGGGGATAAAAAACAGTCGCATGCCAGCCTCGTAAAGCGATTTAGCCTGGATAAGACCGCCAGTGACGACGTAAAGAAAACCATCTTCGTGAACGACCGTGGCACCCTGGCCCGTCTCAAGATCTTCATTCAGATGGAACTTTTCGCAAAGTTCAACATCAAACCACTACCAAAAGACCTTTCATTGAACAGTCTGGCCGAGAACATTCTTCACGATGGCTATGAAAAGGTTTTCGTGGTTTTTAGAATAGAAGAAGAGGCCCTGTCCAGCGAGAATGTGGTCGAAGTAATGCGTTGGTTCTCCAAAGAATATTGCGACGTCAATGAGCTTCCCGCCGGAGCGCCCAACTTTTATTTCTTCCTCAATGTTCGCTATAGTACGTCGGACTCTGCCGGCAGGGAAAACCTGAAGAAACAACTGGACAAGTTCGACGATTATTTTAAAATACAGGAACTCACAGATGTAAACACGACGGACCTCGGTATCTGGCTGGAAGAACACGAAGTTGCCGATAATGAAACTCTGAAAGAAGCTATTATTCAGAAGTATTTCAAGGAGAGTAACTATCCAATGGAACTAGCCGAGATCCAAATCTCGAAACTCATAGATCATTTTAATACTAACGACCAGGAGCTTATGGCCCTGATCAATAAACACTAAGACAATGGGAAATTCGTCTTTTAAACTTCCGAAGCGACAGGATCAACCAAAGAACGATCCAAGCACCTATATACTCTCAGGTCCGCTGAAAAATGCAGTTGAAGTTGCATTACTGCTGGACCAGCCTTTGATCCTTACCGGGGAACCCGGCACAGGTAAAACACAGCTCGCTTACAAACTTGCACATGATCTGCATGAGCAAACCAAAGGAGATTTTGGTCAGTTTCCACTCGAGTTCCACACAAAAACGACCACTACGGCTCAGGACCTGTTCTATCAGTACGATGCTATAGGGCACTTCAGGGATTCGAACATAAATGCTGACGCCCAGGCTGGGAGTACTTCTCAGTACATTACGCTTCAGGCATTGGGGAAAGCCATCGCCATGACGAATGCCGAATATATCTCCTCTAAAAAATCCTTGATCCCTGATGTTAAGAGTCCCTCGAGTTCAGTAGTCCTTATTGACGAAATTGACAAAGCGCCCAGGGATTTTCCGAACGATATCCTCAATGAGATCGAGCAGTATAAGTTCAGAATCAAAGAGCTAAGACAGGAAGTGGAAAAATCGGACGAAAAACGGATTTTGGTGATCATGACCAGTAATTCGGAAAAATCACTTCCCGAGCCCTTCTTACGGCGGTGTGTGTTCTACCACATTCCCTTCCCTGAACCCGAGCAACTCATGGAGATCGTATCAAAAAAAGTAGCGAATATCGGCGAGGTCCCCGAAGATAGTGTGATGGACTCCATCCATCATTTCATGGACATCCGGACCCGGGTTAAAAAGAAGATGCCCGCGACGTCCGAACTTATCTCTTGGTTCCATGTTCTGGAAACCGAGAAGTTCTTCGAAAACAGGGTCAATTTTAAAGACCTTACCGATACACAGAAGAGCATCCTGAAATTTAGCTATTCGGTGCTTATCAAAGACAAGGACGACTTGTTCCTCATGAATAGCGAAGACTAGCATTGTGAGCGCCAAAGATCACGTCATACAGTTACCCCTGTCTACCCTCATCACGTTTCTGGAGGGCGAAGGGTTTCGTGTTGGCGTAGATCAGCGGCTAAAACTTCAAAAGGTATTGCTAACCTTTGGAAAGGGTGCCACACCGGAGGACCTGGAAGCCTTGAAAACATATCTGGGTCCGGTTGTGGTCAAGTCACAAAATCAGCAAGCCCTTTTTGATTATGCCTTCAGGAAATATGTGCAATATATTCAGTCCAATACCAAAGCCTTCGAAGATCGAATTGAGGGCAAGGTGGATGAAAAAGGTGAGCTGGAAAAAGGCGAGGACAGAAAGAAGCGCTATACACTTCTGATTACCACACTGCTGACCGTGGCATTTCTCGTTCTTGCCTACTTCATGAATCGCACGCGTGTACCCCCCCAGCCCGACTTCCTGGAGTTACCCCCGGAAATTGTTTCAGTTGGTGACACCTTGGTCATAGAAGGGCTGGTAAACGGAATACTGGCCGGAGGTGAAATTCTGATCGATGATACGAGTATTGAATCAGATTGGTTCATCAGCCCCGGCAATAACAGTATTCGTGCCGAGTATGTCTTCGACACGGCAAAGACCCACGAGATAACCGTCAGGGCGCGTAACCTACTCACGCCGAACAGCATTGCTCAAACTACAGAGATAGCCGTATGTGAAAGTAAGCCACAGATTGATTTCGACTATGAGATCGAGCCATTGAATCCGCAGGTGGTTTCTTTCCTCCCCAAAATTGTGGTCGATACCACGCGCCCGTATTCTTTGCAATTAAAAGCAAACGGAGAGCGCATTCCGAGAGACCAGATGCGAATCTATAGCGACACCCTTATTGTTCATGAATTTGAGGTGGATAACGATGGTCTCTTTGATATTGAACTGGCCGTTCTCTATGATACGCTTCCTCACGATGACATTTGTGATATCTCGATAAGTCGTAAGACCATTTCACTGAACTCGGTAATATTAGGTGAAGAACGGCCTTTACTGGCGGCTGATCCTTCCGTTAACCCGGATAGTATTTTCACCACCTCCAGGTTACGTGTTGGGGTTATTGAATATAAAGGAGGTAGAGGTTTATCGGAAACCTATACTCCTATTTTTAACAGCCTGGTCGCCCGAATAGATCAATACAACGGGTTGGAGCCCAATTTTGACATTGAACCCGATTCGCTCTCTCAACAACTGCTCTCAGGAGATATTGACATTGGGGTTTACACAGTGTTCCCCTACCTTAATGCCACAAGAAAACACCCTCAGCTCGCTGTCGTCGCTACCCATACCGTGAACGATCAGCGTTCGTTTAAAGGCCATATTGTGGCAAGGAAGGATTCAAGGATTGACGATCTGGGTGATTTTGATGAGAAGCGATTCCTCTTCGTCAAAGAGACCTCAACATCGGGATACAAATTACCCGTTGGACTCTTTGAAGTAAGGGGGTATAAAATTTTGGAGATGTTGGAGGCTCATGACTTTTCAGGAAGTCACGACGCTTCTATACAACAACTTATTGCCGGGCAGACGGATGGCATCGCCGTGGACGAACACAGTTGGAAACGTGCGGACACATCTAACTTAAAAATTATTGAGACCTATTCGGTTCCTTACCATGCTTATGTGCTCTCTCCTGCTCTTGCGGGGGAGCAACGACAGCGAATACAAACACTTCTTACCGATTCCATTTCTATTGAGTCTGCCAACCCATTAGGGATTACGGAAATCATACCGATCAATGATGCAAGTTATAACGACCATCGTCGCTATTTGAAACTCCCCAGAAGGAAACCTGCCCTGTTACTGGATTCAATTCTCATCGACGAAGGTCTGGACTCGTTGAGGCTGAAGGATGACCGCAAGATCATACAGGACAGTATTCAGGCACTTATAGCATTGACCAATAGGTTTGCACCCAAAGACAGTACTCAATTTATTCACAGATCCCAACTCGTGATCGAAGAAGATGAAGACGATATTGCTCGGTTCACGATTTTTCTGGATGATGAATTTATAGGTACCGGACAGGCTCCGATAGAAGAACTCGCTTCACAATTACCGGAAGTGTTTATCAATTCCATCCTTCATGCATTTCCTGTCAAAACAAAACTCAAGAGGAATAGTGAAGGAAACATGTTTATACCGTATGGTACCAATGATGGGATTGATGCCTCAGAGTATGTGTTTGTGGCAAAGGGAGACACGATCCCCTATCCAACAATCGATCAATCCAACAAGCTGGACAGCTACTTTACTTCTTTGGATTCGAACAAGTATACGGAATCGGATTTTGTAGAAGTCTCTTATCCGTCGTCGGGTGTAAACACGACCCTGTACTTTAACCTTTTTGACAAGCGGTCCTGGAAGCGAATGTCTTTAGGAGAAATCATAGGACTGATTGCTGCTTTGCTCATTCTCTCGGCCCTGGTTCCCTTGCTTTTGGAAATTTTCTATTTCAGAAAACGAAAGACAATTCCGTCGAAAGATATATTGTCCAGTCTTGATTTTGAAGGGATCGAACCTCCTTACGATCTGGAGCTGCCTAATCAGAATAGTCGCATAAAACCGGAAAAAGAACTCTATGAACTATCCCGTAGGCTGAAACACCGACGGGAAGCCGGGACGACTAAGCTCGATATCTCCGGAAGTATTAAGAAGACCGCGAACAGTGCCGGATATATCGATCTGGATTTTAAAGAGACTACTCGGATTCCGGAATACCTGGTGCTGGTAGATCGCAGTCAGGCAGAAGGTTTCCAACTCGAGTTATTTAACTACTTGCAGGAATTCCTGAAAAATGAAGACACCTTCGTAGAAGTCTATTATTTCAATCGAAACCCGAAATACCTGAAAAACAAAGAGCACCCCAAGGGTATCACGTTGGATGCGGTTTCGGAAAAATATCCATATCACACCCTTATCATTATCAGTGACGGGAAATGGATGCTCAATGCAAAGCTGGACCGGGTTTTTCGCTGGGCAGCGACATTGTTATCCCGTTGGAATAAACGTTTCCTCTTAACGCCGAGAAGATTTAGTGACTGGGGTAGAAACGAAGAAATTATTGATGGCTATATCCCTGTGCTCCCGGCTACGTTAAAAGGGTTCATCTATATGTCTGAAAGTTTGCTGAATGATGAGCTCCCCGGACTTAACGCCCGTATCTCACAGTTAAAACTTGAAAAAGAAGCGTCTTTTTCCAGTTTTCATGAGGTTGAAGGAATTCAAAAGGCATTAAATGATCCGATACTCTTCCAGTGGTTTTGCAGTCTCGCTCTCTATCCCAAAATACACTGGCAATTCGTGATAGCCATCGGGAAAGCACTTTCGGAACAGTATCAGCATGCCGAAAACGAGTTCGAGCTAAACTATCAAACGCTACACAAGCTGGCTCAGGTATCGCACCTTTTGGAAAGCGAAATGGACGATGACCTGCGAACCGAACTCATTGAACTCCTTGATCCAAAGGTGGAGCGCATTGCCCGCGAAGCCATTTTGAACCTGCTACGACGGTTGGATGTACCTGAGAACTCCTATTTGCATCGGGAAGTAATGGTACAAACCCGGATCAACCATTCCTTATTGAATCCGGATGACCTGAAAGGGAAACGCGATCTGTTCTATTTAATTGAAAACGACCTGATTGAGGATCGGGTTGCCAAGGCTTATCTTGACGGCCCCATCAATCTGCTTAAAAAAGAGGCAGAAGAATTCTTTAGACCGGTCAACCACCGTAGCTGGTGGCACATGCTTTTCCCGAGAGGCCCCTTCTATTTGGTCATTGCGCTGATCGCCATTTCTGTGCTGAATATGACGCTTTTCCAAAATATTTTTAAGCCAGAAGAACCCGTGGCTCCTTCTTATATATCGGACGATCTTGATAATTCCACAGACCGTAAAGTGAACTATGCAGCCATTTTAAATAATCTCGCCGTTTCGGAATACAACAAAGGTGATATCGATAAAGCCTTCGATCTGCTTGAAGAGGCAAGAAACAAAGAAAATGCACCTCCGGAGGTAGAGGACAACTTTGGTATTATTGAATTCAATGACGCCGTTCATGAATACCTCACCGAGGATTTTGAGTTCGCACTGGAAGTCCTGCATTCAATAGACCCAACGGATACACTTCAAGCCAGTGTATGGCACTATATGGGACTGTCCAACTTCTATTTAGGCTACGAAGAGGAGGCACAATCATACCTGGATTCAATAACAGACAACTTTCCCGGTTTTCTGGCTAATTATTACCCCAATCTGGAAACACTCATCACCAATCAGCGTATCGCAATATGCGAGAAGTACAATCATTTAACTGCTGAAACCTGGGATGATCAGTTCATGAAGACTCCCGGGGAGGGAACCTGGCAGGTAATCGTCGCATCATTAAACAGTGAGGCAGGCGCGACAGTGGAAGACGCATTAGATCTTTCCGGTAGATTTAATCAACAGTATCCCGGACATACATTTGATGTAATTTCCACACTGAGTCCGTCCGGAATTAACAACACTCAATATTCGGTGGTACTCGCGAAGGGCCTTACAAGTGAGCCTCGTGCGCGTGACCTTGCCGCGTACGCCCGTGCCTGTGATATTGCCGAGGACGCCTTTGTGGTTCAGGGATACGTCCCCTTTGATCCCACCGCTTTGGATCCCACACAAGTGGATCCTGTAGATGAAACCACCATACAGGAACCTGAACCTGACTGTCGAACAGAGATACGAATAGCTGTTAGAGATAACATCAGTGGTAGAACAATTGACACGGCCGAGGTCCTGATTGAAACCGCGGATGGCAAACAAACCAGAGTATTTGTGGATCGTGCCTATAGATATGTCACATATTTGGAATGTGATCAGAAAATACTGGTCTCCGTTAAAAAGGAAGGCTATATTTCCAAAGAAGAGGATATTACTGTCTCCCTGGACAATCAACAGATTATCGAGATCTATCTATCACCGGATCTTCAATTCAACAACATCTACTTCGATTATGACAAGACCGGTATTCGAAAAGATGCCATGGCTGAGTTGGAACGAATTGCACAGGTCATGTACGACTATCCTCAATTGATGCTTGTTATTGAAAGTCACACGGATTCCAGAGGAAGCGATGCCTACAATCAGAACATTTCGGATCGGCAGGCCAATTCTGTGAGAGATTATCTGGTGTCACGGGGTATTGATCAAGATAGGATAAGGGCCATTGGATTGGGTGAATCTCAATTGGCTAATAAATGTGAGAATGATATTCCTTGTAGTGAGACCGAACATCAGGAAAATCGAAGGGCCGAATTTTTCGTTATGAATGCAAACGCGAAAGCCAATTAATCAACTGCTGAGCAACCAGTAGTGTCGCGATTCTTGATTCAAACATTGTGATAACCCCCCAGACAGCATAAGCACCTGATGAAAAGCCGCCGGGAGGGTTTTTTCAAAGAGTTCCTTAATCAAGAGGACCTCTTTCAATCTACCAGGTGAACACTTTAAAAACTAACCTTATCCCTGGATTACTTTTGTTGCATCTTTGCTCTGAAGTGCTTTCTTATTTGAGGTTCTATATCGTCTTCGTATCGCTCGTACTGCTCTTCGGTTAGTACCTTCTCGAGTTCGGCGTTCTTAGCCTTTCCCAGTTTCTTCATACGACCAAATTTGCCAAACATACTTCCTTCCTCATCCATCAAGGCCATCTGCTTCGTGGCATAGGTGAGATTGATAGCAGAAACCTGTTCCGTTTGTTTGGGAGTCATTTCCAATTTCGCCATGGCTTTATTTTGATAGCTCACTATTTCTTCAACCGAGAGGTCTTGTTGCGAAACAAGGGACAGTGTGCTCATCAACCAAAGGCAAACAGCCGCGCTTAGACTTTTCATAACAACTTGTTTTTCAGACTATTTTAATTAACAATCCCAATATAGAGCTCCCCGAAGCACCTCGCAAAAGCGATATACCTACCCGGAGCATTCATAGACGAATGGCCTTTTTTAATGGAAGTTTATGAATGGTGATTGCTCACTCAGAGGCCTATCCGATTAAAGAAATCGGTCCGAAAGCTCTCCCCGATCGGGATCCGGATGTCATCAATAACGACCTTACTTTTTTGCACCGCTTTGATCTTACTGATATTCACTACAAAAGACCTGTGCACGCGTACAAAATGGTCCGGAGGAAGCTGACTCATGAGATGTTTGAAACTCATAAGTGTTAAGATAGGTTTGTTCCTATTGGTGTGTATCTTCAGATAGTCTTTCAGCCCCTGTACGAACTTGATGTCGTCTAGTACAATCTTAATATTCTCGTATTCCGATTTTACGAAGATGAATTCCGTATTTCGGGAGGTTCCGTAGGCAGGAATCACATTCTTTTCTTTAGGAGCGGGCTTTCGCAGTTCAACAAGCTCTTTGGCCCGGTTAACGGCCTTCAGAAAACGGGAGAACGGTATAGGCTTTACCAGATAATCCACAGCATTGAGTTCAAATCCGTCCAGGGCATACTCGGGATAGGCTGTCGTAAAAATGAATAGGGGTTTGTTGTCAATGGATTTTATGAATTCGATCCCATTGATCTGAGGCATTTCAATATCCGAGAAGATAAGATCCACCTTCTTCTCGCGCAGGATGTCCATGGCGTCAATGGCATTTGTGAAACTTCCCAGCACCTGTATGTTGCCAAGGTCCTCGCAATAGGACTCAATAACACTTATGGCCAAGGGCTCGTCATCTATGATTATACAATTCATCCTAGTTAATTGTTAGTTCGAGATCCACAAAATAGCGCTTCTCATTGCTGGTAATGGACAAATGGTGCGAGTTGGGGTACAACAATTCAAGTCGGTTTTTAATATTGTCCAGTCCTATCCCCGAGCTCGAATCGTTCTTTTTATAATTCCCCAGAAAGTTGTTCACCCGAAACAATAGCTTATCCTGAAGAACTTCAATCGTCACGGCAACATCGGTGATTCCTTTGAAATTGGTGCCATACTTGAAGGCATTCTCAATAAAAGAAATGAGTAATAGGGGATATATTTTCTTATTCTCATACTCGCCTTTAATACTCACCGTGACGTTCTCGCTGTTTGAAAGGCGCAATCGCTGCAGGGAGATATAATTTTCGATGTATTCGATCTCGTGTTTCAACAGTACCTTTTCCTGCTTGGCATCGTAAAGCATATACCGCATAAGTTGCGATAAGGTAATTACCGCTTGCGGAGCTTCGTCGGACTTATTTCGAACCAGGGAATAAATACTGTTCAACGAATTAAACAGAAAATGGGGATTCAGTTGGTTCTTCAGAAATCTAAGTTCGGTTTCCGTTTTTTTGACTTCCTTTTCTTTCAACAGTTTATCGCGTACGAAAAAGTCTTTCATTAGAGCCACCGTGCCTCCCAACAAATAAAAGGCCATCAGGATCATAAAGGGAACGGCGTACTTAACACCTTTAAAGGCAGGTAGATTCTCTCTTTCCTGAAGGATAGCCTGCATCCTATCCATATCCATCATAGGACTAATCGTCACCATAAGCATTGTGGATAACGACACAAATCCTATGGATATCAACACGTATTGCAGTATCTTCTTCTTGAGCAGGAAGTGAGGCGCGAATACGAGATAGTTGGCATAAAAGATCCCAATGTTAAGGGCAAATTTTGAAAGTACATGCCACTGAAAGCTGGACCACTGAGACAGCATCAGGCTCACGGGAAGCGACAGGAAACAGATCCAGGTGATCAGGTGTATCCAAAACTCATGTATCCTTATTCCTTTGCGGGACATAGCCATATGATAGGAAGCAACGTTCATAATTCGCCTACAAACCAAAAGTAATGTTTAATTCTTCAATCTCATCGGCAGTAACACGAGGTACTACGCCCTGCTCCATTTTTGACACCACCAATCTGGCAACGCGCAAGGCATCTTCTTCAGTTTGAAACCGATGCACCCCGGAAATTCCGGGGATGACCTCCTGGCGGATGAGAAGCTCTCCCTCCAATAGGATCTCGTAGTACCAGTAGCTCTGTTCGGATTGGTGAATCACTGCAGAATATATGCTCGTTTCATTGGTCTTGTTGTGTGTAACAAGCAACGAAATAACCGTTAGGGAGGCGACGAAAACCAAGCTGATGAGAACTATCTTTTTCACGGTTTTAAAAGAAGATTAAGGATCAGGAGATACTAGATGTATATGAAACAACTCAATCAATCATAAAATGGTAAAGCATATCTCCCGATCCTTTGTAATAATTATTTGCAATACATTATTACATCCAAACACAATTAATCATCTTCGTCTTCTTCCACAAAGGGTTGAAACTCGAAGTTATCGTCCAGGAAGAGGTTACCGCTTCTTCCCAGTGCTACAAAAGCGCGAAGGCCATCATAAAAGGCTACGGCATCTATACGACTCGTCCCTTCGAAGGACGTTTTTTCCGTCCAGGTGTCGCTTACAGGATCGTATTCCCATGTGGTCTCCAGTATAGACACGCCGTTGCGGCCACTGGCTATGTAGCCTTTATCATTTATCGTAAAGCCAACGGCATCGGACCGAACGATGATCTGATCATCGTCCTCATCAAGATCGTTCAGCTGCGACCAGCTATCGGAACCCGTATCAAAAACCCAGAAATCCTCCAACAACAGGCCATTGGATACCCCGGTACCGAGGTATACTTGCGATCCCATGGTGAATGTCATCGCATCGCGTCGCTTGTTCCCGCCGAATCCGATGAGTTCCGTCCATGAATCGGTTGTAGCGTTGTACTTCCAAAAGTCTTTTTTATCATTGTCTCCGTCGAAACCGGTACCTACATATCCGGCTGCTTCCGAAGAGAAAGCAACAGCACCGCGCCGAGCCGTGCCGCCAAAATCTGCAATGGCGTTCCAGGAATTAGTCCCGGGATTGAAACGATAGAAATCACCCAGTTCAACATCACCGTCAAACCCTGTACCTACATAGCCCTGTCCATTTAGGGCAAAAGCAACGGCCGATGACCGGGCAGTGCCGGGAAACGGGGCCAGTTGACTCCAGAAGTTCCCTTCCATATCGTACACCCAGAAGTCGTTCAGATAGTCATCTCCATCGTAGCCTGTCCCCATATAACCAAAGTTCCCAATGGTAAATGAAACGGCGCTGCTCCTGGGAGTACCATCAAATACCGAACGGCTTTTCCAGTTCCCGATCAGGGAGTCGTCATCGTCATCATTAGAGCATCCCCAAAGACTGAATAATATCAGGAGACCTGCTATTCCAAAGACAAGGTTGTTACCTCTTGTTCGAATTTTCTTCATTGTTCATCATGTTTAGGTTAAAGGATAAGCCCATGGTAATATAAAAGGAGCCATGGGCATTGAGATCGTAAAGGGTTGTGTTATCGGCATCGGTTATCTCAAGATTAAGGGGTATGGTATATCCGCTATTGATTATGGCGGTCCAATTAGGGTCTAACCTCCTTCGATAGCGCAAACCTGTGTTAATCCCGGCATATCGCAGCTTGGTGTTTTCCTGAACATTCCCCACATCAACCGCCGTGGCCTCTCCGTTATTACCATACAGGCCATCCGGTGAGGCTCCCAATGAAATTTGATTTTGCGGGTTGGGTTGATATACAATTTGGGTTTGTGGGAACCCCAGAATGTAGCTCCACGCGTCATTGATCTCCTCACCGTAGGAGATCACAGGAAACAACCTGGGGGTCCCGACCAGGGTTCCAAACCCTATCCCAAAAACCAATCTTTTTACGGATGCCGTATCTCCCCACTGTCGGGTGGCAGACGCCATTGTATTGAAAACCCAGTCTTCACCGGAAAGGGAAGTCCTCAAATTGGACATTATTCCGGGACTGAATCGAATCATCCCCGACCAGGAATCATTGAACCGGTAGCCGTAAAACACGCCGGCCTGGACTCTATAAAAATCAGTATAAGGACGCAGATCGACTTCAATGGGAGTCTCATTAAACAGCCATTTGTATCGTACAAAATTGGCGCTAAAGCCAACCACCGATCGCCCTATGGGTCTTCCGAAGCGCATTCCCACCTCATACTTCTCAAGCTGATTACCCCCCAGGTCCGGGACGAGCTCATAGGAAGCCCGTCCGATCTCTCCCGGAGTCATCATTTGAGCATTGGCTGTAGTGGAAAGTGCTAATAATACATACATCATAAAGCGCTTCATTCGCATCACTTTGGGGGTAAATGTAGCCGACCCGAAAAGAGGGTTGAAATATGTTAGACAATGGCTCGCTTTTAGTAGACCTATAGCTGAATTTAATCGATCAAACCGCCATTTCAGTAATTATCATTAAAAACGACCTGTTGATCTATTGATACCTGAGGTACATCTAATTTTGTTTCTACAAACTACTCAGGTAAGTTTCTTTGTGGGAAACGAAAGACCATGAAGAGGATCATTTACCTCGCCACCCTGGCGGTTGTATTAACGGCGTGCTCGCTTGATCAAACGGAACTCCCCACCTTCGTTATCGGAGAGGACTTCACCGATACCAACGTTCGGATCATTACCATAGACACCTTTACCGTGGAACTTTCCACCTTTAAGTTCGACAGTATTGTTACATCTTCCACCGAAAGACTGCTCATCGGGAGGTACGAAGATGAAGAATTCGGTAACGTACGTGCCTCCACATTTTTTGAAATGACCACCATAGATTTTGATATTTCAGCCGATGCTGAGCTGGACAGTGTCGCTCTTGTCCTGGGCTACGACCGGTATTTTTACAATGACACCTTACAGCCCAATGAGATCAAAGTGCACCTATTGGAAGACGAATTGAATCCGGAAGACGATTTCTTCTATAACACCAGTGTATCTGCATTCAATGAAGTTCCGCTGGCTGAAATCACCTATATGCCGGAACCACGCGAAGATGACTCCTTACATATTCCATTGCCCTTTGAATTTGGAGAACCCCTCTTTGAGCTCATTCAGGACGGAACTATCTCCAACGATTTTGATCTTAGGCAAAACCTGAAAGGCTTCTCTCTGCAACCGGGGGATGTTGACGACGGCTCCGTTCTAGGGTTTTCGGTTTCAACGGAAGAAACCTATCTGCGCTTTTTCTTCACCATACGTGACGAGTTTGGGGATATCAATGACTTCTATGATCTTGCCATCAACCCCAATGCTACCAGCCCGGCGTACTTCAACAACATTCAAAGTGATCCGGGCAATACGGCCATCGCCGAATTGACAGACCAGGAGTTTAACCTGGGCTCCACGGCAGCAGGTGACCGAACTTTTATTCAATCCGGGGTCGGGATCGTGACCCGAGTGCGATTTCCATCAATCCGTTCCATGTACCAAGTGCCCGGGACTGGAACCGTGATTCGTGCCAATCTTCAGATCAAACCGGTGTCCTCGTCTTTCGACGATTCCCGGCCCATACGGGACTCCCTGGCGATGAGTGTTGTTGATGCAAACAATGAAATAGACCGGGCTCTTATAAATGGTTCTGGATTTGTCACCGCCGTGCTCAACCGGGATGATGAAGAATATGGCGCTGTATTCTACGAGATTCCTGTTGGCGTTTATATTGATGAGAAACTCAATGAAGACTTTATCGTCGACGATGCACTCATTATTATCCCTGTAGACTTTGGTGCTACCGTAGACAGGTATGTCCTCAACGGAGAAGAAAGTCAGGAGTTTGAAGCCAAACTAGTACTTACCTATGCCATCTATGATGAGTAGTGTTCTCTTCAAAAAGGCGGTTCTTTTACTCCTTTTAAGTTGTTGTTCCGCAGGACTTTGCCAGGTAAATAACCTAACAGGATCACCCTATTCTTTTTTTGGTCTGGGTGTTGAAAGCAATTCGGGATTCGGGAAATTCCCCGGCCTGGGCAATGGAGGTATTGCCCTCATGCCCGGTGCCCAGCTAAACGACAACAACCCCGCATCACTGGCATTTATTTCTGAAAAGCAGGTGATCTTCGACACCGGTCTCTATGCTGAAGTGAATTCCATTTCAAACCGGTCCGATGAAGAAAGACGTATCGCCGCAAACTTCTCAAATATGGCTTTTGGGTTCAATGGTAACGGCAAGTGGGGGATGAGTATGTCTCTGGTTCCATCGACAACCGTTGGATACTCCCTTATCGGACTGGAAGGTACCGTAGAAGGCAGTCTTGACCAATTCACAGCCAATGTGCTGGGCAGCGGAGGTATAAACAGTGTAAAGTTTGGCCTGGCACATAAAGTACATGACCGTATCTCCCTGGGTATTCACACCTCTTACCTTTTTGGAAAGATCGAAGAACTCGAAAACATAACGCTGGCGGAGAGCTTCTTGAATATCAATGAAAAGACCAAGTACAGGGGCTTTGTTTTTGGCCTGGGTGCCCAGTATGCCGTTAGCGATAAAATAGCCATTGGTCTTGTCCTGGACACCCCTGTAACGCTTAATGCCAGACAAGACCTGCGTATTGAAAAAGCCCTGGATTTTGTCCTCACGGTGGTCGAAGAATCGACTAACGAGAAAGTAGACGGATTTACACTTCCCATGCATGCGGGTTTTGGTGTTAGTGCCAATTTTCTTTCCGGATTTACGGCCAATCTGGATGTAAATCACAAGTTTTGGGACGCAACCAATCAGTCGGACGGACTGGGGGAATATATCGATCAGACAATGATCACCGCAGGGTTGGAATATCTGAAAGACCCCAGAGGGCGGCGTTATACCGACCGCATGAGTTACAGGGCCGGCTTTAGCTATGATTCCGGGTTTTTACGCGTTAGTGATGTGGCGATTGATTCCTACCAATTTAGTCTGGGACTTGGATTGCCTCTCGGGAAATCCAGTTCATCCTTGAATATCTCTTATACGCGGGGTTTTCAGGGAACCGTGGGCGGAATTTTGGTCGAGGAGAACTTCAATCTGGTGAATATCAATATCACCCTGTCTGACATTTGGTTCCTGAAACGGTATTATGACTAGCCGGACGACTTATTATTCTTTCAGCAACCTGAATACTCCTGTTTCACCATTCTCCAAAGTAATTCGTGCGAAATATATACCGGTAGAAAGTGGCCCAACGTCCAGGGTCGATTCTTCTAAAAACTGCAGCTGCCTTCGTCCTAAAAGATCAAATATTACTACCGATTGAACAGGTAGGGAGGTCTCTACGAATAGGACATTCTCAACCGGATTCGGAAATATTCTCACTTCCGCACCTCCAAAATCATCGACGCCCAAGGTAGAATCAATTACCGTAACGGTTGCCTGGTCTGATGCCGAGTTACCGGATGAATCAGTGGCACTTAACATAACAGAATAGTCTCCGGGTGAAGTGAAGGTATCATTGTCAAGGGACAAACTGAAATTGCAGTTATCCGTACTACCATTGTCAACATCTCCCGGCATTATGCTTATCGATGCAGCACCGGCAAGATCAACCGTGATGTCCTGAACCTGCACTATAGGTGCAATATCATCCACAACCGTTATGGTAGCCGTGTCTGATGCCATATTTCCGGACGGGTCGGTTGCCGTTAACGTAACGGTCGTATCCCCAATATCGGTGCAATCAAAATCCTGGACGTCAATGGTAAGTGTATCGACCTCACAATTGTCATCCGAGCCGTTGTCCACCGAAGTAGCCTGAGTCGATGCCATTCCAAGGGCGTCCAATTGAAGCGTAATGTCCTGGGCGATTACATTGGGTGGAAGATTATCTTCTACCGTGACCGTCGCCGTATCGGAAGCCATATTTCCGCTTTCATCAGTGACCGTCAGTGTTACCGTATTTGCGCCAATATCAGTACAATCAAAAGTATCGACATCCAGACTGAACACAAGGTCAGGCGTTGCCGTGACATTATCAAAAGAGCCATTGTCAACATCAAGTGGAGCGATCATTACCATTCCATTAGCATCAAGTGATACGGTTATGTCTTGTGTAATTACTGTAGGTGGGTCGAAGTCGGGAGGACACATGGGTTGATAGTCGGCCGTCGCATCTTTTAACCAACCTGCCGGAATGTTTCCTATGATGTCGGTATCTACTTCGATGCAAGTTAGCAGCGGATTCTGGGTAGCGTTGAATGTAACCAGATTGGTATTGTTTCCGTTCTTTACGGAAAGAGACTCCAGGGCATTATTGGATACATTAAGATTCTCCAGGAGGAGATTGGTGGAAAAGTCTAAATCCACGAGGTTGTTATTGTTGACCGTTATATCCGTAAGACCTGTATTCTGATTTACGGAAAAAGAGGTCAACTGATTCGAACTACCATCCACAGAGGTGAGTGCCGTATTAAGCGCAAGATCTACCGATGAAACGGAATTATCTGAAAAATCGAGCACTTCCAGGTTTATAAAACCTTCAAGGCCGGTAAGATCGACTATTCCCGAAGAAGAAATGTCTAATGACGTTACCGGAAGAGCATCTGAAGCGAAGATCTGCCCGTTAATAGTTCCGTCAGTATCAAGTCCCAGACTCTGTAATCGTTGTTCGAAATTAGCATCAGGGATGTCAATGGTAGCTGCTGCGTCTTCAATAATAAATCGCCCAGTCGCCAGGGTAATCGGTCCGGATTTCCCATGGGACAGTAGCCTGAAGTCATCCTGCCACAATAGTCTGAAAATTTCATCTCCTCCACCGGAACTGCCTACATCAATAACTCCGGCGTCACCAAAAGTGGTATCAAGTGTCCCATTACTATTATATCGAGCCAGTACTTCATCATAACCGGTCCCACCACCAAAATCAAAATAGCGGCCTCCAATGATTATCTTGCCATCCTCCTGTAATGCCAGGGCGTTACCATAATCTGCCGCAGTATCTATGTTCAAAAGGTCATAACCATCGCCGCTAAAACTTGTATCCAGAGCCCCACTCTCAGTGAGACGCATTATGGCTATGTCACCGGATGAAGGAACGACAACAAAACCTTCAATTCCAGTGAGTAAAAGCTTCCCATCCGGCTGCACCAGTATACCCGTTGTAGCCGTAATTGGATGTGTAAATAAGCCGGTTCCATTAAAGCCTGTATCAAATGATCCGTTCTCGAGTAGCCTTACAACAAAGAGTTCCTCTTCCAACTCATTGGAAGAATTCAGGTCTCCGGCACTCCCCACCAGGGCTATCTTAGCGTCCGGAGTAATGACAAAGTCATTTATGGCCTGATCGTCAAATCCAAATTCCAAACCTGTTGTTCCCCCGCTGCCAAAACTCGTATCTAACACTCCATCCTGATCGTATTTAATGACATCGGTTTTGCGAAGATTTCCCTGATAGCAATATCTCACAACTGATAATATTGAATCATCCGAAAGGATCTTGATCTTTAAATTCCGGCAAACCCCTGAAGAACTGATCAATATGGTACCATTGTTTCCAAAACTGGTATCCAGGGAACCGTCCGGATGAAAACGTGTGAAGAAATAATCAACACCGGCAATCCCGCTGGCCAGGATCTTTCCGTCTGAGTACTGATCAACATCATTGAGAGACGTACCTGTTCCATTGCGTTGGAATACTATGGCGCCATCGTCCCCAAAAGTAAGGTCCCGTGTACCATCGGCATTGTATCGAATTATGGCGGCCCAATTTTCGCAAAAGCTACTACATTCATTCGTTCGCGCTCCAACCAGAATCTTCTTGTCCGGTTGTACTACAAAATCCACGGCAAAAGCTCTGGCAATAAGGCTTTCCTTTACATATCCATTTATTCCAAACGTAAAATCCCTGGACTGACTGAAGGAAATGGTACTACTAAAACATAGAATAAGAATGAGGAGTGTAGTTTTCTTAATCATAATTGATATTGTATCGTTCTTTATTTTTCATCAGACCCCAAAGATAACCATCTTACCTTCTGTGAGGCATATAACAAATCTGTTGTGGAGGGGGACAATACTTGGAGGGGTAAAGCGGCGACCCGCCGATTTGTCCCAAATGTAGGTAATATAGAAATCAATGACAATTAATTTTTCGTTAAGCCAATTCAATCAGTGTAACTTATAATGTGTCATTTAACTTAATTTGTTTAAATTCATAGCAGACTCGACCTGTTAGAGTTAACTTACCTTTCAATTGCTGAAATAGAAAAATGAAACCCATTATCTTTTACATAATCCTTCTTTTAGGAATTAACGTCTCGGCCCAGGAGTTCTATCTGGTTAACAATAGCAACGAACTGAAGCGTGTGGACATAACCGATTTTTCCGTTACCGACCTTTTCCAGGTCCCGGCTAATATCGTAGGCAACCTTACCGATATTGCCTTCGCTCCGGATGGTCGGCTTTTTGGTGTTACCAATTTTGATCTCCTTGTCGAGATCGACCTTATAAATGAAACCGCTGTAGAGTTATTCTCCCTTCCCGCGGATGGCACGTACACGGGACTCATCTGCGATGCCAATTTTAGGTTGTACACCAGTAAAACGTTCTCCCTGGAGCTTTTTTCCTATGACCTGAACTTAGATACTTTCGAATTCGTGGAAGACGGAATCTCCACCCCCGGTGATTATACCTACTACAAGGGAAATTTGGTATATCCCGATTTGTTCAACGAATTCATAAAGGCCTATGATGGTACCGATATTCTCGACGTAGGATGCTCACTCCCATTAATGTATGCGTTTGTAAACGTTTTTGAAGACTGCGATACCAACAGGGTTTTTGGCATCGACGAAGACAGTAAAGTATACGAGTATGACTTTGAAAATGATTCGCGTGAAATCGTAGCCGATCTCCTGTCAACTGTAGATCTCACTTTCGGTGCGGCTTCTACTAACGAGTGGATGGCTTCCACCTGCCCGCTGGAAACTTTGAACGAGATTGAATGCGAGCCACTCTCCAATGATGACTTCGACCCGTCTTTTGTGACCATACACCCCAATCCGGTTCGCAGCACGGCTACTGTGCTTCTCAATTCGACCGATCGTTTCGAGTATACCCTGCTGGACAGTACGGGACGGAATGTACGCAACGGAATTATAGATGCCGGTTATGTACAGTTGGATCTGTCAAATCTTTCCGGAGGTATCTATTTTCTGAAGTTAATGACCGTTGCCGGTGACATTGCATTGGTGAAGAAGGTGATGAAAGAATAGGTCTTATTTCATCTTACTGAAAAAATCGTCTTTGTACGTCTTACTTAAGCTGAACACGGTGTCGTCAGACATCCTGATCGTATACGTCCCGTTTCTTTTCTTGTTGACCTCCTGCAGGAATTCGGGATTTATGAGATAGGATTTGTGGATTCGTATGAATCCGTGGTTGATGACCTTCTTCTCAAAACTACTTAGGGTCTCCCGTAGGACGTGAACAGCACTTTCGGTTTGTATGTTCACATAATTACCGGATGCCACAACATGTTGGATTTCAGCAATTTTAATGAAGTAAATACGATTCCCCAGGGCTACCTGTATCCTGTCTGAAGTCGCTGTATCCGCAGGTGCATCACCTTGCATAAAATCGAGAAAGGCGTTCAGCTGATGTTCGAGGCCTGTCATCATCTCTTTCTTTTTACGCTCCGAAATGCGTCGAATGGTTTCTGCAAACCGTTCTTCCGTGAATGGTTTCAGCAGATAGTCCAAAGCAAAAAAATTGAAGGCTTCGATCGCGTATTTGTTATACGCCGTAATAAAAACAATAACAGGACGGTTCTTTTCAGGCAACTGTTGCACCAACTCCACTCCTGTTCTACCGGGCATTTCAATATCCAGGAAAACAACATCCGGACTTAGGGATTCAATGGCTTCCTGCCCCGCAATCCCGTCATGACAAATCTCCAATATCCGAAACTGCGGATAGGCACCAAGCAGGTTGGCAATACGCCGGCAAGCCATCGGCTCATCGTCTACTATGATTACAGTGAGTTTAGCCATGATTGGATCCGTTCCATTCCTCAAAAGGGATTTCTATTGTAACTTCAAGTCCGCCGCCGGCAGCATTCTTAAATAACAACATAAAGTCATCTTTGTAGAGTGATTTCAATCTGTGTTCGGTGATCGTCAATCCGGCTCCTTTGGAAAGTTGTCCGGGTTCTGCTCCAGGACCATCATCCCGAACCAATACCTGCAATCTACCTCCCTTCTCCTCAGCTATTATATCGATCTTCCCTCCTTCTCTGTCCTCCTTTACAGATTCCTCCTTGCGTTCCCATATTCCATGTTTGATCGCATTCTCCACCAGTGGCTGAAGGGTCATCGCCGGAAACTTAGCCATAAGCGTTTCCGGGGCTATGGATACATTCAACTTCCAGGGTTTCTCAAATCGTATTTGCTCAATAGAAACATAGCGCTCTATGAACTGAACCTCCTCTTCCAGTGTCACAAACTGTTCCTTGCTCCGGTCTATTACATCGCGAAGCAACTGACTGAACGATTCCAAAACTCGCTGAGCATCCCTGGTATTCTCATCAATGAGCGAGGAGACCGTGTTGAGAGCATTGAACAAAAAGTGCGGATTGAGTTGTGAGCGTAACACATTCAACTCGGCCATAGAAAGCTGATTCTGGAGTTTGTAGCGTTCCAATTTATGCGAATTGAGGTCCATTACCAGGGTTGTCATGAAAACAATCGCCGCCGTCAGTATATACATCCACAACAGGTCGTAAGTGACCACCTTATGGCTCTTCCCCACAGTTGCTCTTATTTCTTTAACCTCACCATTCTCACGGATAACAACGGCCTCTTTCCTGGGTGGGCCCTCCTCAACGTAGATCTCAGTTTCATTAACCTTTTTCAGGACGAACTGTCCGCCCAGGGATACTAAAGAGACTACCAGCAAGCCAAAAACCACGGCCAAAAACCACCGGGCTTTCAATCTTCGGGTACTATGAATGGCGAAGCGTACCAACAAGATCACCACCAATCCCAAAAGCCAGCTTATCAAGCGTGTGCGATTGGCAAAAGTATCGGGAACGTCATGTAGCAATTGCCTTACGAACAGGGCTACAAATAAAAAGGTCCAGATTCCGGCAGAAATCCAAATACTCCTAATGAATGCGCTTCGTATTGGCATGCTTAAAATTACATTATTCCGGGTACTGTCTTCCATATTTCACGCCTAAAAACAGCCAGTTCACTCCAAAAGCCGGTCACTTCGTCCCAACGGCTGCCCGAATCAATACATCACAATCTATATTTGAGACAGCAACCGTAATAAAATTGCCATGGAAAAAGTTAACGCAGCAAGCAGGTGGGTTCTCTTCGGAATGTTGTTTTGCATCATTTCAGTCTTCGGAGGCACCCCGAATCCGGATTCCGACATTGTTATTCGACACGACAGGGATGATTCCGAATACCGGGAACTAGGCGCCAAATTCCCAGCCGTATGCAAAGTGGGTAAACGAGGAGGTGACGGCACACTTATCGCCAAAAACTGGGTCATCACAGCAGGTCATGTAGCTCAAGGCATGTTTCGTCGGGAAGGGTTAGACCTAAAGATATTTTTCGCAAACACTGAAAAGGGATACACGGTAGATCAAATTTTTGTCCACCCCAATTTTGCTCCTATGCAAGGAGCCGATATTGCCCTCATACGGCTCAAGGAGTCTGTCCAGGACATTGAACCCGCCGGATTGTACAGGTCTACCGATGAAGCCGGAAAATCCATCATCATAGTGGGACATGGTGATTTCAAAAACGGACAGGAAACTACCTGGACCGTTGATGGTATAAAGCGCGGTGCAACGAATACCATTGATCGCACGACCGCCGACAAGATTGTGTTCGACTTTGACGCTCCTCCAGGCGGGACAACCCTGGAAGGAACCGCCGGACGCGGAGATAGCGGAGGCCCGGCATTTATTATGGAGAATGAAACTCCACGGGTAGCGGGAATCAGTTCCGCCGGAATGCCTGGTGCAAATGGCCCGGGCACCTATGGTGCCGTTGAGCACTACACCCGGGTTTCGACCTATCATAAATGGATCGAAGAGACCATGGCAAATCCGCAGGCATCCCTTGCGCTTTCAAAAAACACAATCAACAGTCCGAAACGGACACGCCGGGGTGGTAACCCAACCGTGCGCCGTCCGGGAGGTGGCCCTTTGGACGGATTGGGACTCATGCTGATGCAGGATGGGGACCGCATTAGAATCGGTGGAAAAGCCGATCCTCTGGTTCCTGTAGCGTTCCGGCAGGTGATGTTTAAACCCCCATCATATCTCACGTCCCTAAATGGAGAGCAATACACATCACTGGACACGTTCAAAAAGAAATTTAAGAAGATCCGAAAAGGAGACACTTTCAGCATAACCTTCGAAATACAAGGGGTCAATATGCCGTTCACCGCGAAAAAAATGTGATATGAGAACCATCTACTATGTATTTACTTCTTGTTTGCTGCTTTTGATTGGCTGCAATACGGAAGCATCGAAAAGCACCCACAACCAAATGGCTTCCAGGGTACTCACAGACGCACAGTGGACGGAAGACCTGGATAGTTTGTATTTTTTACTGAAGGAGAACCACCAAAACCTCTATAAGCGTACTAATGTAGCGGCTTTTGAAGAGCTCTTTGCAGAGATAAAAGAGGAGATCCCAACCCTTGAAGATCATGAAATTACCGCACGATTCGCGCAATTCGTCGCGCTTGCTAATGATGGGCATACACGCCTCACACTGCCGTTACAGGAGGGGATCGGGTTAAGTCAGGCGCACTCGCGTACGGAGTTACCCACCGATACTACCTTGGTTTTCAGACATCTTCCGGTCGAGTTTTATTGGTTTGACGACGGTTTGTTCATCACCCGTGCTACAAAGGACTACGCCCACCTCTTAGGGCGTGAGGTGATAAAGATCAACAACGTTCTTACAACAGACGCTTTGGAGAATGCCCGATCACTTTCACACTTCGACAACGAATACGGTCATATGCTCATTGCCCCTTCCCGTTTGGCTATCCTCGAGATTTTGAAATCATTGGATATTGTAGAAAATGACGCCGAACAAGTAGTCCTTACCACAGTATTTGACGGAAAGACCGAGGACGTCTCCCTTTCGGCACTGTCACGGCTTCCTAAGGTCAAATTTATGGATTCCGGCTATGACATGGCTCCGACCGATGTTATTCTGAGTCGTCAGAATACCGATCAGTATTATTGGCATTCGTATCTGGAGGAAGAAAAGACCCTGTTCCTACAGATCAATCAAATGAACAATGCCCCGGAAGGCACAAGGCTGATAAAATTCCTGGGGATGGTTGACGACGAAATCAAACGCATCTCACCGGAACGCATCGTACTGGACCTTAGAAATAATTTTGGCGGGGACAATACCTATTCGATCTCCGTGGTCAATCTGCTGCTCAAAAATCCACATCTGAACGAACCCGGGCGTTTCTATACGTTAATAGGGCGAAAGACCTTTTCGGCAGCTCAGCACCTGGTGAACGATCTCCGCAGGTGGACCGATGTTATTTTTGTGGGGGAACCTACGGGATCCTCTCCGAGTTCTTTCGGAGATGCGGTAAGGCAACAACTCCCCAACTCCGGGCTAACCGTCCGCATCGCAACGATCTACTGGACAGATACAAGTGGTCGTGATCAGGATGTGAAATGGGTAGCCCCTGATCTTCCCGCTCCCAATCTCGCGTCTGATTATTTCAAAAACGAGGATGCGGCGTTTAGAATGTGCCTCGACTATCCCATTGACATTAGTCTTCCCCACATGTACAAAAACCTGTATGATTCCGGAGGAATGGCTACCGCCACACGATTGTACATCCGGTTGGTCTGTGACTGGGAAACCCCTGAAGATGATCTTGCAGCCGTCGAAGATCACCTGGTGCAATGGTTGGAAGAGAACCAATAACGGAACCGTGATTCTTGCTCGTATATTTTTTTCACTATTCGTCCTGATCCCCATAGTACTGGGAATACGAAACCTTGTGCGGTTCAAGTCGGTTGCGATTGATCAGAAGCAAAAACTGTATCGGGTTGCCATCAATTCTGCAGTACTGTATGCCATTGCTTACAACCTGATCTTTTTCGTTCAGGAGCTGTTTCTTGTTTTGGGAAAGAAATCCCTGGGACTCACAGCGTACTTATACCATAACAATCACAATTGGGACGGGGAACATGAGCTTACCCAACTGATGCAGGGAAGCGGAGCGCTCACAATTTTCATTCTGGCAATACTACTGACCATCGTATTGCTGTCTGTAAAGAAAATATCGGAAGCCTGGAGATTGTTCTTGCTTTGGCTCATCTTTCACGGTTTTATTCAATCGATCTACCAGGTAGTTACTGTGGTTTTCGCACCCTATTCGGACATGGGACAGGTGTTCGTAGGTCATTTTAGCTCTTCGGAGGCTGTAACGGTGATTATGTCGCTCATCGGATTTCTTCTGATCGTATTGTTCTGTTTTTGGTTTACCCGACAGCTTTTAGGTTTTGCTCCGAAAGAGACAAATGGATCGATCCCTAAAGAACGGCTTCGTCATATCCGGTATATAGCTGTGATAAGTGCTGCGCTTGGCACCTTACTGATCCTCCCCTTTCGATTACCTCCCTGGGAGCAGGCCCTTTCCCCGTTGCTCATTTTGACGACGGTTATTCCCTGGGTTTGGGTTTCGGCAACATTTTCCGGACGAACTACACATTCCTCAGAAAATCTTAAAGATAGGATCCGTTGGATTCCTGTGGTGTTCCTGATTTTACTATTGGTTGTTTTTATATTCGTTCTTGCTCCGGGAATTAGGTTCTAGGTCGATATTTAATGAAGAAAGTCCTCTTCTAATTTGATTTGCCGATATCCTACTCAACTTTTTGGGAAGCCTCACTGGTCTGCTTTACAAACTGAGATGGTGTAAGGCCGGTGTACCTTTTGAAGTAGTTGTTAAAAGAGGTTTTGTTGTTAAATCCCACTTCATAGGCGACACCAAGCAATGTGAGTTTCCGGTTTTCGGGATCGGATAAGATCTTCTTAGCCTCTTCGATCCTGTACCCGTTGACAAGATCAAAGAAGTTCCGATTGAGCCGCTCATTGATTATCTGAGAAAGCTGATGAGCCGAAATGTCCAGTGCCCTGGCTAAATCGGCCAGCCTAAGGCGATTGTTCCTGTAAAGTTTCTCATGGGTCATAGCAGCCTCGAGTTTATTCAGGGTATCCTCAACAATCTCTTCGGAAAGGGTTGATGTTTCATATTTCACAGTATACCTGGGGATCAGCTCCATATAGATATCGGGATACATGAATGAAAAGTAGCCAATGGCATAGATGAATACCGTCATAGCAATGGTTATGATTCGATCGATTTCCATTTGGTAGGCAGTTCCGAAGATGATTAATATATTATACAACAACCACGAGCTAAATAGTATTCCAAACCCAATGACAAGTCTTTTTAACCATTTTAACTGATTCTGTTTTGAAGTTCGTTCTGACTGATATCGGTCCTGTGTAAATTTATTCAACAACCGCATGGACAAGAACGTATACAGGAGGACATGGGGAAACTGAAGCAAGGTTATTGCCATTCTCACCGCGGGTATATTTGAGCTTCCAATAGCGGGGTCCATTTTGTAAAACCCTTCTATGATCCAGGACTTAATTTCGGCGTTCAATACATAATAAGGCATCATATAAAGCAAAACGAATAGAAATGGAATAAGATGAAGCCAAAAACTCCAATTCAACTTCTGCTCTCCGGAAAGCATGTACTTCACGAAAAAATACAAAAGCGCCCCGATTAGATAGGATAGCGGAAATCCAATAAGGGAAAAATGGGGAAACGCAATAATAAACTTGGTCCAGAACATTACTATTCCCAACAACCGAATTGAAAAAACCAGGAGCAGTACACCAAGCAACCGGTTTGCCAGTACATTCCCTCTTTTAGTAAAAAGAAAAAGTGATCCAACAAAAAGTCCCTGCACCGCGCCTAAAAGCGGGATGACATCCCAAAATGTAAATGATACTTCCATGCTGAGCACTCTAATTCTAATGTATTGCGAATTTCCGCAAGCTGCCCTTCGAATTCGACAACCTTTATAAACCTTGACACATCATTTTTCCTCCCTGGGAAAAATCATCCTTTGATCTTGTTAACCTTTATGGAGATTGTCGATCTGCATCAAAATAGTTTAAAAATTGCGAACAACTATAAATCCAAAGAAATGAAAACAGTTATAGCAGTCTGCTTTTTTTATGTTTTGTGCTTCTCCTCCCAGGCGCAAACCGAGTATCGAGTTTATGAAAAAGATTTTGTCTCGGCAGTTGAACAAGGAATTAGTGCCGGCTTCAGATCAGACAGTATTTCCCTGGTAAAGGCTGTCCAGCGATTTTCACAATTTACAAAGGATAAGGGTGTCGCAGAAAAGGCTTATTACTATATGGCCTTTTGCAAGTGGCAATCTGTTCTCAGACAAGCCAGTTCAACACTTACCGATAATGTGAATGTTATACTCCTTAAA